>JBASWX010000142.1:0-4393 GCA_049276695.1 Planctomycetota bacterium
CTGCTGCACCAGGGCTGCGATCGCGCCGGCGTCGAGCGCGCGCAGGAACGCGGGATCGGCGGCGGACTCCGGGCCCGGGCAACGGGGGTGCGCGGTGCTCACGCGGCACCTCCGGCGACGCCGCCGCTGACCTTGGGCTCCTCGATCCGGCCGTCGTGCAGGCGCACGATGCGGTCGGCGGCGCCGCACAGGCGCGGGTTGTGGGTGATCAGCAGCACGGTGCGGCCGCGCAACTGCCCGAGGATGCGCTGGCACAGCAGCGCCTCGGCGCCGGCGTCGAGGCCGGTGGTGGGCTCGTCGAACACGAACACGGCCGCGTCGCGGGTCAGGGCGCGGGCCAGGGCGACGCGCTGGCGTTCGCCGCCGGACAGGTCGACGCCGCGTTCACCGACCTTGGTGTCGAGCCCGGCCGGCCAGCGCGCCGCGAACGCGGTGACACCGGCCAGGGCACAGGCGGAGTCGACGTCGGCGGCGCTGGCGTCCGGGCGCCCGAGCCGCACGTTGTCGCGCAGCGAGCCGGCGAACAGCAGCGTCTCCTGCAGCACCAGCGCGATGCTGGCCCGCAGCGCCGCGGGATCGAGGGCGCGCACGTCGACGCCGTCGAGCAGCACGGTGCCGGCACCCGGGTCGCGCAACCGGACCAGCAGCGCGGCGAGGGTCGACTTGCCGGCGCCATTGCCGCCGACCAGCGCAATGTGTTCGCCCGGGGCGATCGTCAGGTCGACGCCGCGCAGCACGTCGCGGCCGTCGGCGTGCCGGAAGTGCACGTCGCGCAGCGTCAAGGCGCCGCGCACCGGCCCGAGCGCAGCCGGTCGGGCCGGTCGCGGCAATCCGGTGCGCGCATCGAGCAGCTCGAGCACGCGTTCCCCGGCGGCCGCCGCCTTCACCATCGCCGCACTCTTGCCGAGGCCCTTCCTGATCGGACGGTAGAACGAACGCGCGTAGGTCAGCGCGACCAGCAGTTCGCCGGGCGACAGAGCCCCGGCCTGCACGCGCGCGACCCCGAGCCACAGCATCGCCGCGGTGCCGAGCGCCAGCGCGATGTCGGTGCCGAGGCCAAGCCGGCCTTCGATGCGCGTCGCCTGCAGGCCGGCGCGCGCGCTGCGCCGGTTCTGCTTGCCGAACGCGTCGGCGGCGATGCTCTCGAGGCCGTAGGCCTGGATCACCGGCACCGCGGCCAGCGTCTCGTGCGCGGAGGCCGCGAGCTGGCCCTCCTTCTTGCGCTGCTTGCGCGCCGCGGTGCGCAGCCGGATCGCCGACAGCGCCGACAGCACGGCGACCAGCGGCAACACCGCCAGCGCGGCGAGCCCGAGCCGCCAGTCGATCGCGATCAGCATCGCCAGCGTGCCGAGTACCAGCACCAACTCGCGACCGAGCGCGAACAGGCCGTCGACCAGCAGCGTGCGCAGGTTCTGCGCGTCGCCGCACAAGCGGACCAGCAGGTCGCCGGCGCGGTGCCGTTCGTGGAACGCCAACGACTGTGCCAGCACCGCGTCGAGCGCGTCGCTGCGCACCGCGGCGATGGCGCGCTGGCCCGCTTCGGCGAGGCGCAGGTCGCGCCAGAACGCCAGCGCACCGCCGAGCAGCGCCAGGACCAGCGTGGCGCCGATCGCCAGCCACGTGAGCGCCGCCGCGTCGCCCTGCCAGGCCGCCGGCAGCAGCGTCCACGGCTGGCCGAGCAGGACCTGGTCGATGACCACCTTGATCGGCCAGGGCTTGACCAGCTCGATCGCGACCGCCAGCAGCGACCAGGCGGCTGCGAGCAGCAGCCGGCTGCGGTGCGGGCGCAGGTACGGCAGCAGTCGCCGCCAGACGCCGAACGCGCGCGGCAGCCGTTGGCGCGGCTCAGCCACGGCAGACCTCGGGGGCCGCGGTTACCGGCACCGCGTTCGGCGCGAACGCGCGTGCGATCAGGCGGGCCTTGCTGGTCCAGTCGAGTGCTTCGACCAGGGCCGGGTCGATGCCGGCGGTGGCGGCCGCGGCACCGGCGGCGAGCACACGTTCCGTGGCGGCGATGAAGTCGCCGACGTCGTCGGGCTCGAACAGGCCGAGCGGGTCGTGGCCGGCGAGCGTCTGCAGCACGCAGCCGACGCGACTGGCGAGCAGCGGGCGGCCGGCGGCCAGGGCCTCGACCACCTTCAGCGGCGAGAAGTAGGTGGGGGCGGCAGCCGGGTACGGCGCGACGACCACGTCGGCCGCGGCCAGCAGGCCGGGCATGCGATCGTGCGGCACTGCACCCTCGTGCACGATGTCGCCGGGCAAGGCGCGCTGGGCTTGTTCGATCGCGGTGCGTTCGGGGCCGTCACCGACGATCCACAGCCCGACAGGGCGCTGGGCACGCAGCGCCGCGAACGCGCGCAGCAGGAACGGGATGCCGTGCCACGGTTTCAACGAGCCGGCGAACAGCAGCGTCGGCCGGCCGCGCAGCGCCGCCGGCTTGCACGCCGGCGGTGCCTTGCGGAAGGCGGCGACGTCGGCGCCGTTGCCCAGCACTTCGATGCGCCCGGTGGCGATGCCGAGGCCCGCCAGCTCGGCGGCCAGCGCCGGCGTCACCACGAACACGCGCGTCGCCTGGTGCAGCACGTCGAGGCAGACGCCGCGCGCGCTGTGCGGCAGGTGCAGCGTGCGGAACGCGGCCGCCTCGCGCCACAGCGGTGCGTTGACTTCGACGACGAACGGGACGCGCAGCGCGCTGGCGTGCGCGAGGCCGGCGAGGCCGAACAGCGACAGCCGTTCGTAGACGGCGGCGTGCGGGCCGGCGTGCTGCAGCGCCTGCAGCATCGCCTGTCCGTGCGCGAGCTGCAGCAGTTCGCCAGCGACGCCAGCGCCGCGCGGCGTCGGCACGGTGCGGGCGCGGTGCGGCCGGAACCCCGACACGTCGCCGGCGCGGCCGACGAAGACGTCGAGGTTGACGCCGTTGTGCGCGAACGCGGCCGCGAGGCTGCGCAGGTGCACCGACGCACCTTTGTCGCCGTCTGGCGCGATGCCCGGATCGGCGGACACGTAGGCGACGGGTGCCCTCACCGTGCCACCTCGGCCGGGGCTGGGGCCGCCTGCGCGATCCAGTCGTGCAGCACACCGACGTTGGTATCGAGGTCGAACAGCCGTTCGGCGCGGGCCCGGCCGGCCGCGGCCAGCTGGCGGCGTTCGAGCGGCGATTGCAGCAGTGTTGCCATCGCCGCAGCCAGCGTCGCCGCGTCGCCCGGCTGTACCAGCACACCGGCCTGGCCGCCGTCGACGATCTCCGCGACGCCGCCGATCGGGGTGCTGACCACCGGCAGTCCGGCGGCGAGCGCTTCGAGCAGCACGGTCGGCAACGCGTCGCGGTTGCCGTCGTCGCCGACGATGCACGGCAGCACCATCAGCGTTGCCTGGTGCACGAGCGCCCGCACGTCGTCGTGGGTGCGCATGCCGGCGAACTCGACGTGGTGCAGGCCGAGCCGGCCGGCTTGTGTGGTGAGGGCCGCCCGTTCCTCGCCATCGCCGACCAGCACGACGCGCGGCCGCATGCCTTGCGCGGCTAGCGCAGCCACCGCGTCGAGCAGCACGTGGAAGCCCTTCTTGCTGACCAGCCGGCCGACGGCGAGCACCAGCGGCACGGGCGACGGCGTGCGGTGGCGCGGGTGGAAGGCGCTGGTGTCGACGCCGTTGTAGAGCACGCGCACGTCGAGCGGCGTGCTGCCGGCCAGACCGTCGCGGATCCAGCGCGCGTTCGCCTCGCACACCGTCACCACGAACGCGCTGCGCGCGAGCAGGCTCTGGAACTGGCCCGGCACGATGCCGTCGCGATAGAGGTCCTTGGCGTGGCAGGTGACGCTGAACGGCAGCCCGGCCAGCGCGCTGGCCGCGCGCGCCGCGTAGGCGGCGACGGTCGCGAAGTGCGCGTGCAGGTGCTGCACGCCGTGCGCCTTCGCCAGCAGCGCCAGGTCGAGGCCGGCGCCGAGGATCGACCACAGGTCGGGGCGCCCGGCCGCCAGCAGGTCGTCGAACTCGGCCCACAGTGCGGGCCCCGCACCGCGCAGCAGGTCGTGGTGCGCCCGCAGGTGCAGCAGCCAGCCGTCCGGCTTGCGCGCGGGCAGGTAGACGACCGGCCGCTGCAGCTCGGCGAGGCCGCGGTGGAACACGCCGTCGTCGGGCTTGTTCAACGCGAACACGGTGACCTGCGCGCCGCGGCGCTGCTGCGCCAGGATCTCGTTCAGCACGAACGTCTCCGACGCGCGCGGGAACTTCTTCAGTACGTAGCCGAGGTGCATGGGGGTTCCGGTCAGCGGGCGCGGGCCAGTGGCGATCCGGCGCGGTGGCGCACGCGGGCCTGTTGCAGGCAGAAGCGGGCCGCACGTTCGGCGCCATCGCAGCGCAGCGGGCCTGGACCCGGGCGCGGGCTGGACAGCGC
>JBASWX010000143.1:0-21948 GCA_049276695.1 Planctomycetota bacterium
GCGTCGCCATCGGCGCCCCCGGCGGAGCCGTCGCCGCGGTGCCGGCGAGCTGGCTGCGCATGCCGACGAAACGGAAGCGCTGCGCGCCCAGGAACACCTCGTCGTCCTCGTTGAGGCGCAGCGAGCCGTGCAGTTCGACGAAGGTGCCGTTGCGGCTCGCGTCGCGCACGCGGGCGACGCCGCCGGCGTCGGTCGCCAGCAGGTGCGCGCGCGAGATCGCGCCATCGCGCGGATCGAGGTCGTCGCGGCCGATCGAGCGTTCCTCGCGCGACAGGGGCAGCGTGCGGGCGACGTTGCCGCGGCTGTCCAGGCGCGCCAGCACCACGCGGCCGTCGGCGAGGTCGACGCGCAACCGCTGCCGGCCGACCGAGATGATGCCGCCCGGCTGCACCGTGCGTTCGGAGTTGATGCGCACGTAGCAGGCGCCGTTCCACGGCGCGTTGGTCACGTAACACTCGTCGACGTCGACGCGGAACGCCGCGTGCTGGTCGAGCAGTTCGGCGTCGCTGCCGACCACGACGCGGCCAGCGGTGCGGCCGATGATCGCGTCGCCGATCGGGAAGAAGTGCTCCGCCTTCGGCTGGTTCTCGGCCGGGCCGATCTGCACGAACGCCGCGCCCACCTGCGGCTCGGCCGGCTCCGGTGCCGGCGGCGGCGTCACCGCCATCGCGGGCTTCGACGGCGGTGCGGTCTGCGCCTGCTTCGCCAGCTGGTCGCGGATCGCGTCGTCGGAGACGCCCTTCTTCATGCGCTGGAAGATCGTCTCCGCGATCGCGACTCCCTCGCCCATCGCCCGCTTGAAGCTGGTCTCGCTCTCCTTGACCGTCGACTGCAGCGCCTCGGGCCGGAAGTCGCTGGTCTCGATGTACGCCGGGTGCAGCAGGCCTCCCGCCAGGAACACGTTCGGCACCTGCGACTCGCGCAGCGCGGTGACCGCGAGGCGCTTCTTCGCCGGCGCGTCGGCGAGCTCGAACTCCTTGATGCCGATCTGGGTCAGCAGGTCGGTCGGCCGTTCGCTGCCGATGAACGCCAGCACCTTGCTCTTCTCGAACTCGTAGCAGACCAGCTCCGGCGGCTGGTTGGCCTGTTCGACGCGCCGGGTCTTGACCGCGACCAGGTCCTTGCCCTTGTCGTCCTTGAACACCGCCAGCGGCTCGGACAGCGGCAGGTAGCGGATGTTGCCCTGCGTCCAGGCTTCGTAGAACTTGGCGGCGAGCGCCTTGCCCTGCGCGACCTTCGGCATGCCGCGGCCGCGGTAGCACCAGAAGATGTCGGAGTTGTCCTTCGCAGTCGCCTTCGACAGCGCGATCGCCACGACCGCCTCGGCCGCCGACATGCCGCCGCCGACGACACACGCCGGGCCGCCGACGAAATCGGCGGCGTTGCCGAGCTTGTAGCGGATGCCGAGACCGTCGCCCATCAGCCGCACCTTGGCCGGCGAGCCGCTGCCGAGCGCGAGCACCAGGTTCTTGCAGTACACCTTGCTCTTGCCCTGCGTCTGCAGCTCCATGCACTCGGCCTCGATCACGCCATTGGCCTGTCGTTTGGCGGCACCGAGCTCGACGCCGTTCTTGTACGGCACCTTGTTCTCGTCGTAGACCTTGAGCCAGCGTTCGTACAGCTGGTTGGCCGGCGTCTGGTCGTCGTACGGGAACTGGGAGATCAGCGCGCCGCCCTTCGGGAACACCAGGTCGGTGCGGTCGCCGTAGTCGGCATCGACGTCCTTGGGCTTGGGCTGGTGCTCGCCCCACTCCTTGACGATCGCCAACACGCAGTCGCGGTCGACCACCAGCACCGACAAGCCGAGTTCGTGCGCACGCCACGCCGCAGCGGTGCCGCAGGGCCCGCCACCGACGACCAGGACATCCAACGGAGACGACGGGCTGTCACCTTTCATGGTGGAGACGACGGGCTGCGGTGCGGGTGGGGTTGGCGGGCAGTCGGCGGCAGGAACGGGCGGTCACTTCTTGATCGCGGCCGGCGGCTGCCAGTTCGCTGGCGGCTCGTCGCTGACCGGGCGGCCGCCAGGCAGGCTGATCGCGCGGATCTCGGCGAGGTTGAACGGGCGGCCGCCGATGCGGCCGAACACCGAGATCTGGTTGCCGGATTCGTCGACCGCGCGGTCGCGCTCGAGGCCCTTGGCGAGCGCGCGCGCGCCCTTGACCTTGCGGCCCGCGATCCACTTCGGCCGCGGCTCGGGCGAGAAGCCGTACGCGCTGCGACCGCCGTCTTCGGGCGTGACCAGCTGCGCCACGTGGAAGCCGCTGCCGCCGTCGGCTACCAACGCGTAGACGCTGTCGTTGACCATGCCGACCTTGACCTGGTTGACGTCGACGAGCGCGCCATCGGCGTTCCACTTGCTGAACAGCGTCGGGGCCTCGGGTCGGGTGATCCTGACGATCGCGACGCCATCGGCGCCCGCCGCGACGTAGGCGTAGTGCCGCGCGACGTAGACGTCGCGGGCGTCGGCCAGCTCGACCAGGGCACCGGGCACCAGCCGCGCCTGCGCCGGCACCGTCACGTCGACGACCTCGAGGCCCTTCTTGGTGGTGACGAACGCGTAGCGGAACTGCACCGCGACCGACGTCGGCTGGTCGAGCGGCACCGTCGCCACGATCTTCGGCTCCAGTGGATCGTCGACGTCGATCGCGACCAGGCCGCGATCACAGCACACGTAGACCGTCGTGCCGGCGATCGCGACGTTCTCGGCACCGGCCAGCGCGCCGTCGGGATTGAAGGTCAGCGCCCGCCTGGTGAAGTTGTTGTCGGGGTTGCCGTCGGTGAGGCAGTTGATGTCGACCAGCACCAGGCCCTCGGAGCGATCGCTGACGTAGGCGTAGCGGTAGCTCTCGTGCAGGTACTGGCTCTGCGTCTTGTCCTTGCCGCGCAGCGGGTAGGACTGCTCCCGGTTGTCGGGGTCCCATGGCCGGTCCATCGCGATCGACATGTTGGTCGGCAGCGCGATGCCGGTCGCGAACTTCGTCTTCACGTGCGTGTCCTGGCCGAGCGGCGAGACCGGCGCGGTGACGATGCGTTCGCTGAAGTTCTTGTTGGCGACGTTGGCGATGTCGAACACGCGGAAGCCGTCGGCGCCCGACGCGGTGTACAGGTACTCACCGCGCACCTCGAGCGCGCGCACGCTGCCGGAATGGTGGTGAGCTTCGGTCAGCCCGCGCTTGTTCTTCTCGTGCGCTGCGTACTCGGCCGGGTAGGCCAACCGGTGCAGGTTGCTGCCGATCATCGCCTGCGGCTCCTCCCACTCGGTGATCTTGACCGCTTCGAGGCCCTGGCTGTCGGCGCCGACGTACGCATACATGCCGAAGAAGTTCACGTAGTTGGTGCCCATCAGGTAGGTCTGGGCCAGCCACGCATTGTTGTCGTTGTCGGCACCGACGTGGCAGTCGCTGCACTTGCGCGTCTCCTTGGTGCGCACGGTGTGCGCGAAGTGCGTGTTGAAGCACTGCCCGTTCATGCCGTTGGCGGCGACCGTCAACTGCTGCTTGTAGGCGATCGCGCGCTGGCTGTCGGTCGACGACACCATCACCGCCGACGACGAACGCACCACCGCGAACTTGTTGTCCTTCACGTCCGGCGAGATGCCGAGCATGAACACGTCGTCGCGCGCGACCTGCGGGTTGTAGCTCGCCCAGTTGCGCAGTTCCTTCTGCTCGAAGTGGTGCATCGGCGTCTTCCAGTTCGCCTCCTGCGGCAGGTGGCAGCCGAAGCACGACGTCATCCACGAGGTGTGGCACGCCGCGCAGTCCATGCGCTCCGCGGTGTGCGCGCAGCTGCCGTCGGCCTTGGTGACGAGCTTCGCGTACGCCGCCTTCTTGTTGTACTTCGGTCCGGCGGTCGGATCGACGCTGCGCTTGACTTGCGGGATCTCCCACTGCAGGTCCGGGTACAGCATCGAGCGCTGGGTGTAGACATTGCCCTCGTCGCTGACCTCGATGCGCGCCTTGCCCCACGGCGTCAGCGCCCGCTCGCGCCGCTGGTTGTTCGGCGTGCTCGGCAGGTACAGCAGGCTCGACTTCCTGGCCGGGTCCTTCGCATCCTCAGCCTTCGCCGCCGGGCCCGAATACCGCAGCGTCGCCCACTCGGTCGCCGTGCCGTGGCAGTCCTGGCACTGGATCTGCAGCGATGCCTGGTACTCGGAGTACAGGTGCGTGTCGCCGTGCATGTCCTGCGCCCAGTGGCAGTCGACGCAGTGCATGCCGCGTTCGGCGTGCACGTCCTTCAGGTGTACGGGCTGGCCCGGCTTCGGCGTGAAGCACTTGCGCGCCATGATGTCCTGGGCGGTCGGCACCTTGCCGAGTTCGGGGATCACGCCGGCGAACTTGCCCGGCTTGTCGTAGTCGATCTTCTTGTCGTCGCAGTCGAGCAGGTGGCCCTCGCGGTCCATCTTGAACACCGCGCGGAAGATCCAGCCGTGGCCGTGGTAGTCGGCGAACTGCGTGTGCTCGGCCTTCGGGTTGATGTCCTCGGCGACGCGCGCGAGGAACTCGCGGTCGCCCCACTTGCCGCGCTGCGCTGCACCTTCGGGGTTGCGGTCGAGGATGTCGAACCGCTCCTTCGCCGTCTTCTCCTTCTGCGTCTCCGGCCACATGTGCTGGCCGTCGGTCTCGTACGACCACATCTGGTAGCCGTAGTAGGTGTTCAGGAAGGAGTTCGGCTGGTGCATGTGGCAGACCATGCAGTTGCTCGACGGCATGCCGCGGGTGAAGCGGTGTGCGATCGGATGGCCGGGCTTGCCCTGTTCCGGTTCCAGCGCCTTGTCGGCGACCTCGGCCTTGTTGGCGCTGCCCTGCATCCAGGTCACCGCCGCACCGACGTTGCCGTGGCCCAGGTTGCCGAACTGCGCGTACGGCCCACTGTGGATCGGGTCGCGATCGTTGGCGTAGATGATGTGGCAGGCAGAGCAGCCGCTGCCGCGGAAGTCACCGGGCTGGTCGTTGGTGCCGAACTTGGACAGGTGCGGATCGTTGAGCCGCGTCTTGTGCACGTTCAGCGTCGGCAGGTCGACGCGGTTCAGCGTGCCGAGGCCGCGATCCGACGACTTGTTGTTGGGCCGCCCAGGGTCCTCGTTCTTGTCGGGCAGGCCGGGCACCGGCGAGGCGAGGCCGTTGAGCCCGAGCGCTGCGGTGCCGAGCCGGCTGCCCTGCTCGAAGATCCGGAACACGTTGCTCGGCTGCGTCACTTCCCAGTGCGGCAGCGGCACCGCGACAGCCGACCAGCTGTGCTTCTGCATCAGCGCCTTGTCGTCCGGGTTGGCCGGATCGAGCGCGCGCCTCTTGCCGTTCGCGTCGGTGATCACGTGCGAGACGATCTGCGGCGTGCCGTCGGGACCGTACGACTCGCCGAGGATCGAGCGCTTGACGCTGACGATGCCGTTGGCGTAGGTCACCGTGCCCCAGAAGTGCTGCGCCGTCGTCATCAGCGACTTCATCACAGCCAGCGTCTGGTCCTGGTGGCAAGGCCCGCAAGTCTTGTTGGCGACGCGCAGGTCGCCCGGATTCACGAACTGGATCCAGGCCTCGCTCTCCTTCATCGTCAGCACGTACGGCCGTTCCGGGTTGGCCGAACTCGGCCAGCGCTTCGGGAACAGCGGCACCGGGTGCGCGCCAGCGACGTCCTTCTTGGTGGGGTCGCCGCCGTGGCAGTGCGCACAGTGCGCGACGGTGCCGCGCGGGTGCGGATCGCTGCAGCCGACGTGGCACTCGACGCACGTGCCATCGCTGCCGGCCACCCGCGTCGCGTCGGCGATCTGGCCCTGGGCCGCCGGGTCCGGCGGCACGTACGGCCGCCAAGTCTTCGGCACGTGCACGGTGCTGCAGCCGAACTGCAGCGCAGCCAGTCCGACGAACGCGGCGACGGCCCAGCGGGCGCCGGCAGTGAATCGCGGTGGCAGGGACGATGACGAACGAGTCGAGGGTTGGGCCATGCGAGCGTTCCGGTCCGGCGCGCGATGCTAACGATGGCCAACCCGGGGTGCCATCGCAGAAAACCCGCGCGGGTACCCCGGTCACCGCGCGAATCTCGTCTTCGCTGTCGTCCGGCCGCCTGCGTATTCGTCTGCTGTGCAACCAGCCGGCTCCCCCGGCGCAACCGAGATCCTCCGATGCCGAAGTACATGCTGATCCTGCGCGGCGACGCCACCGCCGACTACAGCCAGTTCACACCCGACGACTTCGCCCGCATCCTGGGCGAGTACGAAGCCTGGGGCAACAAGCTCGCTGCCGAAGGCCGCCTGCAGTTGGGCCAGAAGCTGACCGACCAGGGCGGCAAGGTGATCTGGCCGCGCGGCAAGGGCAAGAAGAACGAGGTCAAGGACGGCCCCTACGTCGAGAGCAAGGAAGTGGTCGGCGGCGTCTACATCGTGAAGGCCGACAGCTACGACCACGCGGTCAAGCTGTGCGACGGCCATCCGAACTTCGCGTTCGGCTCGATCGAAGTGCGCGAGCTCGACTTCCTCGGCGGCCCCGAGACCTAGGCCGCGCCGAGGCGGATGGCGCTGCCGCCCGAACTGGTCGCGGACCTGTTCCGCCACCGCTACGGTCGCATGGTCGCCGGCCTGTGCCGCGTGCTCGGGCCGGCTCGCCTCGACCTCGTCGAGGACGTGGTCCAGGAAGCCCTGCTCCGCGCGCTGCGGGTGTGGCCGGCCGAGGGTGTGCCCGAACAGCCCGAGGCGTGGGTGTTCCGGGTCGCGCGCAACCTGGCGCTCGACTCGCTGCGGCGGGCACGCATCGGCGCGCGCATCGAACAGCACCTGCGGCAGTGGGTCGACGAGGCCGACCAACCGGTCGAGCCCGCCGGCGACCGCATCGCCGACGACACGCTGCGCATGCTGTTCCTGTGCAGTCACCCCGCGGTCCCGCCGGACGCCCGCGTGCCGCTGATGCTGAAGACGGTGTGCGGCTTCGGCGTGCCGGCGATCGCCCGCGCGCTGCTGCAGAAGGACGCGACGATCGCGCAGCGCCTGGTGCGGGCGAAAGCGAAGCTGCAGGCCGGCGACGTCGCGTTCGAACTGCCGGAGCCCGGCGAACTCGCGGCCCGGGTCGACCTGGTGCTGGACGTGATCTACCTGGTGTTCAACGAAGGCCACCGCGCGCACGCCGGCGACCAGCTCGTGCGCAGCGACCTGATCGACGAGGCGATCCGCCTGCTGGCGCTGGTGCTCGAATTGCCCGCCGGGGCTTCGCCGAAGGCCCACGCGCTGATGGCACTGATGCTGCTGGTCGGCGCCCGGCTGCCGGCCGGCACCGACGAGTACGGCGACCTGGTGCCGCTGGCGCAACAGGACCGCACGCGCTGGAACCGGACCTGGATCGCGCTGGGCTTCGACCACTTCCGGGCTTCGATCGGCGGCGACTCGTTGACCGCGTGGCACTGCGAGGCCGCGATCGCCTCGCTGCACGCCGGTGCCCCGAGCTACGCCGCCACCGACTGGGCGCGCATCGTCGCGGAGTACGACCGCCTGCTGCTGCTGACGCCAT
The DNA here is from genome assembly GCA_049276695.1 of Planctomycetota bacterium. Lineage (GTDB taxonomy): Bacteria > Planctomycetota > UBA1135 > UBA1135 > UBA2386 > UBA2386. The sequence goes on from JBASWX010000143.1 coordinate 7,494, forward strand.
CGCCGGTCGTCCGCCTCAACCGCGCCGTCGCGATCGGCAAGCTGAGGGGGCCGGCCGCCGGGCTGCGCGAAATCGCCGACCTCGCCGCCGACCGGACGCTCGACGACTACTTCCTGCTCGGCGCGGTGAAGGCCCAGCTGCACTGGGAACTCGGCGACCATGTCGCAGCGGCGGTGGCGCTGCGCTGTGCCCTGCAGCAGCCGTGTTCGGAGCCGGAGCGACGCCTCGTGCAGCGGCGGCTCACCGCATGCGAACGGAGCGAACCGCCGCCGCCGTGGTGAGGCCTCGCGCCCCTTCACTCCTGGAGCGGATCGGAATGCTGCGCGAGACCCCACAGCTCCCGGTACTTGGCCTGCACGTAGGGGTGCATCGACTCGGCGAAGTGCTCCCCCAGGGCGTTGACGCGGATCAGCTGGATCACGTCGTCGTAGTCGCGCGGCCGGTGCGGCGATGACAGCGCGCAGGCGACCTTCATCTCGATCAGGGTCGCGAGATTCACGTAGCGCCGACCCGCGATCTCAACTGCCGCGATCGCCGGGTCCGGGAACTCGACGCCACGCGGCGTACCGTCCCCGGGGATGCCGCCCGTGACCAGGATGTCGATCTTCACCTTGTTCTGGGTGTCCTTCACCCCGCGACTGCCGGGGAAGCGCTCGAGCCACCCGAGCCCGAGCGCATGCGCCTTGAACTGGGCGAGGCCCTCTGCCGTCAGCACCAGGTCGACATCCGTTGTCGCCCGCTGGTAGCCGTGCGCATTCAATGCCATGCCCCCGCAGATCGCGTACGGAATGCCGAGTTCCTGCAGCTTGTTCGTGACCCGCGCCAACGCCACGTGCACGTCCGAAGTGCCCATGAAGAACCTCCCGAGCTGTTCCCATCTGGCCAAGAACCCGGGGTCCGACGTGGTCACCGCAGCATCTTGGCACCAACTACCAAGTGCGCAACCGGGGGCATGCCGGCGGCAGAAAACCGTCAGGGCACGGGCAGGCGGGCGTTGATCCAGTCGGCGACGCCATTCCAGGCGGCGGCCCGGTGCAGGTCGAAGTGGCCGATCGGGAACACAACCTCCGACTCCGGCGGGAACAGCGGGACCGCGCGGGCACTGGCGACGCTGACCAGCCCGTCGGTGCCGTTGCCGAGGTCACCACAGATCGTGTGGTAGACGGTCGGGTTGTCGACGTAGCCGGCGTTCTGCGCCGCGGTGAATGTGTCGTCGCCCTCGAGCAGGTCGATGCCGGCGCGCACGAAGCGCGCGTCGGCCGCCGGCAGCACCGGCGCCAGCGCGGTGAACAGTTCGCCGCCGATGTTCGAGCCTGCGTTCGGCGTGCCGACCAGGAACAGCGCCCGCACGACGTCGCTGAGCGGCGCGTCGCCGGCGGCGAAGCCCGCGCGCGCCGGATCCTCGGCCGAACGTTCGACCATGTAGCGGCCGATGTTGCCGCCGAGGCTGTGGCCGAGAATGGTGCAGCCGAAGCCCGGCTGCTGGTTCGCCCGGATCAGGTCGTACAACGCGTTGGCGTTGGCGGCGACGCCGAGCCCGGACGGGTAGACGACGCAGACGATGTTGCGGACCGCCGGCGACAGGCAACGGATCCAGTCGAACGATCCGCGGAAGTCGAGCGGCGAGCCGGACAGACCGTGCAGGATCAGCACGTTCTCGCTCGCCGGCGAGTTCCAGAACGACGCCAGGCTGCCGCGACCGAGCCGCAGGCTGTCGCGGCCGTTGGCGACCGTGACCTCGACGCCGAACACGGTCTCGGTCGTGGTCTCGACCGCCGGGTCGAGCAGCTCGAGCTGCTGCGCGAACAGCCGGTGCAGTTCGCCGTTCCACGCGACGAAGCGGCCGAGCTGGCGCGGCGAGCCGCTGACGGTGCGGGTCAGTTCGTTGAGCAGTGTCACCGGCAGCACTTCGAACGGGCCCGCAGCCCCCGGCCGCTCGAACAGCGTGAAGGTCAGCAGGCCCTGGTCGAGGTCGCCGAACAGCTGCGGGGCGCCGCGCACCGTGACCGCCACCGAGTCGGGCGGGAACACGACGTCCGACGGCTCGAACCGGTAGACCGGGAACACGCTCGGCACCGCCGCCTCGTCGCGGTCGACGCGGATCGTGAACTGCGTGTCGTTCGCCACCGCCCCGGCCTTCACCGTCAGCGCCATCCCGGCATGCGCGCCGGTCGTGATCTGTACCGTGCCGCCCGCCGGACCGATCACCGCCATCGCCACCGTGCCGTCCGGCTCGGGTGCGGGACCGACGTTCCCGGTGCCGCCGCCGCCGCCGCACGCAGCGAGCAGGCTGCCGACCACCAGGAGCGCCAATGCCAACGCCGGTGGCGCCGCTGCTTCCCTTCGCATCGGCTGTTCGTCGCTGTGCAGTCCGCGCTCCATCTCGTGCGGGCAGTATAGCTCCTGGCCGCGCCGCAGCGAGGCGCCGGTATCAGTACAGGATCCGCGTCTTCACGCTGACCGGCAGCGCGGCGATGCGTTCGCGAACCGCGTCGGACAGCTGGCGGTCGACGTCCATCACCAGGTAGCCGATGTCCTTCGTCGTGCTCAGCTGCTGCGCCTCGATGTTGGCGCCCAGTTCGCTGACGATGCGCGTGACGTCGGCCAGCACGCCCGGCACGTTGCGGTGCACGTTCAGGACCCGGTGCGTGCCCTCGCGCGGCGGCAGGTTGATCGGTGGGAAGTTGACCGCGCCCTCGGTGCAGCCGCTGTCGATGAACGCGGTGACCGCGGTGGCGACCTCGGTGCCGATGTTGCGCTGCGCTTCCTCGGTGTTGCCGCCGACGTGCGGGGTCAGCAGCACGTTGGGCAGACCGGCGAGCTCCGATCGCCACTCGGCGAGCGCCGGCGTCGGTTCCTGCGGGAACACGTCGAGCGCCGCCCCACCGAGGTGGCCGCTCTGCAGCGCGGCCCGCAGCGCATCGACCACGACCACGCTGCCGCGGCTCAGGTTCAGCAGGTAGCTGCCCTTCTTCATGCGCGCCAGCTGCGGGGCGCCGATCAGGCCGCGCGTCAGCGGCGTCTCCGGCACGTGCAGCGACACGAAGTCCGCCTCGTCCAGCAGCTGCTCCAGCGTCGGCAGCGGCTTCGCCAGGCCGAGCGGCAGCTTCCTCTGGATGTCGTGGAACAGCACGCGCATCCCGAACGCCTCGGCGAGCAGCCCGACCTGCTGGCCGATGTGGCCGTAACCGACCAGCCCGATCGAATGGCCACGCACCTCGTGTGCGCCCGACAGCGACTTGTCCCACTCGCCGCGGTGCAGCTTCTGGCTCTTGTCGCCGAGCCGCCGCGCCAGCCCGATCACGCAACCCATCGCCAGTTCGGCGACCGAACGCGTGCTCGCATGCGGCGCGTTGAACACCGGCACGCCGCGCTGCGCCGCCGCCCCGATGTCGACCTGGTCGGTGCCGACCGAGAAGCAGCCGATCGCCAGCAGGCGCGGCGCCAGTTCGAGCTGCGCCGAGCGCAGCTTGGTCCGCGACCGCAGTCCGACCACGTGGGATTCCGCCAGCACCGCGGCGAGGTCGTCGCCTTCCAGCGCCTTGTCGATCACGTCGACGGTGTAGCCCGCGTCGACCAGCGTCTCGCGCGCCGCCGGGTGGATGTTCTCGAGCAGCGTGACGCGGATCTTGTGGCGTGGGTACGAAGTGCGCGACATGAAGGGCCTGACCGTGGCAGTCGAACGCTACGGCACCGTGCTCCCCGCCTCAATTGCGTCGTGGTCTCCGGGCTTGCGCAGTCCGGCCTGCGGCGGCTGTTTCTCAGGCTACCGACATGCCGAACTCACGGAGTTGGGCTAGTGTCGGTGTGCGCATGAACACGGAAGGGCCCAGAGTGCCGCAGCAGCCCCTCCTGATCGGGCCGTACCACGTACTCGAAACGCTCGGCGAAGGAGGAATGGGGGTCGTGTACCTCGCCGAGCAGAGGGAGCCCGTACGCCGACGTGTGGCGCTGAAGGTCATCAAGGCTGGCATGGACAGCAAGGCGGTCCTTCGGCGTTTCGAGGCCGAGCGGCAGGCGTTGGCGATGATGGAGCACAGTTGCATCGCCACCGTGCTGGATGCGGGGCTGACGTCGACGGGCCAGCCGTTCTTCGCGATGGAGTATGTGAAGGGTATTCCCATCACCGAGTACTGCGACCTTCACAAGCTGGGACTTCCCGAGCGAATCGCACTGTTCCAGAAAGTCTGCTCCGGCGTGCAGCACGCGCACTTGAAGGGCGTCATGCATCGCGACATCAAGCCGAGCAACGTGCTGGTCACGCTGCAGGATGGGAAGCCGATGCCGAAGATCATCGACTTCGGTCTCGCGAAGGCGACGAACCACCATCTCGTGGAAGCCACGCTGTTCACCGAACAGGGGGTCGTGATCGGAACCCCGGAGTACATGTCGCCGGAGCAGGCCGGACTCGGCGGCCTGGACGTGGACACACGGACCGACGTGTATTCGCTCGGTGTGCTCCTGTACGAATTGCTCGTCGGCGAGCTGCCGTTCTCGCGCCAGGCACTTCGTGATGCAGGCATGTTGGAAATGCAGCGGGTGATTCGCGAGCAGGAGCCGACGAAACCCAGCACGAAGATCACCACGCTCGGCGAGCAGGCAAACCAGCTCGCGGCGGTGCGGCGGTTGGCCACAGGGGAGTTGCAGAAGAAGCTGCGCGGCGACCTCGACTGGATCCTGCTGAAGGCGCTCGAGAAGGACCGCACGCGGCGCTACGAAACCGCCCTCGAGCTGGCTGCCGATCTGCAGCGGCATCTGGACTTCGAGTCCGTGTTGGCGAGCCCGCCGAGCCTGGCCTACCGGCTTCGCAAGTTCGTGCGCCGCTACCGGGCCCAGTGTGCCGCCGGTGCTGTGATGCTTGCTGCGGTCCTTTTCACCGGGGTGATGATGGTCTGGGCCCTTGGGGTCGCCAGGGACCGGGCGGACCAGGTCGAGGCGATGCTCCTCGCTGAGCGCGCCGCGAGCGAACGAAACCGGATCTACGCCGATGCCGCGAAACTGGCCGAGGCGATTGCCAACCAGGCGACCCTCTACCCGGCCTGGCCTGAACAGGTGCCAGCGATCAGGAACTGGTTGCAAAGCTATGCCGATCCCCTTCAAGAGGAGCTGACGTTTCTCGGACTGGCCTTGGCCAGGATGGAGGCGCAGGCACGGCCGATGACTCCGGCCGAGTCGGACTCCCATCGGCGTGCCCACCCCCGACATGCGGAGGTGCAGCACCTGCAGTGGCTGTTGGACCACACGGCCCCGCCGGAGTCCCGGGACACCCTGCGTCGGGAGATCGCGTTGCTCGAGGCCGAGATCCGCGACTCCGCGCGGCCTGTGGTCGATCCTGCCGACAGGCACCTGTACGGTACGCTGAGCAAGCTGGTGGGCGACCTGGAGTTGTTCCTGCGCGACGGAGGTCTGGTCTCGAGCGTCCGCGACAGGTTGCGTCGGGCGGAGACCGTGCAGGCACGCTCCTTCGATTCGGTACAGGATCGTTGGCGCGAAGCCATCGACGCCATCAAGGCCAGCGATGGGGAGCGAGCGTCACGTCTCTACGAGAGAATGTCCATCAAGGCGCAGGTGGGCCTGGTTCCCATAGGCATGGACCCGGAGTCGAAGTTGTGGCAGTTCGTGGACCTGGACTCCGGCACGCCTGGCAAGGAGGCGCCGTCTGGAGATCCTGGTCGCTTGCAGCCAACCCCCGACATGGGAGTCGTGTTCGTGCTGATTCCCGGCGGCACCTTGCCGGTGGAAGCTGGTGAGCCAGCGACGGGGCGTAACGAATTGCGACTCTCCCCCTTCTTCTTCAGCAAGTACGAGATGACCCAAGGACAGTGGATGCGCCTTTCCGGCGGGCACAATCCAAGTAGACATAGTTCGGTCGGCATCATGCTGGGTGACGTGACGTGCCCCGTCGAGAACGTCTCCTGGCTCGAGTGCGAGGAGAAGTTGCGCCAATCCGGCTGGGCCTTGCCGACCGAACTCCAGTGGGAATACGGCTGCCGGGCAGGCACAACCAGCCCCTGGTGGACGGGCAGTTCGGAGAGTTCCCTGACCGGAAAGGAACTGATCGGCCACTCGGCAGATCAGCGGCTCGAGGTCGGCTCCTTGGCACCGAACCCCTTCGGGCTGCACGACATGGCCGGCAACGTGTGGGAATGGTGCCGCGACGGGGACGGCAACCTTGGCAGCGAACGAGGCGGTGACGGCTTGCGACTGCGATCGGACGATGATTCCACGCGGGCCGTTCGCGGCGGCGGGTACGGCAGCAGCGCAGCCACCGCAAGATCTGTCGTTCGCGGCGTCTATCCTTGCACGTTTCGTTTTGGTCGCCTGGGATTGCGGCCAGTTCGACCACTCGATCTGTAGGGCGTTTCGTTCGCTCAGTAGATCTTGCTCGCCACCTTGTCGTTCACCTTGATTCGTGGGAAGTCAGGCGTGGTGCGGCCAGCCTTCTCCGCCCATTCGCTCAGGAGTTCCCCACCCTTGTTTGGGTCGACCGCGAATCGCATTGTCCGGCATGACAGCACGCCCATGTCATACTTGCCAATTCGTTTCTCACCTTCGTAGCGAGTCACACGCACTTCGCCTTTGTATCCTGAGTTATCATAAACTGCCAGGCGACAACCAACGGTACGGTCAAGCGGGACATTGTCCGGGTTATCCGTCACGGTGATCGTGCAGAGTGTTCCATCCTTGGACACCTCGGTAATCAAGCCCGCAAGGTTGGGGATGGCCATCTCTGCGGTGAATCCGCGGCGCTTGGCAACTTCAAGAACGGTGGTGAGTCGCTCGATCTCGGCCCTCAGATCGTCGATCTCGAGTTCCTTGCCTCGCAACACAAGGTCCGCATCGGTGGGTGCGCCAGATCGCTCGCGCTCGCGAGAAACGCCATCCACACTGGGCCATTGATGAACGCGGCCCTGGGTGTCACCATCGCGGCCAGTCGACTCCGCGGTTCTTTCCTGCAGACGACTGCGCAAGGAAGCGTTCTCCTGGACCAGGCGCTCGACCTCACCGTTGGTTTGGGCTCCGCCTGCAGCACCGGGATTGAGCACCTGAAAGTACACGGATGAACCGGTCGCACCGATGAGAAGCGCTACGAGGATTCCAACGGTGGGACGCATGGTTCTCTTGCGAGGGTAGCGGTGGACGGTCCCGCCCACGTCGCCCTTGGAGCATAACCAAGGCTAACGGGAATGGTCGCCCTGCAAACCGATCTCACGCCAGCCGCACCGTGCCGAGCCGGTCGCCGGGATCGCAGAAGTCGCCGAGCAGCGCGCAGAACTGCTTGACCAGAGGATCGGTGTAGAGGTCGTAGTAACGCTGGTTGTGCGGGCCGACGCCGTGTTCGGCCGAGTAGCTGCCGTCGTGGCGGCGCACCGCCAGCTCGTAGATGCGCGGCTGCAGCGCCGCGATCACTTCGGTAGCCGGCTTGCCGACCGCGGCCTCGTTCCACACCAGGTTCAGGTGCGTGCCGCCGTCGCCCCAGTGGCCGTAGTCGCACAGCCGGACTTGCGGCCAGTCGGCGGCGAGCAGACGTTCGACCTCCACGGTGAACGCCGGCAGCGCCGAGCGCGGCACGCTGATGTCGAACGCCAGCACCTTGCCGGCACTGCGCAGGCTCTCGCTGATGTGGTGCCGGATCTGCCAGAACTCGTCGCCTTTGCCGACCAGCACGTCGGTGACCGCGTCGCCGGTCTGCTCCAGGAACGCGCCGAGCCGCGACTCGAGCAACTGATCGAGCGCCAGCGTGTCGGCGGGCAACGTCGACGACAGCTCGACCAGCACCGCGTAGCGCGGCAGCTCGGCGAACGGTTTGCGCAGCGCCGGCTGGTGCGCGAACACCGCCGCCATCGCGTTCGCACTCATCACCTCGAAGGCACTGAGCACGTCGCCGAGTTCCCCTTCGAGCGCAGTCAGCAAGGCCACTACCGCCGCGCCATCGCGGCAGCCGACCAGCGCGACCGCGCGCTGCTTCGGCAACGGCGCGATCTGCAGCACCGCGCGCGTGACGACGCCGAACACGCCGGTGGTGCCGACGAACAGGTGCTTGGCGTCGAGCCCGGTGTTGTTCTTGCGCAGCCGGTTGAGCTGGGTCAGCACGCGGCCGTCGCCGAGCACGACCTCGACGCCGAGCAGGTTGTGGCGCACGTCGCCGTACTTGAGCAGGCGCGTGCCGCCGGTGTTGGTCGCGACCATGCCGCCGATCTGCGGGTCGGCGCCGAGGTCGACCGGGAACCAGCAGCCGTCGCGCGCCAGCCGTTCGTTGAGCTGACTCAGCAACACGCCGCCATCGACCAGCACGCAGCGGCCGGCGCGGTCGACGTCGATCGTGCGGTTCAGCCGTTCGAGGCTCAGCACCACCATCGTGCCGGTCGCGTCCGGCGTCGACGACGCGACCAGCCCGGTGTTGGCGCCCTGCGGCACCACGCGCACGTGGTACTCGCCGCAGAGGCGCAGCGTCGCCGCGACTTCGGCGGTGCTGGATGGCCGCGCGATGCAGCGCGCGATGCCCTTGCCGTAGCGCCACCCGGTCTCGAAGCGGGCGCGGTCCTCGGGGCTGGTGAGCACCCCGCGTTCGCCGAGAACCTGGGTCAGTGCGTGGACGACGGCGTCGGACATGACGGCGTTCTATCCCCGCTGGTGGGCCGGCCGCGACAGCGAGCTGCGACCCGACCAGAGTTCGCCGGTGCCGGTTGCCACCTGCGGCCGTCAGGTCCGCGCCGTCATCTGGAAGATCGCGGTCGCGTTGCCGCTGTCGAAGCGCAGGTCGAGCACGCCTGGCGCCTCCTCGGCGCGGGTGATGAACTCGTGGAAGCTGCCGGGCACCGGCTCGGCGCGCAGCGTGCCGTCGTCGCCGACGAACAACCGCTCCACCATCGCCGCGCGGAACGCCGTCTGGCGCACGCGGCCGCTCGCCGACACTTCGACCTCGGGCTTCACCGGCCGGCCGAGCCGGCGCTGGGTCTCGGCAACCGCGACCACGTCGGCGACGCGGTCGGTCGCGTGGTTGAAGTTGTTGCCCTCGGTCGCGATCCACGCCATCTCCTTCGATTCGCCGAGCAGCGCCTGGTAGTCCCGCCAGTGCGGCTCCTGGTGGTGGCGGTCGAAGCAGCCGGCGAGGTCCGGCAGCAGCAGCACCGCGTCGGCGAACGCGAGCGAGCCGTGGGCCTGCAGCTCGGCGAGCAGGGCTTTCGCGGTCAGCGGCAGCGGGTCGCGCGAGCCGCCGACCACGCGCTGCACCGCCTGCTGGAACGCCGGGCTGAAGCGTTCGGGGTGCAGTTCGCTGACGAAGAACTGGGCGATGCCCTCCGGCAGGTCGCAGTGCGTGAAGGCGCGGCCGGTCATGCCGAGCCGGTCGAGCGGGTAGACGCCGCGGCACTCGAAGCCGAGCGGCTCGAGCAGCCGACGGAACGCCAGCTCGCCGCGCGGCAAGGCGCCGTTGTCGGTCGCGACCGTGCGCAGGGCCCCGTGGTCGAACACCAGCTTGTCGCCGGCCCGCACCGCGTCGCCGACGTAGGCGGCGGCCATCGGCACGCGGCGCGTCACGTCCTCGAACAGCAGCATCGTCAGCGCCTGCGCCAGTTCGGCGCGGCTCACCCGCCCGGCCAGCGGCCGCAGCAGGTCCGGGTGGACGCGCAGCGCCTCGCACAACCGCACCGTTCGCACGGTGCCGGCCACGCCCGCCAGCAGGTTCCACAGGGTCGTTTCATGCAGGTTGGTCATGGTGTGGCTCTCGGTCGCAGGCGCGCGGTCGCTGGCCGCCGGATCGCCGAAACCGCCGCAGCGGCAGTTCCGGCGCGCGGAGGGTAGCACCGGCATCGACCGGGAGGCTGCACACGCGGCGCGACTTCTTTGCATGAGCTCATGCGGTATGTTCATGATGTGGGCCGATCCCTTCCCGCCACCACTGCACTGCACGCGTTCGAGTCGTCGGCGTTCCATCGCTCGTTCACCGCCGCCGCCCGCGAACTGCACCTGACCCAGGGCGCGGTGTCGCGGCAGGTCCAGGCGCTCGAGCAGCACCTCGGCGTCGAGCTGTTCGTGCGCGAACGGCAACGCATCCGGCTGTCGCCGGCAGGCGAGCACTACCTGCAGCACGTGCGCGGCGCCTTCGACCGGCTCGAGGCGGCGGCGCTCGAACTGCGCGCGCTGCGGCGCGGCGGCGGCGTCCTGCAGCTCGGCATCCTGCCGACCTACGGCACCCGCTGGTTGATCCCGCGGTTCCCGTCGTTCGTGCAGGCCCACCCCGACATCCAGGTGCACTTCACCACCAAGGTGCAGCCGTTCGACTTCGCCAGCGAAGACCTCGACGCGGCGATCCACCACGGCGAGGCGCACTGGCCCGGCGCGCGGCTGGAGGCGCTGATGGACGAAGACGTCGTGCTCGTGTGCACCGCTGCCTACAAGAAGAAGGCGGGGCTCAAGACCCCGACCGATCTGCGGCGCGCAACGTTGCTGCAGATGTCGACGCGGCCGGCGGCGTTCGAGGAATGGTTCGCGGCGAAGGCGGTCACCGGCATCGACGCGCGGCGAGGACCGCGCTTCGAGCACCACCAGATGGTGCTGCAGGCGGCCCTGGCGGGGCTCGGCGTCGCGGTGCTGCCGACGTTCGTGTGCGAGGACGAACTGGCGGCTGGCAAGGTCGTCGAGGCGTTCGCGGCGACGCGGCTGACCACCGGCAAGAGCTACTGGCTGGTGTACCCGGAGCGGCGCGCGAGCCTGCCGGCGCTGCAGGCGTTCCGCACGTGGCTGCTCGCGCAGCACGGCCGGCCGGCCGGGTAGCCTGTCGCGGTGGCCGCCGACTCCACGCTCTCGACGTTCGACGATGCCTGGCGGGCGCGCCAACGCTACCAGCCCTTCTTCTGCGAGGAGAATGTGTGGCAGCTGCTGCGCAGTGGCAGCTCGCCGCAGCCGACGGCGGCTGTGTTCGTGACCAATGCCGCGCGCAGCGTCGCGATGTGGGGCCAACGCGCCGCCCAGCACGACCCGATCGTCTGGGACTACCACGTCGTTGCGCTGCTGCCGACACACGGCCTCGTGGTCGACCTCGACGACCGCGATCGCTGCGCGTGGCCGTTGCGGGAATGGCTGGCCCACGCGTTCCGCGAGGACGACCCGGCCTGCGCGCCGCGCTTCCGCGTCGTTCCCGGGCCGGAATTCGTCGCCGTGTTCTCGTCGGATCGCTCGCACATGCGCGACTCCGCCGGCCAGGAACGCCAACCGTTCCCGCCTTGGCCCGCCCCGTTCCAACCCGCCCGCGGCATGAACCTGCCCCGCTTCCTCGACCTCGCCGATGCGATCGCCGGCATCGTCACGGACGCGCCTGGACTGCTCTCCCAGCGACGCTGAGCCCGGGTTTCGCCTATTGACAAGTAATCTTGTCAATGTAGCATCCGCGCCATGCCCGAAGTCGAGGTCATCGACGACCCGATCGCCGCAGCGGTCGCGATCGACCCGGCGCGCGCCCGCCTGCTCGCCGAACTGGCGCAGCCGGCGAGCGCCGCGGCACTCGCCGAACGGCTCGGCCTGCCGCGCCAAAAGGTGAACTACCACCTGCGGACCCTCGAGCAGCACGGCCTCGTGCGCGAGGCGGAGACGAAACGCTGGGGCGGCATCACCGAACGGCGCATGGTCGCGACCGCGGACTCGTACCTGGTTTCGCCGGCGGCGCTCGGTCCGGCCGCCGCCGACCCTGCGCGCACGACCGACCGCCTCTCCGCGGGCTACCTGCTCGCACTCGCCGCGCGCGCCGTGCGCGAGGTCGGCGCCCTGCTGCGCAAGGCGACGACGACCAACCAGCGCCTCGCGACGCTGTCGATCGACACCGACATCCGCTTCGCGAATGCCGAGCAGCGCGGCGCCTTCAGCCAGGAACTCGCGACCGCGGTCGCCGATCTCGCAGCCCGCTACCACGATCCCTCCGCCGCTGGCGGGCGCTGGCACCGACTCGTCGTCGTTGCGCATCCGACCGCCGGCGGTCCGCCTTCCCCTCCCTCCCCCGCCTCCGTGAAGCCATGAGCATCCAACGTGATCCCGATGGGCGCCGCAGCGTGCGCGTCGAAGTCGAAGTCCCCGGCACCCCCGAACAGGTGTGGCAGGCGATCGCCACCGGGCCCGGCATCTCCGCGTGGTTCGTGCCGACGACGGTCGATGGCAAGAACGGCGGCGAGATGGTGTGCGACTTCGGCGGCGGCATGACCTCGAGCGCGAAGATCACCGCATGGCAGCCGCCAGTGCGGTTCGCAGCCACCAGTCCGGGTTGGTCGCCGGAGATGCCGCCGATGGCGACCGAGTGGACGGTCGAAGCGAAACGCGGCGGCACCTGCATCGTGCGCGTCGTGCACAGCCTGTTCGCGAGCACCAACGACTGGGACGGCCAGCTCGAAGGCACCGAGCAGGGCTGGCCGTCGTTCTTCCGCGTGCTGCGCCGCTACCTGCAGCACTTCGCCGGGCAACCGGGAGCCCTCGCCCAGGCGGTGGCGATGACCACCGGACCGGCCGGGCAGGCGTGGTCGACGCTGGCCAAGGCGCTGCAGCGGACCGAACCGCGGCCCGGCCAGCAACTGTCGGTCGCGCTCGCGCCCGGTGTCGTGCTCGCCGGCAGGATCGAACGCATCGACGACGTCGGCCACGGCCACACCATGGAAGTGCTGCTCGAGACGCCGGCGCCCGGCACGCTGTTGGTCGGCGCCCACGACTGCGGCGGCACGATGGTGTCGATGTCGGCGTACCTGTACGGCCCGCGCGCCGAGCCGGCCGCAGCGTCGGCGAAGCCGCACCTGCAGACCTGGCTCGCCGCGCGCTTCCCCGCGCCCGCGGCCCCGTCGAGCTGACGCCCGCACTGCCGCCGTCGTCAGCGATCGAGCCGGACACTCGCTGCGGTGTTCGCCACCAGATCGACCTGGCGCCAGCCCAGCAGCCCGTCGCGCGGCCACAGCACCAACCACTTGCCGGCCGGCAACGCCAGTTCGCGCTGCCCGGCCGCGAGCTCCGCGGCGCGCAGGTCGACGATGCCGTTGCACGAGTAGATCTCGACGCCGGAGATCGCCTCGCCGCCCTCCAGCCGCAGCGTCACCGGCGCCGCCAGCGGCACGGTGCCGAGATCGGCGAGACCCTGGCCGTCGACCCAGTGCTGGCCGAGGTCGCGCCAGCCGCTGCCGCAGGCTCCGAGTTCGACGCGGTAGAAGCCGGCGACGAGACCGTGCATGTGCATGGCCCCGTCCTCGCCCCGGTCGAGGAACGCGCCGCGGCCGGTGTCCACCTGCCACGCCCGAACCTCGAGGTCCTTCGTCAGTTCGCCGTCGTGGCCGCGCACGCAGACGCGCAGGCCACCGTTCGCCGGCCCGCGCCTCAACAGGTCGAACACGACTTCGCGCCCATCGGGCAGCACCGACGGTTCCTCGGCGATCGGCAGCTTTTCGCCCGCAGTGCCCCACAGCAGCAGGCGACCCGGGCCGGGTGCGAGGTTGGCGAACGCGAAGCGGCCGTCGGGGCCGACCGTCGCCACGTCGCCGTCGTGGCCGGGTGCGGCCACGTACTCGACGCGCATGCCGTTGCCGCCGCTCCTGGCACCGCGCACGACGCCGCGCAGCGTGCTGCCCGTCTGCAGCAGCAGGTCGATGCCGGCAGTGTGATCGCCGGTCAGCTCGAGCGAACGGGACGCCAGACCCTCCGGTCCGCCGCCGGCGCGCAACTCGACGACGCCGGTCGCCGGACGGCGCCACGGCAGCAGGAACGAACCGTCGCCGTTGCTGTGCACCCCCGCCGCGAAGTCGGCCTGCTGCCCGTGCACCAGCACGCCGCCCACCGGGTTGCCGTCGGCGCCGAAGACGCGGCCTTCGATCCGCCCCCATTCGCCAGGCTTGGACAGGCCGCTGCCGACGCCCGCGACGTACCACGAGTTGCTGTCGAACGCCACCTCGGCGACCACCGGCGGTGTCACCAGCCGGTCGCCGAACACCGCGTCCGGGTGCAGTCCGCTGCCCCAGGCTCCGCGCACTTCGAACACGTTCGCCGCCACCATTCCCTGATGGCAGGTGCGACAGTCGCGCTGGCCCTGGCTGCACTCCGGCGAGGTGACGATCTGCCGCCCCAGCGCGTCGATGCGCACGTTGGCCGGCAGCGGCGCCAGCCCGGCGACGAAGCCAACCTCGGCGACTTCGCCAGCGGTCATCGTTACCTGCTGCAGCGAAGTGTGCGTGCCCTGGTACGCGTAGCCGACGGCCAGCACGAGTGCGGGGACGCGCGCGCGGAAGGTCACCGAGACGCGGCCATCGGCATCGGTCGGCGGCGACAGCGCCAGCGCGCAACCAGGAGGAGCAACGGCGGCGTGCGCGCCCGCGACCGGCAGGCCGTCGGCATCGACGACGCGGCAGCGCAACTCGAACGCGAACGGCTGCGCGAGGTCGGGAACGGGCGCCGCTGCGACCGCCGCGATCTGCTCGCGTGCAGCCCCTGGCTC
>JBASWX010000144.1:0-9967 GCA_049276695.1 Planctomycetota bacterium
CACTCGAAACGCCCCTCCCAGGGCATCGTGGTTTGTTGTGGCAAACGCCATCTTCGCAGTGGGAGGAGGCGTTTCGAGCAGTTTCTTCAGCCGGCGCGGAGTCGCGTCACGCTGGTTCCAGGCCTAGGTGCAAGTTCGCCGCTTGTGCCGAGGTACATCGCTGCCCTCGAACGCGCGCATCGTGCAGCCAATCGGATCGGAGGGGCGTGGTGAAGGCCGCATCGCCCAAGGAGGGGACTGAGGGTGCAGCGCTCCCCGCCGCCAGCGTTGCCTCGTCGCGACGTCTCATCGAGGACTGGTTGCCGATCGCAGCGTTGGGCATCGAGTCGACTCGCGAGCGAACACCGATGACGCCGTTTCCCGCCCCAAACCGACTGCACGTGTGGTGGGCGCGGCGGCCGCTAGTAGCGAGTCGGGCGGCGATCCTCGGGGCTCTGTTGCCGGCCAACGCGGACCGCCACCGATTCATGCATGCGCTGGGCATCCATGGCGACCCCGTTGAAGCGAAGCGTCTCATCGCTGCAGCGGCCCGTGACAAGGACCCCAAGACGGGAAAGCGCCGCACGCTCGCAGCAAACCCATATGGCTATGAGCGAGCGTTCAAGTACCAGCCGAACGACGATGATCTGGGCCAGCTTCGATCACTCGGCGTAATGCGGGTATTGGATCCGACGGCTGGCGGAGGGAGCATTCCCTTCGAGGCGATTCGTCTTGGCTGCAAGTCGCTTGCGAACGACTTGAACCCAGTCGCATGGATGATCTTGCGAGCCACGATGGAGTCGCCCGCACGGTTCGGTTCCCAGCTCGCCGCTCGTTATCAGGTTCTCACTGCGCGATTCTGCGAACTAGCCAAGCCGAAGTTCTCAGGCATCTTCGCTCCGCCACCAGAAGGCGTCACGATCGATGGCATGCTCTGGGCTCGTACGATCCGCTGTCCGTACTGCAACGGCCTTGTCCCGCTGAGCCCAAATTGGAGTCTCTCATCCGGTGGAACGGGCGTGCGTCTCGTCCCCGACACGTCGCGGCCGGGTGATCGCCGCATCCGGTTCGAGATCGTCCACGAGGCAAGAGACCAATCGCTGGCGACGGTGAAGGGCGGCGATGGCGCGTGCCCATTCTCCGACTGCGCGCGGGTCATCGACGGCGATGAGATCAAGGCACAAGCGCAGGCAGGCAAGATGGGCGACCAGCTGTACGCTGTCGTATTCAAGCGCACTGTGCGGGTCGGGACGACGAAAGCAGGCAAGCCGAAGGTCAAGAAGGAGCGCGGCTACCGCGCGCCTTGTCCGGAGGATGAGTTCTGCGATCACGTCGCGGCGACGCTGACGGCGAAGATGCCGGAGTGGGAGGCCAGGGGCATCGTGCCTGACGAACCAGTTCCGGACGGACTCAAGACCAGCGAGTTGATCCGATACGGCGCTACTTCGTGGCGAGACTGCTTCTCGCCGCGCCAGCTAATTGGCCACATCACAAGCGTCGAGATCTTCCAGCAGCTCGTCGCCGAACTCGGCGACCCAGCGAGACTCAGCGATCTCGATCGCGCGGCCTTGACATACCTCGCGATCGCGAACGACAAGCTGCTGAACTACAACTCACGCATGTCGGTCTGGATGCCGACACGCGAAGTCGTCGCCAACACCTTCAACCGTCACGACTTCGCTTTCTGCTGGAGCTACGCCGAGATGGCGCCGATCATTGCGGGGCTTGGCTACGACTGGGCGTTCGAGTCGACCGGGAAGGCGCTCGAGGAGCTGATCGAACTGCTCGGCCACGACAGTTCACCGCGGGACAAGCCTGCACTGTTCGCAAAACGCCAGTCCCACGACGTGACCATCACCTGCGGCTCCGGTGATCGCCTCGACCACATCGCCGATGCCAGCGTCGACGCCGTGGTGATGGACCCGCCGTACTACGACAACGTGATGTACGCCGAGCTGGCCGACTACTTCTACGTGTGGCTGAAGCGCACGGCCGGCCTGCTCTACCCCGACGTGTTCAGCGCGCACCTGACCGACAAGGAACGTGAGGCCGTCGCCAACGCCGCGAAGTTCAAGGGCCACAGCCGCGTGCAGGGCAGCGGCGGCGCGAAGGAGCGAGCAGCGCGCGACTACCGCGAGCGCATGCAGGCCATCTTCACCGAGTGCCGGCGCGTGCTGAAACCCGACGGCGTCATGGTGCTGATGTTCACGCACAAGGCCACGGGCGCATGGGACGCGCTCAGCAAGGGCCTCGTCGACGCCGGGTTCGTGATCTCCGCAAGCTGGCCCGTGAACACCGAAGCAGAGGGGTCACTGCACATCAAGGGCAAGAACGCGGCCAAGAGCACGATCTTCCTCGTGTGTCGACCGCGGGCCGCCGGCGACGGCAAGGTCTCCTACTGGGAGGACGTCGAGCACGAGGTGGTCGAGCGAGTGCGAGAGAAGGTGGCGGAGTTCCAGCATGCCGGGATCGGCGGTGTCGACCTGTACCTGGCGTGCTTCGGCCCAGCCCTGGAGGTGTTCTCCCGGCACTGGCCTCTGCAGCGCGGTCGTCCGGCGCAGAAGCCCGAGGTCGGGCGCAGCAAGAAGCTGCGCCTGCGCGAGGACGAGGATTTCGATCCGTACGCCGTTCGACCGGAGGACGCCCTGATGGCCGCGCGCACAGCGGTGAAGGAGTGGCGGATCCATCAGCTGGCGAGCGTGCGCCGTCAAGCACACCTCGATCCCATCACGGAGTGGTTCGTGCTGGCGTGGGACACCTTCCAGACCCCGGTGTTCCCCGCGGATGAAGCGCTCAAGCTCGCGCGCGTCGTCGGCGTGCCGTTCGAGCAGCTCAGGGGGCGTGTGCTGGAGTTGAAATCGGACGACGTGATCCTGTGGGACAGTGCAACCCGCGCGAACAAGGGGGTCCTCGCCACCGCGAAGGCCGGTGCCAGTCTCATCGACGTCCTCCACCACGTTGCGCGGACAGGACGTGAGCAGAATGTTGGCGCAGCCGTGAAGTTGCTGGAGGAAACAGGGCTGCTCGCGGACCCGAGCCTGCACGCAGCTGTCGAACTCGCGTTGAACGTGTTGCCAGCGCCGCGCGCCGCTGAAGGCAGCAAGGTCGGTGCGATGGTCGCCGCAGCGGCGGATGCCTACGTGCTGGAGCAAGTACGTCGGACCGCGCTGGCGAAAGACGTCAAGCTCTCCAAGGAGCGACAGGAGGAGTTCGAGGGTGGAGCCTGGACTCAGAAGCGTTGAGTGGGGAGCGCGCTACAGCCACGAGGACGGCGACCTCGTCGCGAGCTTCTTCGTGCCAGCGCTGCAGCGGAGCGTGCTCTACCGTCGGGTGACCGGCTACTTCGCCGCGGAGGCACTGGGGCTGGCGGCGCGGGGGCTCGATGGACTGCTGCAGAACGGTGGCCGAATGCAGCTGGTGGTCGGCTGCACGCTGGATGCAGCGGAGGTTGACCAGATCGAGCGTGGGCTCGCGCTGCGCGACCTGATGACGACCAAGTGGGCCGATCGCATCGTCCTGACGACCGAGGATCAGGCGGTGCGCAAGCAGCTCGGATGGTTGGCGTGGCTGATCGCGGCAGGCCGTCTCGACGTGAAGGTTGCGATCCCCAAGGACGAGCACGGGAGGATCCGACCTGGGCTCGGGCTCTACCACGCCAAGGCGGGTCTGCTCGATGATGCCGAGGGCAACCAGATCGCATTCACCGGTTCGCTCAACGAGACGGTCGCAGGGTGGATCCACAACGGCGAGTCGTTCGACGTGAGTTGTTCCTGGGGTGGTGACCGCGATGTGCAACGCATCCAGCACACCGCGCGCGACTTCGAGCGGCTCTGGCACAACCGGTCGACGGTCGCTGAAGTCGTCGACGTGCCGGACGCGGTGCGCCAGAAGCTGCTGCAGTTCCTGCCGACCGACGACCAGACGATTCGTCCGCCGCTTCCGCCGGCTCCCGAGCCAGCCGTGGATGAACCAGTCGCGGAGCCGGAGTCGGAGCGCGAGAGCCGCGACGCAGCAGAGGTTCGCATCCGTCAGGCGTGGACCCTGTTGCGCTGGGCCGCGGCGCGCAAGGACGGGGAGTTTGTCGCAGTCCAAACATCGACGGTCCACCCCTGGCCGCACCAGCTTCGGGTGCATCGCCGATTGCTCGACAACTGGCCGTTCCGACTGCTGATCGCTGACGAAGTCGGCCTCGGCAAGACGATCGAGGCAGGGCTGGCGATCCGACACGCGTGGATCAGCGGACTGGCGAAGCGGATCCTGATCCTGGTTCCCGGCTCACTGCTCGAGCAATGGCAGGTCGAGCTCTACGAGAAGTTCAATCTGCTCGTGCCAATCTACGCCGATGGGCGCCTGCGGTTGCTGGAGCACCACGGCGCACAGGCGCCGCTGGAGAGGGACCTCGCGTCGTCGGAGTGGACGAAGCAGCCGCTTGTGCTGGCGAGCAGCCACCTGGTGCGGCGGCAGGAGCGACAACACGAGTTGCTCGACGGGCCCGAGTGGGACCTGATCGTGCTCGACGAAGCCCACCACGCTCGCCAGCGTGGCGTGGCTGGCAAGAGCAAGGGGCCGAACCGGCTGCTCGCACTGATGCGCGCCATGCAGGCCAGGACGAAGGCCCTATTGCTGCTGACCGCGACGCCGATGCAAGTCAGCGCGCAGGAGCTCTACGACCTGCTGGAACTGCTGGGTCTGCCCAGCGAATGGACCCCAGCAGCATTCCATCGCTACTTCGAGGAACTGGCCAAGAACCCTGGGCCCGACCAGCTCAAGGAGTTGCGGCGGCTGTTCCGCGCGACGGAGTCGGCGTTCGGCCCGATCGCAGAGCCGGTCCTGCGCCGCGTCGAGGCCCGACGCGACGTCGGTCGCGCCGAGTGTGATGCGGCATTGCGGGCACTGCGGGAGATGGAGGCGACGATCCCGCTCAAGCGACTGACGGATCGCCAGCGCGCCGCGGCCATCGGCATCCTCGAGGCCGGCACTCCGATCCAGGCACGCATGTCCCGCCACACGCGCAGTCTGCTACGGGCCTACCACAAGCGCGGGCTACTCCATGCGCCCATCGCGGAACGCGACGTGCACGACGTGACCGTGCAGATGACCCAAGCCGAGCGAACGGTCTACGAGGCAGTCGAGGACTACATCTCCTCGACGTGGGCCAAGAGCACTCCGGACCTGCGCAACGCAGTCGGGTTCGTCCTGACCAGCTACCGCATGCGCATGTCGAGCAGCTTCCATGCACTGCGCATGACGTTGGAGAAGCGGCTCGATGGCCTGCAGCGCGATGGGGCGCTCGAGCTGGACGAGGATGCGGCCAGCAGCGACATCGGGCGCGACGAGGCCGTGTCGGGCGACGAGGCGACCGAGATGGCGCGCAAGGCCGCCGTCGTCGAGGAGCGCGCCCAGATCCAAGAGATCATCGGCCGCCTCGGCCGGCTCTCCACCGACAGCAAGACGAAGGTGCTGATCGCGCAGCTGCAGCGCGCATTCGCGGACGGGTTCACCTCGGCGATCGTGTTCTCGCAGTACGAGGACACGATGAAGTCCCTCACGCGGACGCTGCCGGAGCACTTCCCGGACGTTCCGTTCGGCTGCTTCAGCGGTAGCGGTGGAAAGCGACGCACGCAGTCTGGTGACTGGGCGCGCTGCTCGCGCGAAGACATCAAGCGCCTGCTCCGCGAAGAGAAGATCCGCCTGCTCCTGTGCACGGATGCCGCTAGCGAAGGACTGAACTTCCAGACCTGTGGTGTGCTCGCCAACTACGACCTGCCCTGGAACCCGATGAAGGTCGAACAGCGCATCGGTCGCATCGACCGCATCGGCCAGAAGTACCCCCGCATCCGCATCGTGAATCTCGCCTACGACGACACGATCGAACACGACGTGTACTTCGCGTTGAGCGAACGCATCCACCTGTTCCAGGGACTGGTAGGCAAGCTGCAGCCGATCCTGGCGCGGCTGCCTGGTGAGTTCGAGCGTGCAGCGCTGACTTCGCAGCAAGATCGTGAACGCAGTCGGCACGAGTTGAAACGGGACGTCGGTGCGCTCGTCGACCGTGCGGAGCACGATGGGTTCGACATCGATGCCGTGAGCGAGGCCGACTTCGTGATGCCGGAGTTCCCGGAGCCACCGTTCCGTGTCGAGCAGGTGACCAGGATGCTTGAGCAGGGACGATGGCTTCCACCCGGAGTCGAGTGTCGCCTGTTGGATGCGGGTACCTTCGCACTGCGCGTGCCCGGTTGCGACGAGGAGGTACGAGTCACCGCGGAACCGACTCTGTTCGATGCCCACACTGAGAACCATCAGCTCCTGCAGGCGAGCGGTGAGTTGTTCGACTTGGTTGCCGCCGCTGCCGGTGCAGGCGATGACCAAGCGGTCGCTGGCGACCTCCCTACGTTCGGCGAGATCCTTGCTCGCGGTGCCGGCGGGCCATCGCGGTAACCAACGACCAAGTCGAGAGCGCACATGCCGACCCGCGGCGGGTTCGGCGACGGGCCTCGGTCAACCGCGCAGCAGGAACTCGCGGATCGGCGCGATTGGCGAGCACACCAGGTATTTCTCCTCGCGTCGCCAGCCGTGGAGCACAGCGATGGCAGGTCCTGGTGTCCAGAGTCCGTTGCCGGCAAGCGCGTCGCACATGAACAAGGTGCTGCCACTGATGCCGGCCGGCTCCGGCAGCGGGTCCTCCTTCGGACCCGCCTCGTAGCTCAGGGTCAAGCGCCTGGACCCGTCGTTGCTCTTGACGCGTGCTCGGTAGGCAAGGCAACGAAACTGCGTTCGACCGCCGTCCTGCGCCCTGAGATCCCAAGGTGAACCGATGAACGCGTATCCGTGCCCATCGCCTGGCTGAGCAGCCGCGAACTGCTCCGCCGTGGCGAGCCTGCTCACCTCGATCGGTCGAACATGTTGTAGTCGGTGCCGGACCGACCGTGCGACGCGCAGCAGTGCAAGGTCGGAGTCCTCGTCTTCATCGATGAACACCACCTCGAGCCACTCCGATCCAATGGGTGCGGCCCCATCGAAGACCACGCTTCCCATTTCGACGCCGCGGCCCCGAGGCCGCGCAACATGCGCACAGGTCACGACGAAGAGCTCGCCGTTGTGTTCGAGCGCCGTTCCCGTGCCAACGCCCTGACCATCGCGCCCGTCCTGCCGCAAGGAGATGGCGCAGCACCGGTGGCGAGACTCATCGGCGAAGACGTCGAGCGGTCTCATCCCACGCCACCGTAGCTGGCGAGACTGCCGATGCCACCTTGGCCAGCAGTTCGTCGAAGTCCATCGTCACGTCGGCTGGTGCCGGCGCGACGCAGCATGTTCCCGCACCATCGCCGCGAAGCGCGCGACCACCGGATGATCGGCGGTCAACTCCGGATGGAAGCACGCGGCCAGCACCGGTCCCTGCTGCACCAGCACCGGATCGGCCCCGCGCCGGGCGAGCACTTCGACGCTGCGCCCAACGGCGGTGATCTTCGGCGCGCGGATGAACGTGCCCGTGGTGCCGGTTGGCAGCACGTCGGACTGCAGTGGGAACGTCCCGGAGTGGTACTGCCGCCCGTAGCCGTTGCGTTCGACGGTGATCGGCAGCAGCCCGTAGCTGCGTTGGCGCGGATTCTCGACCCGCTCGGCGAGCAGGATCATGCCGGCGCAGGTCGCGAACACCGGCAGCCCGCTGCGCAGCGTCTCGCCGAGCGGCGACCACAGCCCCTCGACGTCCAGCAGCGTCAGCATCGTGGTGCTCTCGCCGCCCGGCAGCACGATCGCGTGCAGGTCGGCGAGGTCGGCGGCGGTGCGGACCTGGCGCGTGCGCAGGCCCTGCGCGCGCAGCGCCTCCTCGTGGTCGAGGAAGTCGCCCTGCAGCGCCAGCACGCCGACCAGCGGCTGGGGCCGTTCAGATGCCACGGCTGGCCAGACGCTCCGGTGCGGGCAGCGTGTTGATGTCGATGCCGACCATCGGCTCGCCGAGACCCTTGCTCACTTCGACCAGCACCTTGGCGTCCTCGAAGTGCGTGACCGCGCGCACGATCGCCCGCGCCCGCTTCGCTGGATCACCCGACTTGAAGATGCCGGAGCCGACGAACACCGCCTCGGCGCCGAGCTGCATCATCAGCGCCGCGTCGGCGGGCGTGGCGACGCCGCCGGCCGAGAAGTTCGGCACCGGCAGCTTCTGGTTCTCGGCGACCCACGCGACCAGGTCGAACGGCACGCGCAGTTCTGCCGCCTTCTTCTCGAGCTGCTTGTCCTCCATGCCGCGCAGTTCGCGGATCTGCGTCATCAAGGCGCGCATGTGGCGCACCGCCTCGACGACGTTGCCGGTGCCGGCCTCGCCCTTGGTCCGGATCAGCGCCGCCCCTTCGTGGATGCGCCGCAGCGCCTCGCCGAGATCGCGGCAGCCGCACACGAACGGCGTCTTGAACGCGCGCTTGTCGACGTGGAACTGTTCGTCGGCGGGCGTCAGCACCTCGCTCTCGTCGATGCAGTCGACCTCCATCGCCTCCAGCATCTGCGCCTCGACGAAGTGGCCGATGCGCACCTTCGCCATCACCGGGATCGACACCGCCTTCTGGATGCCCTCGATCATCCCGGGGTCGCTGCTGCGCGCGACGCCACCGTGCTTGCGGATGTCGGCCGGCACGCGTTCGAGCGCCATCACCGCACACGCGCCGGCCTCCTCGGCGATGCGCGCCTGGTCGGGCGTCACGACGTCCATCACGACGCCGCCCTTCAGTTGTTCGCAGAAACCGATCTTGCTGACGAGTTCTTCGGCGGTGAAGCCGGGCACGGACTTGATGGCGGGCTTGGTCTTCATGGGGAGTGACAACAGGGAGTCGTGAAGTCGGATGGGTTCAGAGGAACGGTCGCGCCGCCGGCGGCGAGCCGACCAGTTCACGGGCGCAGGCGCCGAGCACCGCGACGCCGGCTTCGATCTGGTGGCGATCAGCGCGCGTCAGCGACAGTCGCACGCCGCGCGACGGCGAACCGTGCAGGTCGAACACGCGGCCCGGCACGACGCGCACGCCGCGTTCGACCGCGATCTCGGCGAGCCGATCGCCGTGGCCCGCCTGCGGCAGCTCGAGCCAGGCGACGAAGCCGCCGTCGGGCGCGCTGACCGTGCAACCGGCGGGCAGGTGTTCGCGGCAGGCGCGCTGCAGCGCGTCGTGGCGCACGCGCAGCTCGGTGCGCAGCGCGTCCAGGTAGCGGTCGAGGTGGCCGGCGCGCACGAATTCGACCAGCGCCGCCTGCAGCAGCGGACTCGTCTCGAGGTCCATGAAGCGCTTCACCGCCGCCATCGGCGCCAGCAGGTCGGCGCTGCCGGCGATCCAGCCGATGCGCAGCGCCGGGAACAGCTCCTTGCTGACCGTCGACACCGTGACCGTGAGTCCGCGCGGGTCGAGCGAACGCAGCGTCGGCGCCGCGTCGCCGCGGAAGCGCAGCGAGCTCTGGTACTCGTCCTCGACCACCGGCACCGCGGTGCGCGCGACCACGTCGATCAACGCCTGTCGCTGCGCCCGGTCGAGCGAGCGCCCGGTCGGGTTGTGGAACGTCGGCATCAGGTACACGAGCCGCACCTGCCGCCGACTCAGCGCCCGCGCCAGCACTTCGAGATCGATCCCCGCCGCGGTGAACGGCACCGCGACGACCTGCAGGCCGTGCGCGCGCAACAGCCCGTGCATCTGGTGGTACGACGGCGACGTGACGACGACGGTGTCGCCCGGCGCGCAGAACGTGCGCAGCACGAGGTCGAGCGCCTGCTGCGCCCCGGCGGTGATCAGCACGTCGTTCGCCGACAACCCCGGATCGATCTCGTGCGCGCGTTCGGCCAGCAGCGCGCGCAGCTCCGGCAGGCCGTTGGTCGCGTGCCCGTAGCCGAGCAGCGCCGCCCCGCGCTGCTGCAGCACCGCGTCCATCGCCGCCCGCCACGCGTCGACCGGGAAGCGCTCACCATCGGGCGCCAGCTCGGCGAAGTTGGCGACCAGCGTGCGCCCTTCCGGCA
>JBASWX010000145.1:0-4545 GCA_049276695.1 Planctomycetota bacterium
GAAGCCGCACCACGCCCGCGGTCGCGGCCGTTCGCCGCGCGTGAGTGCGATCGCCAGCATCGTCAGCTGCACGGCGCCGAACAGCAGCAGCGCCCCGGTCGCGGCACCGATGCGCACGTACGCCAGCGAGAACGGCAGCGCGTACAGGAACAGCGCGGTGGGGCCGCGAAGGCCGCGCGGTCGCAGCGGCGCCCAGTTGCCGGCGGTGCCGCGCACGAGCAGCACCAGGACGATGGCCCCGCTGGCGAGCCGGATCGCGGTGAACGCGGCGGGCCCGATCGCGTCCGCGGCGAGCGCCTGCCGCGCCAACAGCGAGTTCGCGGCGAACGCGATCAGCGCGAGGACCGTCAGCAGGAGGGTATCGCCCCGGCTCATCCGGTGAAGGCGTCGATGAGCGCGAGCAGGACCACGAGCAGCAGGAAGAGAACGAAGGTGATCGGCACCCAGAGCGGCAGCAGCCTGCGCAGCGCGCGAGCGGGGACCAGAGCGCTCGCGACAACCGCACACCCGGCCGCAAGCAACCAATCCAAGGGCTCCACGCCCTTGAGCATGGCATCTCCGCCAAGGCCTCCGACGATCAGGGAGTCGGTCGGCGGCGGAGGGTCGAACCATAGACGCGCCGCCATGACCAATGGCAGCAACGGGTCGATGACCAGGACGAGCGCGAACGCGATCCGTCGAAGGTATGCGTCGTCGCGGTCGGGGAAGTGGAGAGCCAACGTCTCCAGCGCGAGCACCATCGCCGCCAGCAGCAGCAATGCGAAGCCCTGCCAATCGGGTAGCCAAGCCGACAAGCAATCGCACACGAGCCACAGCCCGAACGCGTAGACCGGCAGCCGGACCCACGTGATCGCACGCGCGATGCGGCGCGCGTCTTCGGCGGTCGTGGGATCCGCGGACGTCACTGCGGCATCGTAGCGCGCCGCGGAGAGGGTGACGGCGTCGGCTTCACGGCGCCGCTGGCAGCCGTTCGGCCCAGACTTCGAGCACGACGTAGGGGCCGGGTTCAGCCCCTACTCGTTCGAAGTGTCGAGTTGCATCGATCGCTTGCTGCAACGTGTCCAGCAGGCACCAGCGGTTGACGCCGAGGTCCTCGCCGATGCCATTGCACGACAGGGGCGAGCACTCCAGCATCGCTTGCGTGTACCGGCCGCACACGTCGTAGCCGAGGCGAACGTAGTGCTCGGGGATCGGCGCCGGGTTCGCCTTCGCCACGTTCCATTCGAGTGACCAACCGTCCCGGTGGGCCCCGAACTGCACGGGCAGGGTGCGCAGCGCGGCGCGGAGGTAGGCGTGCGCGTCCGTGCTTGGGACCACGCGCTCCAGGCGATCGAGGGTGTCGTAGACCCACAGTTCGTTGTGCAGCCAATGGGCGTGCCAGTCGTCGGGCCAGTCGGCGAGGCTGCCGATGCTGCAAACGATGTCGCAATCGACCCAGAAGTCAGGCGGGGGCCGCCACGGCTTGATCGCGACGTATCCGATCGTGCGCAGGTCGGCTTCGGTCCACTGGTTCACGCTGCTACAGCCGGAAGGCGCCGTCGGTCGGACGGCACACCCGCTTCAGGTGCAGCGGCCGCCGCAGCCCGTCCTTGCCGAACTTCCCGGCCGGCCGCGCCTTCGCCAGCCACTCCTCGAACACGGCCATCGACTTCGCGGTGTCGCAGAACACGTCGCCGTAGCGGTCGCCCGGTTCCGCCTTCGTGACGATGACCTTCTGGTGCCAGCAGTGCATCGCGGAGACCGGGTCGGGCTGCACCGGGAACGTCATGTTCTGGTGCACGCCGCCCGACGACCACCAGACCTTGTCGCTGTCCTTGTCCTTGCTCGCGAACGCGCCGGGCGGCTTCGTGCGCCGCATCAGGTACGCGGTGGGCGTCACTTTGCGCAGGTCGACGTCGTGCAGCTGCCAGTGGTTGCCGGACACCTGGTCGCCGCGCACGGTCCAGCGGCCCATGTGGTGGCTGCACGCGACTACGCCGGGTCGCACGCCTTCGGTGACCCAGACCGCGTTGACGTAGTAGCCGATGCGCGTCGCGACGCGGATCAGGTCGCCCATCTGCACGCCGATGCGTTTGGCGTCAGTCGGGTGGATCCACACCGGGTTGGTGTTCGACAGCTCGGTCAGCCACTTGCTGTTCGCCGAGCGCGTGTGGATCAGCGTCGGCAGCCGGAACGTGCCGACCAGCACCATCTCGCCCTTGTCGCGCGCGAGCTTCGCCTCGTCGACGTGGCTCTTCACGTACACCGGCGCCGCGTACTCGGGCCAGCCCCAGTCGACCATCGTCGGTGAGAACAGCTCGAGCTTCTTCGAGGGCGTCGGGAAGCCAACCCGCGCCTTGCCTTCGGCCCACACGCCCGCGACCTTGCCGTCCTTCATCACGACGCCACGTTCCCGGTCGACCGTGAACTCGCCCTTCAGCTCGCTCTCGTGCGTCTTGTAGACCTGGTCCTGCACCAGGAAGCAGCCGTGCCGCTGCATGTACTCGAGCGGCGACATGCCTTCCTTCGCCGCGGCCTCCGGCAGACCGGGCACCGAGTTCTCGAAGATCCAGCGGTAGTACTCGGTGATCGTGATGCGCTCGCCCTTCCGGTACGGCGACTCGAAGTGCTTGCGGATGCCGAGCGAGCCGTCGGGATCGACGTGCCACGACAGCGCGATCCAGAACTCGTCCTCCTCCCAGACCTCGCCGGGGTTGACCTCGTACGTCCACGTCACCTGACGACCCTGGCGCTCGGCGAGCACGCGGTGCACCGGCTGCCGGAAGCCGATCCAGGTCGCGGCGTGCGTCTCCTGCGACATCAGGTCGTGGCGCTCGGTCGCGTGCCCCATCGGCAGCACGAAGTCGGCCCAGCGCGCGGTCTCGTTCCAGGTCGGCGACAGCACCGCGTGGCAGCCGACCGCGTTCTCGTCGGCCAGCATCTCGATCCACATCGCCCCGTCCGGGTTGGTCCAGACCGGGTTGTAGACGCGCGTGAAGTAGGTGTCGATGCGACCGCGCCCACTCTTCACCAGGTGCGGCAGCAGGTAGCTGAGCTCGTGATGCGCCAGCGGCCACTCGTGCGGATAGAGCAGCTCGCTCCACACGTCCTGCGGCCGCGGCTTGCTGAAGGGGGCGGGCACGAACTTGTTGGTGCCGGCACCCGCGGTGCCGCCGAGCGTGCCGACCGCGCCGACCAGCACCGACACGAACTGCAGGTTGCGCGCGGTTGACCAGCCGCCTTCGTTGCCGGCGGCGGTGTTGCGCCAGACGTGCGACGCGAACGCGCTGCCGGCTTTGCCGATCTCGCGGCCGACTTCCTCGATGACCGCGGCGTCGAGGCCGCACACTTCGGCGACGTGGGATGGCGTAGCGAACGCGTAGTCGGCGGCGAGGTCGCGTTGGAACGCGGCGAAGTCCTGGGCCCGGCCCTTGCTCTGCTGGTAGGCGCGCCAGTCGACCCAGTCGCGCACGAAGTCCCAGGCGACGAGACCTTCGCGCAGGATCACGTGCGCGAAGCCGAGCAGCATCAGCGGCTCGGTGCCGGGCCGAGGCGCCAGCCAGTAGTCGCCCATGCTGGCGGTGTTCGACAACCGGATGTCGCAGACGGCGAGTTTGCCGCCCTTCATCTTGCCGTCGATGATGCGCTGCGCGTGCGGGTTGAAGTAGTGGCCGGTCTCCAGGTGGCTGGAGATGAGCAGCGTGAACTTCGCGTTCTCGTAGTCCGGCGACGGCCGGTCGTAGCCGCTCCACAGCGTGTAGCCCAGCCGCGCGGCGGCGCTGCAGACGTTGGTGTGCGAGTTGTGGCCGTCGACGCCCCAGGCCTGCAGCACGCGTTCGACGTAGCCGTCGTGGCCGGGCCGGCCGACGTGGTACATGACCTCGGTCTTGCGCCCGTCGACGATCGCCTTGCGGATGCGGGCACCGAGCGTTTGCAGCACCTCGTCCCACGACACCCGTTCGAAGCGCGTGCTGCCGCGCGGCCCGACGCGCTTCAGCGGGTACAGGATGCGTTCGGGGTCGTTGACCTGGTTGATCGTCGCCGGGCCCTTGGCGCAGTTGCGGCCGCGCGAGCCGGGGTGGTACGGGTTGCCCTCGACCTTGCGGATCGAGCCATCCTGCTTGTCGACGTAGGCGACGAGGCCGCACGCCGCCTCGCAGTTGAAGCAGATCGTCGGCACCAGCGAGTACTGCTTCTTGACGCGGCGCGGCCACGCCTTCGCATCGAGTTCCTCCCAGTCGTCCCAGCGCTCGGGCGGCGGGAAGCTCTCGAGCGGGGTGGTGCGCAGCGTGGCGTGGTCCATCACGGTGGCCCAAGCCTAGGTAACCCGGACGAACGGATCCACGTACGGGTGCGACCGGCATGGCCGTTGCGCTGCGCGGCGCCCGCTGCCGGCGCGCTGGTCCGCGGCGGTGCGGCGGCTACGTTGTGCCGATGAGGATCCGCCGCGGCGTCGCTGCGTTCGTGTCGGCAGGCATCGCGGCGCTGTGCGCACAAGACGGCAAGCCGCGGCTGCAGCTCGACGACGCGGGCCTGCAGGCGATCGTCGCGCGCGCGGTGCCGGCG
>JBASWX010000146.1:0-2870 GCA_049276695.1 Planctomycetota bacterium
GCACCGCAGCGACGGTTTGAGTCGGGCGCGGCCGGTCACCAGCGGATCAGCGACGCGCCCCAGCTGAGGCCGCCGCCGAACGACACCAGGCCGACCAGATCGCCGCGCCGCACGCGCCCGGTTCGCACCGCTTCGTCGAGCGCGAGCGGGATCGAGCCGGCCGAGGTGTTGCCGTAGCGGTCGACGTTCACCATCACACGCGCCATCGGCAGCCCGAGCCGTTCGGCACCCGCTTCGAGGATGCGCAGGTTGGCCTGGTGCGGCACCAGCAGCGCGAGGTCGTCGATGCCAAGGCCGTTGCGCGCGAGCAGCTCCAGCATCACCTCCGGCAGTTTCTGCACCGCGAACCGGAACACCTCGCGGCCGTTCATGCGCAGGTAGTGCTCGCGTCCCGCGAGCGTCGCTGCGGAGGTCGGCCGCCGCGAACCGCCGGCGGGCGTGACGATCAGGTCGGCGCCCCGTCCGTCGAGGCCGAGCAGGTGGTCCAGCAGGAGGCCGCCGTCGCGCGGCTCGCCGAGCAACACGGCGCCAGCGGCGTCGCCGAACAGCACGCACATGTCGCGCTGCCGGTAGTCGGTCAGTGACGACATCACGTCGGCGCCGACCACGAGGCAGTTGGCGAAGGCGCCCGCGGCGACCAGCCGGTGCCCGGTCATCAACGCGTTGAGGAAGCCGGAGCACGCCGCGGACACGTCGAAGCCGGCGGCCTGCCGCGCCCCGAGTGCGGCCTGCACGCGACAGGTGACCGGCGGACAGGCCTCGTCCGGCGTCACGGTTGCCACCAGGATCAGTTCCACGGCGCCGGCGTCGACCTGCGCGGCCTGCAACGCAGCGCGCGCGGCGACGATCGCCAGATCGGACGTCGCCTGCCCATCGACGATGCGCCGCTCGCGGATGCCGGTGCGGCTGACGATCCACTCGTCGCTGGTGTCGACCGCCTGCTCGAGTTGGGCATTGGTCAAGCGGCGCGCCGGCACCGCCGAACCGGTGCCGAGCATGCCGACCGGGCGCAGCCGCGGTCGCGACCGCGTCCAGGCCTCCGCCAACGTGGATTCGATGGTCATGCGGGAACGGCGGCTGCCCGGGCTGGCGGCCGCCGAAGCAGCGGAACGCGATCGTGCAGGCTGCCACCTCGGCCGCGCAATGGCAACCGTCCTTGTGCGCAGCTGGCGAACTGGCGTCGACGCCAGCGGGCCCGCCGCGGTCAGAACCCGCCGCCGGCGCCGGAACCGCCGATGGCCGCCAGCCGCGGCTGGCCGAGCCCCGGCAGCAGCACGACGAACGCAGCGCCACCGAGCGGGGAGTCCTCGCACCAGATCAGGCCGCCGAAGCGCGCGACGATCGCGCGGCTGGTCGCGAGCCCCAGCCCCGTTCCCGGCCGCTTGTCGGTCAGCGGATCGGCAAGCTGGTGGAACTTCTCGAACACCGCCGCGCGGTCGTCCCTCGGCACTCCGGGCCCCGAGTCCTCGATACGCAGCTCCCAGCCGTCGTCGCGCGGACCGAGCGCGATGCGCACGCGCCGATCCTCCGGGGTGAACTTGATCGCGTTGTCGAGCAGGTGCGTGACCACCTGTTCGAGGCGGACCCGGTCGCCGAGCAGCTTGGGGGCGGCCGGATCGAGCGCGAGTTCGAGTTCGATCCTGCGCTCGGCGGCGGGGGCGCGGAACCGCTCGGTGACGGCGCGCACGACCGACTCGCCGTCCATCGGTTCGTTGGCAAACGCCGCTTCGCCGCTCTCCAGCTGCAGGAAGTCGAACATCCCGTCGATCAGCCGGCTCAGCTGCGTGCTCTCCTGGTGCACGATCTGGATGAACTCCGGCCACTCCTGGCAGTCGCCGGGGATCATGTCGCGCAGGATCTCGGTGTAGGCGCAGATGTTGGTCAGCGGCGTGCGCAGCTCGTGTGAGACGTTGGACAGGAAGCTGTCCTTGAGCCGCTGCAGTTCGTGCGCGCGCGAGGCGTCGACCAGCAGGAACACGCTGCCGAAGTCCTGGCCGGTGCGCACCGACCGCGCCTCGACGGCGGTCAGGTCGTAGATCGAGTCGCGGCACGGGATGCCCGAGTAGCGGATCTGCGGCAGCTCGTGTTCCGAGCGCTGCGAGTCGTTCAGCGCCTGCCACGCCTCGCGCGCGCGCTGGCCCAGTTCGGGCGTCAGCGCTTCCCACAGCGGCGTGCCACACGGGTCGAGGTCGGGGGCGCGCATCGCGCGCAGCGCCGCCGGATTGGCCAGCACGACCTCGCCGGCGCCGTCGACGACCAGCACGCCTTCGCGCAGCGCCTCCAGCACCGAGCGCGAACGTTCGAGCGCCTTCTCCAGCGACATCATCTCGGTCAGTGCTTCGTGATGCCCTTCGTCGCGCGCCGCGCGCTCGGCGCGCCGCTGCCGCTCGCACGCCTCCAGGAACGAGCCGACGCGCTCCACCACCATCGCCATCAGCGCCGCGGAGACGACGAGGCACGCGACCGGGCCGATGGCACCGCAGGCGAGCGACACCAGGAACAGCACGACCGCGACCACGAACATGCGCAGCCCGAAGACGCGAAACAGGCGCCGCAGTCGGGAATCCGACCTGTCCCGTTCCGCAATCGAAGGCTCCCCGCGCATCGTCCTCACTATCGAGCAGTCCGCTTCGCCGTCTTGATCAGGAACCTCCCTTCCAGGTGGCGAGTCCCGACCGCCGATGAACGGCGCATGGGCCCGCTCCTCCTGTGCATCGTGTCCGTGCTGCTGCCCCAGGAACCCGTTCCGAACCCGCCGCCGATCGCGGTGGCGGCGCCGGCGACGCAGCAAGCGGCGGTGACACCGGCCGACGAACGCCGGGCGCTGGCCGCGTTGGAGAGCCGTGGCGATGCCGCGGACGCCGCGGAGC
>JBASWX010000147.1:0-9737 GCA_049276695.1 Planctomycetota bacterium
CACTCGAAACGCCCCTCCCAGGGCATCGTGGTTTGTTGTGGCAAACGCCATCTTCGCAGTGGGAGGAGGCGTTTCGAGCAGTTTCTTCAGCCGGCGCGGAGTCGCGTCACGCTGGTTCCAGGACTAGGTCGCCTTGGCCGAGCGCCTGCGCGGTGCGCAACGCACTGGTCTTGGCGTAACTCATCCTGGTGCGACCGCCGGCCAGTGCTGCGCCCATGCTGCCCGACCGGTCGATCAGCAGCACGATTGCGAGCGCGGGCTTCTTGTCGACTCGGCTGGGGCTGGTGGACTGAGAGATTCCGCTGCCGAAGCATGGCAGCACACAGAGCAGAAGCTGGATCGCGCGCATGGTGATGTGGAGGACAAGCGTCGAACGGCGCATCGCCTCCTGAACTCTAGCGACGACGACCGCGAAAGCCGCCAGTCGTGAGTGCCGGTGGTCGGGGCCCAAGGCCAAGGAGGCGGAAGACATGGCGCCGCGCTATCGGCTCCGCGAGATGGTAGACCCAGTTTCCCCGCTACGGAAGAAGGCGACGGCCGCCCGCAACGCACGCAATCCAAGCGCGCCTCATGATCGTCGCTTGCCGAGATCGTGGCCTGCCAGGACCGCACCCCCGCCGTCCGGCCGGCCGAGGAACCGCGAGAATCGGCTGCGAAACCTGTCGCAGGTCGCCGCAAGCACTCGCGTGCGTCGGCCCTGTGTGACCGCGGGTCATCACGGATCGACGCGGAACCGGCGATGGGTTACGCGACGCGGACCGCCCAACGTCTTTGACCATCAGGCGCGAGCGGCGCGGTCGAGGGCGTTGGCTTCCTCGGCTGCTTTCGAACCTCGGTTGCTCTTGATCTCGCCTCGGCGTTCCGCGCCGATCGTCGCTTGCTTGGTCTTGTTGGATGGCGCTGATGATCGCGCAATTGGCGCGCAGGACAAGCCGGGGCCTCGGGCTCGTCCGCTGATCGGGGCCACGGACTCATCCTCCGACCTGGCCGTGCGGGCGTCGCTCGGCCTCGGCACCAGCCGGCATCGCGCATCTGCCCGGCGAACCGGCGTCGCGCAACCGAGGTCCCTTGGTTTCCTGGCGACCGGGGCCTCGATCCCGCCCATCCAACGTCTTTGACGCTCACCCGCGAGCGCCGCTGCGGCGCTCGTCGGGTGCTGCGTCTTGTTGGCTTGTCACACTAACCGACGATCAAGCCCGCGCCTTCTTGGAGCCGACGATCCGACGATCCTGTCGGGGCACACCCACCGACGGACAATCGACCGACCGGGACTCCAGAGGCTCTATTCCGCCACCCGGAGCCGCTCTACTTATACCATCTACCATGGTGGAGAGTTCGGGACGTGCTGTAGTCTGTTGCCTCACGATGCCCGAGACCTACACTATCGGCCGTCTGTCCGAAGCTGCCGACGTTCCCATCTCCACGGTGCGCTACTACGAGCAGCGCGGTCTGCTGCGCCCGGAGCAGCGGACCGCCTCGAACTACCGCGTGTTCGGGCCGGTGAGCTTGAGGCGACTGCGGTTCATCCGCATCGCCCAAC
Source organism: Planctomycetota bacterium (assembly GCA_049276695.1). Lineage (GTDB taxonomy): Bacteria > Planctomycetota > UBA1135 > UBA1135 > UBA2386 > UBA2386. Next base: position 1,541 of record JBASWX010000147.1, read on the forward strand.
AAAGCGGCTTCACCCTGGAGGACATCGGACTCCTCCTCCGGCTCCGTGACGGGGCGGCGGGAGATTGCTGTGGCGAGGTCAAGAACCTCATCGAGAAGCGATTGGAGCACATCACCGAGCAGGTCCGCGATCTGCGACGCGTGCACAAGGTGCTGCAGTCCACGCTGGAGTGGTGCCGTAACCCGCGCGTCAAGGGCCGGTGCCAGGTGCTCGACGACCTGGACGGGCGCGCGGGCAAGTAGGCGCAGCGCCCTTGACCATCAACCATGGTGCAGGCTGTACACCTCCTCTCATGACTTGCCAACGACTCGCTGGTTTCGGCTACGCAATGTTCCTGCTTGCATCCTGCACGGAGCCGAACCCCTCGAATCTGTCGAACCTGGTATCCATCCGAGTCGCGGGGTTCGTCGAGGCAGCGGGCATCACCTGAATGGATTGACCGAACAAGGTCAAAGAGGCCCTGGATGGGCTTCAAGGCGTTCTGGATGTGCAAGTCGACCTCGAGCACGACAGGTTCGACATCACCTACGACCCCACGCGCGTCGCGGTCGCCGACCTTCTCGGGTCGATTCGACGACTCAAGTACGAGCCCGCGGTCGTCGAGCGCCCGTCCACCACTAAACAAGGCGTCGCGACTCGCGTCGACGTCGACGTCGCCGAACTGCCGCCCGAGCTGGCGAGATTGTTTGCCGAGGCTCGCAAGTCGCGGAAGTCCGTGCTTGTCCATTTCTCCGGCCCTGGTTGACCACCGTGCAAGCGCATGGATGCCGTGACGTATCCGCACGAGAGGGTGAAGCTGGAGATCGCTGGGCACTGGCTGACGGCCGAGGTCGACGTGAGCACAAGCAAGGCGGTGGCGACTCGGCTCGGCGCTTCCGCGATCCCCGTGGCCGTCGCCCTCACCGGCGAGGGCAAGATCTTCGGCCGGATCCTCGGGTTCGTCGAGCCGGATCGCTTCGCAGCCGAGCTCACGAGACTACGCGAGGCCCGCTAGTCCGGGACTGCCTTGTAGCCAGCGCGCGCGACGGCTCTCAAGAGGTCGGCCAGCCGCGGCGCAGCTCCGTTCTTGAAGAACACGGTCGCGACGCCGTCGGCGTAACGGACGGAGGCCTCCTCGACGTTCTCGACCGCGAGAAGTTCCTTCCGCACGTGGGCCGCGCACGCCTCGCACGTCATGCCCTCGATCCGAAGGGTCGTCGTCTCGAGTGCGGCAGCGTTCGCCGGCACGGCCACCTCGCCGTCGGTGGCGATCAGCCCGACGTAGTTGGGGAAGAAAGCGATGGCTGCGACGACCAGAGTTGCCAGCCACAGCACAGCACGGTTCCATCGCTGTAGCCCCGGCCTGGGCGTCGCGCACGAGCCGCCTGGCTCGCACGTCGGCTTCTTCTTGAAGTAGTTGAGGTAGAACCCGGCGCCGAGGAGCGCGGCCGTCAGCGCCAGGAAGTAGGGTCGGACCGCGTCGAACCTCGCCGAGACTCCGGCGGCGGACACGCCGAACGCGACCAGGAGCAGCGGCAGCCAGCAGCAGGCGGACGCGATCGCTGCAGCAAGGACCGACCCGCATACAGCCAGGACTCCGGTTCGACGACTCATGACTGCGCCTCCTCGATCGCCCGGCGGAGGTCGCCGAGACAGCAGGAGCCCTTCGGGTTCTTGGTCTCGCAGCTGCAATCGCCGGCCTGCACTCTCGCCGCCACGGACTCGACCACCGAGCTCGTTCCGGTGCGGAGCACGTCGTCGCGGATGCTCTCTCGCGTGTGCCCGAAGCAGTAGCAGACGAGCCGAGGCGGTGTGGTCTCCTTGGCGCCGACACGCACCGTCAGGTCGCTCTTCACGAGCTTTGCGCCATCGTCGGAGAAGTACACGACGTCGCAGGATGGATCGGCGCAGTACGACCAGCTGCGGCCACCAACCGTGGCGCGCAGGTCAGCGTTGACCAAGCTCTCGACCGTCACCGGCTTCACCGGGCGTCCGAGCGCCTTCGATTCGGGACAGATGGCTTTCATGAGGACACCCTCGGCCATCGACCATGCTTCAAGGTCAATGGTCCGCGAGCGGACTTCTCACTTCGCGAGCAGCTTGACCACGTCGGCCACCGCGTTCTTGGACGGCAGGTCCACGCCACCGACGAACTTGCCGTCGCCACCGAGCACGACCAACCCCGGGATCGGGGCCTCCTTGTGCTGCTCCTTGAACTTGTACGCGTGAGGCCTCCTGACGATGACTCTCACTGCGTTCTTGGCGGCTTCGATGACCTGCTTGTCGTTGACGATGTCTGAGAGCGCACGGCTCTCAAAGCGGGTGCTCGGTCATCAAGTCTCCGCACCTGAGAGGCCGACGAGGACGAGCTTGCCCTCCTTCTTGGCCTCGGCGAGCGCGGCATCCAGTTGGGCGAGGCTCGCGTACTGCCACTCGAGCTGCGCAGATTCCGGAGCCTTGACATCCTGGCTGCCCAACGCGATCTGCAGGACCTCTTCCTTCTTGCTGCCCGCACGGAGGATGGCGGCCTCGACCTTCCGGCCGGGGGAGCTGACGCGCAGCAAGTCGGCCACGTCGTCCTGGCTGAACACTTCAACTTTGTCGAGCTTCACGATGACGTCGCCCGCAACCAGGCCGGACTTCGACGCCGCGCCTCCCTCGGCTACTTCCGAGACAATCTGACCGCGGGCCCGGACCTCCACCCTCAAGCCGAGCTTCTCGACTTCCTCCTTCGTGGGCGCCCTGGTCGACGCACCGAGCGACGCGACCTTGATGACGCGATCCTTCTTCTCGATTGGCTCCTGCGCGGCCGCGTGGCCGCACAACAGGAACCCTGCGACGGGGAACGATAGCCAAGCACGCATGGGTAGCCTCCAGTGGTCGGTCATTCTCAACCATCGACCATGGTCGAAGGTCAAGCACCGGCCCTGCGAAAGCGGACGGCCGGCCCCTGCACCCAGCGTGCGCGGGGCCGATCCCCCGTGGGCCATCCGGCTGCGCGCCGAGCACAGCACGGCCAACTTGGGCCGCCTCGCTGCCCCGACTCCGCCGGCAACATCGCCATGGCGACCAGCTGCTCTTCTGCTTGCGGATGGACGCCCCGACTTGCCGGGGCCCTGACCAAGCCAACTTGTCTTCGGCCTAACTCGCGAGTTCCGCGCCTTCAGGCCGCTCGCAGCCTACCTCCGCCGGCCCGGCCCGGCCACTCCCTCGCCGCAAGCGGCGCGGCGCCATCGCCTTGGGGCTCGAAAGGGCGCGGTGCGGCTGCACGATGATCGGAAGCACCGAACTACACCCGTCGGCTCGGCCACGCGTACTCCGCTCCGCCGCTGCCACCGTCGCGGGGTCGCTCGGACTGGGCCGTCTGAGAGCGCGACGACTTGCTCGTCGAGCCGGGTTCGCCAAGCGGCCTACGCCAGCAGTTCCGGAACCACGCGCCCGAACACATCCGTCAGCCGGAAGTCGCGGCCCTGGTGTCGGTACGAGAGACGCTCGTGGTGGAAGCCGAGCAGGTGCAGCAAGGTCGCGTGCAGGTCGTGCACCGACACCGGATCGCGCGCGATGTTGTAGCCGAGATCGTCGGTCTCGCCGTACACCGTGCCGCGCCGCACCCCGCCGCCCGCCATCCACATCGTAAAGCAGCGCGGATGATGGTCGCGGCCGTAGTTGTCCCGCGACAACCCGCCCTGCGAGTACACCGTCCGCCCGAACTCGCCGCCCCAGACCACCAGCGTGTCGTCGAGCAGCCCACGCGCCCGCAGATCGGTCAGCAGCGCCGCGATCGGCTGGTCGACCGCCTTGCACTGCGCGCGCAGTTCGCCGGGCAGGTTGCCGTGCTGGTCCCAGCCGCGCATGTAGAGCTGCACGAAGCGCACGCCGCGCTCGCAGAGGCGCCGGGCGAGGAGGCAGCTGGACGCGAACGTGCCGGGCTTCTTCGCCTCGTCGCCGTACAGCTTCCAGGTCGCCTCGCTCTCGGATGCGACGTCGACCAGCTCGGGCACCGACATCTGCATCCGGAACGCCATCTCCTGTTGCCGGATGCGGGCTTCGATCTCCGGATCGAGGCTCTGCTGGAACTCGCGCCGGCCGAGGTCGGCGACGAGGTCGAGCATCGCGCGGCGGTCGCTGCGCGCGACGCCGTCGGGATCGCGGAGGTAGAGCACAGGATCGCCGCTGCTGCGCAGCTTGCAGCCCTGGTGTTCACTGGGCAGGAAGCCGTTGCCCCAGAAGCGGGCGGCGAGGGCCTGCATGTTGCCGAAGCCCTGCGTGATGAGCACGCAGAACGTCGGCAGGTCCTGGTTCATGGAGCCCAGGCCATAGCTGGCCCAGGAACCGAAGCTGGGGCGGCCGGGCTGCTGGTTGCCGGTCTGCACGAAGGTGATCGCCGGCTCGTGGTTGATCGCTTCGGTGTGCAGCGAGCGAACGATGCAGAGTTCGCTCGCGACGGTGCCGAGGTGCGGCAGCAGTTCGCTGAGGAAGGCACCGTCGCCGCCGTTGTCGTGGCGGGTGAAACGGAACATCGACGGCGCGATCGGGAAGCGCTTCTGGCCCGAGGTCATGCCGGTGAGGCGCTGGCCGTTGCGCACCGACTCGGGCAGGTCCTTGTCGTAGAAGTCGGCGAGGCCCGGCTTGTGGTCGAACAGGTCGAGCTGGCTCGGCCCGCCTTCCATGTGCAGGTAGATGACGCGCTTGGCGCGCGGGGCGAAGTGGGGACCGGGCGGCCGTTCGCCGCCGCCGTGCAGCGGCGGGGGTGTGGGCGAGGCCGCCGCCAGTGCGGTGGTGCCGAGCAGACCGGAGAGGCTCTGCGCGGACCGCGCGAAGAACCGCCGCCGCGTCACTGCCAGGGGATCGTCGCGGTCGTTCATGGTCAGTCGATGCAGAGGGTGGCGTCGAGGGCGAGGAAGGCGCTGGCGACCAGCACCAGCGGCGCCATTTCGGCGGCCGGCAGGTCGGGTGCCGCCTTGCCGAGCAGCGCCGCGGCGGCGGCGGGATCGGCGGCGTAGCGGGCCTGCAGCGTGCGCAGCGTCTGCAGCGCGGCAGCGAGCGGCTCGCCGTCGAGCCGGTGGCCGGTGCAGCGCCGGAACATCGTGATGAGGCGCGCATCGTTGCCGGTGACCTCGCGCGCGGTGCGGGTCGCGAGGCCGCGCGCCGCGGTCACGAACTGCACGTCGTTCCACAGCACCAGCGCTTGCAGTGGCGTGTTGGTGGTCGAGCGCCGGATCGTGCAGAACTCGCGCGTCGGCGCATCGAGCACCAGCAGGTTGGGCGGCGGGCAGGCGCGCTTCCAGTAGGTGTAGAGGCTGCGCCGCGACAGGTCGTCGCCGCTGCCTTCCTGGTAGACGCGCGTGTTCGACTGCACCATCGCGACCTCCTGCCAGAGGCCCGCGGGCTGCAGCGGCTTCACCGAGGCACCACCGGTGCGCTCGACCAGGAGGCCGCCGACGTACAGCGCCTGGTCGCGGATCGCCTCGGCCGACAGGCGGCGGCGCGGGAACCAGCAGAGCAGCCGGTCGGCGGGGTCGACAGCGGCGGCCGCGGCATCGATGCGGCTCTGTTGCCGGAACGCGTCGCTGGTGACGAAGAGGCGCAGCATGGCGCGCACCGAGTGGCCGCGGGTCCGGAACTCGGCGGCGAGCCAGTCGAGCAGTTCGGGGTGGCTCGGCCACTCGCCCTGGTGACCGAAGTCCTCGCTGGTGCGCACGATCCCGGTGCCGAACACGAACTCCCACAGCCGGTTGACCTGCACGCGCAGGAACAGGGGGTTGCTGGGGCCGACCAGCCACTGCGCGAGCCCGAGCCGGTTGCGCGGCGCGTCGGCGGGCAGCGCGCCGAACATCGCCGGCAGTTCGCGGGCGATCGGGCGGTTGCTGTCGGGCTTGTCGTACTCGCCGCGCGTCAGCACGAACGTCGGCCGCGCTTCGGCTTCTTCCATCACCATCGCGCGCGGGATCACCGCCTCGAGTTCGCGGATCTGCTGCTCGAGCGCTGCGACCGCTGCCTTCTTCGCCTGGTGGTGGGGGCTGGTGAACTCCTGGTAGGCGTCGGCGATGCGGGCGAGCAGCGCCTCGTCGCCGCCGTCGGCACCGGGCAGCAGCAACAGGCGCAGGTCGCCCTGCAGTTCGCTCGTGGCCCCGACGTGCCGCACCGCGAAGCCGCCTTCGCCGCCGGTGTTGACGACCTTCAGCACCAGCGTGCTCGGGCCGGCGGGCACGTCGAACGTCACGTCGTCCTGGTCGATGGCGACCGCGCGATCGACGCGGCGCTCGCCGACCTGCTGGCCGGCGACGAAGAGCTGGAAGCCGTCGTCGCTGCCGAGGCGCGCCACGACGGTGCGCGCGGTGGTGCTGTGCAGGCGCTGCGCGACGTAGGTGACGTTGCGGCCCTTCGGCAGCGTGTTGTTGGCCTGGCCGGCCTTGAGGCCGGCGTCGAAGCGCCACGCCAGCTTGCCCCAGCGCTGCGTCGAGTCGATCGCCTTCACCGCCTCCGGGCCGTGGTGCTTCGCGTACAGGTCGACGGCGCCGTCGTCGGCGAACGGCCCGACCAGGTGGAAGCCGCTGGTCGCCAGCGGCAGTCGGGCGAGCAGCGCGTCGCTGGCGGGACTGATCGCGAAGGCGACGTTGCCGAAGGTGTGGTTGTTGTAGACGGAGTCGTAGCGCAGCGTCACGCGCAGCTCGGCGCCGCCGTCGCAGCCGAACGGCCGCTCGGCGAGCAGCAGCGCGCGCGCCGGCCGCGGCCCGGCGAAGTGCGCGCCGACCGCCCAGCCGCGGTTGTCGTCGTCGAGCACGTTGCCGACCGTGAAGTCGCCGTCCGGCTGTTCGACGTCGGCCAGCGCGTACACCAACGGCACGCGCTGCCACTCGCCCTGGCCCTGGCCATCGGCGCCGAGCGGTCGTTGCTCGAAGCGAACGTGCTGCAGCACCGCGTTGCCGTTCGGGGCGCGCCCGACCTTGCCTTCCGGCAGCGAAGCGAGCGGGTCGGCGCGCAGCGACAGCCAGCGCTGGCCGGTCGCGGCGCTGGTCATCGTGATCACGTGCACGTCGTCGCGCGGGTTCTTGCCGCCGGCGACCACGTGGCCGTCGGCGCTCACGGTGAGCGACGAGCCGTTGCGCGACTCGGCCGTGGTCACCGCCGGTGCCGTCCACTGCAGGCCGCCAGTGCTGGCCAGCTCGGCGCGGAAGGCGGCGAACGCGGCCGCCTCTTCGGGCGTGCGTTCCCGCAAGGTGCGTTCGGCAGCCGCCAGGTCGCCCTGCAGCTTCTCCTTCTGGGTGGCCTGCGTCGCGGTCGGCACCGCCAGGTTCGGCTCGAGCGCGCGGTTGGCGTCGTTCGACTGCGCGTAGAGCCCGGGCTCCTTGTTGCTGTTGAAGAACGCGAACAGCCGGTAGTAGTCGTCCTGCCGGATCGGGTCGTACTTGTGGTCGTGGCAGCGCGCGCAGCCCATCGTCAGCCCGAGGAACACGCTGCCGACCGTCGCCACGCGTTCGGCCGCGTACTCGACCCGGTACTCCTCGTCGATGGCGCCGCCTTCGTCCGTGGTCACGTGCTGGCGCAGGAACCCGGTGGCGACGCGCTGCTCAGCGGTCGCGCCCGGCAGCAGGTCGCCGGCGAGCTGTTCCTTCACGAAGCGGTCGAACGGCAGGTCGTTGGCGAGTGCGGCGATCAGCCAGTCGCGCCACGCCCACGCCTGGCGGCCGGCGTCCATGTGGATGCCGCTGGTGTCGGCGTAACGGCCGGCGTCGAGCCACATGCCGGCCAGGTGCTCGGCGTGCCGGGTGCGCCACGGTTCCTCGCCGAGCAGGCGGTCGACCAGGCGTTCCCACGCGGCCGGATCGCGATCGGCGAGGGCGGTCGCGAGTTCGTCGGGCGTCGGCGGCAATCCGGTGAGCACCAGGAACAGGCGGCGGACCAGCGTCGCCGGCTCGGCGCGCGGCGAACTGCGCAGGCCGTGACCGTCGCGCGCGGCCTGCAGGAAGCGATCGACGGGATGGACCGCGTCGCCCGGCGGCAGCGGCTGCGCGCGCACCGGTTCGAACGCCCAGTGCGGCTCGTACTTCGCGCCACCGCGGATCCAGGCTTCGACGATCGCGCGTTCCGCCGCGTTCAGCGCCGGCTTGCCGCTCGCTTGCGGCGGCATGCGGTCGTCGTCGTCGTGCGCGGTCACGCGCTGCCACAGCAGGCTCTGCTCGGGGTGGCCCGGCACGATCGCGGCGCCGTCCTTGCG
>JBASWX010000148.1:0-19157 GCA_049276695.1 Planctomycetota bacterium
CCTTCGGCCGGCTTGGGTGCGGCTGCCGGCTTCGCCGCGTTCGTGGCGTCGCCCTTGCCGTCCGCACCAGCGCCTGCTTTCTCGGGCTTGCCGCCCTTCTCCGCCGCTTCGGCCTTCGGCGCCTCGACGATCGGCTGGTCGTACTTCTTCTTCCATTGCGCGGTCTCGAGGTCCTTCTCGACCGCGAACGCGGTCGAGTACGCGGCATCGACGCTGGCCGCGGGGAACGGACCGAGCGTGCGCCACAGGCTCGGCTGCAGCGGCAGCAACCACGTGCGCAGCCGCGCATCGTCGCTGCTGGAGAAGCGGAAGCGGCCGATCAGGCTCTTGAACTTGTTCGACGAACTGTGGGTCAGCGTGAGCCGCAGGATCGAGGTCTCGTTGGTGACCAGCGGCTCGATCGGGATCAGCAGCGCCTGCCGCGTCACCTTGCGCGCGTCGCCGGCGATGCTCCAGCCGCCGCCGCCGCGGAAGCCGCCGCCCTTCGCCCCTTCGCCGACCACGATCGACCCGGCGAGCGAGCCCGGCTCGATCGCCGTCAGATAGTGCTCGTCCTCGTCGCGTTCCTGCGTGATGTCGGCCTGCGCCAGCGCGAACGCGACGCGCGGCGGATCGCTGCTGTCGGCGACGCTCTGCAACCGCGCCTCGATCCCGCTCAGGATGAAGCGGCCGTCGTCGGCGCGGCCGGACGCCCCGTGCGGCTGCGACGGATCGGGCATCACTTCGAGCCGCAGCGCCTGGATCGTGCGTTTGCCGGGCGCGAACACCAGTTCGTAGGTGTCGCGCGCCGGCGTCGGGCCGCTCGCGAGGATCGAGCCGTCGTCGCGGCGCTGCAGGCGCGAGCCGTGCTTCGCCATCAGTTCGGTCGGCTGCAGCGTTGTCCACTCGACGTCCTTGCCGACGCGCGCCAGCGTGCTCTTCGCCCACTCGGCCTGGGCCTCGTCGGCGAGCGGGTCCTCGCGGTCGAGCCGCTTCTCCAGCGTCTTGATGCGCTTGTCGAGGTCGGCGAGGCGCGGCACGTCGTCGGGGCCGGGCGCGGGGATCGCCGGCTTGGGGTTGCGGCCGAAGCCGTTGTCCTTCTCCTTGACGTGGTTGAAGAAGTCGTAGAACGCGTAGAACTCGCGCTGGCTGATCGGGTCGTACTTGTGGTCGTGGCACTGCGCGCAGCCGACCGACAGGCCGAGGAACGCGGTCGCCGTCGTGTGCACGCGGTCGATCACGTAGGCGCTGCGGTACTCGTCGAGCTCCTCGCCGGCCTCGGTGTTGACCGGGTGGTTGCGGTTGAAGCCGGTCGCGATCTTCTGGCTCAGCGTCGCGCCAGGCAGCAGGTCGCCGGCGAGCTGTTCGACCGTGAACTGGTCGAACGGCATGCCCTTGTTGAACGCCTCGATCACCCAGTCGCGCCACTTCCAGGCCTGCCGCGCGGTGTCGCGCTGGTAGCCGCTGGAGTCGGCGTAGCGCGCGACGTCGAGCCAGTCGCTCGCCTGGCGTTCGCCGTAGCGCTCGTCGGCGAGCAGCCGGTCGACGACCTTCTCGTGCGCGTCCTTGCCGCTGTCCTTCAGGAACGCGTCGAGCTCGGCGATCGTCGGCGGCAGGCCGATCAGGTCGAAGGTCACGCGCCGCAGCCACGCTTCGCGCGACGCCTCGGGGCTCGGGTGTTTGCCTTCGCGTTCCAGCCGCGCCAGCACGAAGCGGTCGACGTCGTTCTTCGGCCAGTTGCCGTCGGCGACCGCGGGCACCGCCGGACGGACGGGCGCCACGAACGACCAGTGCTCGGTCCACGAAGCACCACCGGCGAGCCACTGGCGCAGCACCTCGATCTCGGCGGGCTTCAGCGCGTCGCCGGCCTCGGGCGGCGGCATGCGTTCGTCGGGATCGGTCGATTCGATGCGCGCGATCGCCGCCGACGCGGCGACGTCGCCCGCCACGAACGCGGCGTCACCAGATTCGCGGGTCGCGAATGCGTCTTCCTTGCGATCGAGCCGCAGTTCGCCCTTGCGCTGCTGTTCGTCCGGACCGTGGCAGCGGTAGCAGTGCTGCGCCAGGATCGGCCGCACGTGCCGCGCGTAGTCGACCGGCGCGGCAGGCTTCGCTGCGGGCACGACACCGTCGTGCTGGGCGGCGAGTGTGGCCGCCATGGTGGTCGCGAGGACGGCGCGCAAGGAGACGGGCATGGGGGCGAGCAGTCTACGGCACGTGTTGGGTGGTGCGGTTGTCACCGGGAGGCGCGCGACTACCGGCGGCGTGGTCATGCGTGCGCCTTGTGCGACGCCAGGTCCAACCCACCGCTGGGACGGCAGGTCTGGGGGAGGGCTGGCGAAGATTGGCTGATCAAGCCAGAATCAGCAGGCCATCGGCCAGTATCTGGCCGATCAGGCCAATCTCATGAGCACCAGCCTCACCCTGAACGTGTCCTTGTCCCGCCAACTCGCCAACTTCGTGCGCGCCAAGGTCGACAGCGGCGCCTACGCCTCGGCCAGCGAGGTCGTACGTGAAGCGCTGCGGTGGTTTGCGGCCCGATCCGGCGCCGCGTTCACCGAAGCACCCACCGCTCTCGACCTGCAGGAACGGGAGATCGATCGCGACCGTGCGCGAGCGGCCATCGATCAGCTGCTCCAACTGCGCGTCGGCAAGACGCTCGGACCGGACGTATCGGTGAAGGACCTGCGTGACGAAGGTCGCCGATGAAGCTGTGCGTCGTCGACTGCTCGTTTGCGATGGCCTGGGTGTTCGAGGACGAGCGGACGGAGGTCGCGGACGCACTGGTGCAACGGACCCGCGAACGCGACGCGATCGTCGTACCGTCGGTGCTGTGGGGGCTCGAAGTGCGCAATGTACTGCGCAATGCAGTACGGCGGCGCCGGCTGACTGCCGGCGAGGCGGACCACCGGCGACGGATGCTGGCGGAGTTGCCAAGGGTCACGGTCGCATGTCCATCCGGCCTCGGCGACGAGATCGACCAGCTGATTCGCGCCCACAACCTGACCAGCTACGACGCGGTCTACCTGGCGATTGCCATGGAACTCGCGCTGCCCCTCGCCACCACTGACGAGGCGCTGGCAGCCGCGGCCGCAGCCGCCGGCGTAGCGCTCTACGGCGGGTGAGCGAGGTTGCGACGCCGTCCGCCGAGCGCTTCGTTCAACAGCGTCGCGACGATGCCCGCAGCTCATTCGCGGGGTCGACTCGGCGCCCACTGCGTTCATCGTGGTTGCAGCCAGACGTGCACGTCGGTGACGGCGCGTGCGGAGACGACGCAGCCGAGCACTTCCTCTCGGTAGTCGCGGCTCTGCACCGTGAGTGCGTGGCCGCCCGGCGGCAACACGGGAGGCCATAGCAGCGGCACGCCGGGGGGCGGGTCACCGAGTTCGACCCAGCCGTCCTTCGTGGTCTGGATGAAGCGGCGCCTGCGCGGTGCGTCGTCGGCCGCCGGAGTTGCGACGCGAAGGCCGACGACCGGCGCGCGACTGGCAGGGTCCGGGACGTGCAGGTGCAGCCGCACACGACCGCCGATCGGCAGTGCGAGGGCAAGGGTCGTGGTGTCGTTCGCGCGCAGTTCCACCTGCTGCTGGAATGGTGCGAACCAGCCGAACTCGGTGCCGGTCTCCTTCGGCTCGAGCTCGAGCCGGTACGTGCCGGGATGCCAACGCACGAGCAGCTCGTCGCCGGCGGATTCGGGCTCGAGGTCGTAGGAACCAGGTGCCCCGAGGAACAGCTGACGCAGCCGGATCAGCACCTTGCCGACCGCGTTCGCGTCAGCGCCGCCGAGGCGCAGGCGCAGCGTCGCGTTGCGCGGGGACTCGCGCAGCACCAGCGTGGTGTCGATCACGTTGCGCGGTGGCGCCGCTTCCAGCATGGCTTCGGCGTGGGCGTCGCGGTGCTCGGCGTGGACGCGGATCCACATGCCGCTGCCGAGCAGCAGCGAACGCACCGAGCCGGCGCCGGATCCCGCCTGTGCTTCGAGTTGAGTGGTCCAGCGAGCACCAGCGGCGAACGCCGCAGCCGCCTGGTTGTCGGCGGGCCAGGTCTTGTAACCGACGGTCATGGGACGCAGTGCGCGACCCCGTTCGTCCTGCCAGGAGAACCGCAGCAGGTGCACTCCGACCAGCACGATCGTCGTCGGGTCACCGTCGGTGGTCACGATCGGGCTCGGCTGAGGCACGTTGCCGTGTGACCAGACGTGAAGCCGGTAGCGGCCCGGGACCAGCGTCTGCACTTCGAGATCGCCGAATCGGTCGGTCGTCGCGTGGGACACCGAAGTGCTCTCGTCATCCGGTTCGTAGACGCCGACGGCGATCCCCGGCGCTGGCTCGCCGTCGGCGAAGACGACGTGGGCGCGAATCCTGCCACGTGGTTGCAGCACGAGATCGGGCAGTGCCGCGTCCGTGCCGACTTCGAGACCACACGATGTCTCGGCGCGGCCGTGGGCTGCATGCTCGGCGAGGACGATGCCAGTGCACGCGACTGCATGAGACAAGCGAAAGCGCCCGCGGGCGTCGCTGTCGGTGGCGTCGATGCGATCGTTCGTCACCGCATCCGGGTGAAGGGTGACCCGGGCGCCCACGACGGGGCTTCCGTGCGTATCGACCACGCGCCCCGCCACCACGGCGCCGAGCGTCAACCGCAGATCCTGGACCAGCGTCACCGGCTGCGCCGGATCGCGATGCGGCAACGCGAGGCGCGTCTCGCTCCGCAAGTGTCCGGTTTGCAGCGCCGACACCGACAGCGCGGCGCGGTCGAGGTCGATCGGGGCCAGCGCGCGCAGCGGTTCCAGGTCGACTGCGTAGCTGCCGTCGGGTCGCGCGCGTACCTCGGCGAGCTCCTCGGGGTCGCCTCCGTAGCACACGTGGACACGCACGGCGGCTTCGCTCGCGGGTTCGCCAGCCGACGTCGTCACGGTGCCGCGCAGGAGCCACGTCACCGTCGCCGTGCCAGCATCGGCACGCGTGCGCGCTGCGCCGGCCGCGTCGCTCGGCGCCGTCGCGCCCTGGGTGTCGTTGCCACCCTTCGCGCCGGCGATGGGTGCCGGCAGCACTCCGGGAAGGCGATCGCCCGAGTCCGATGGGCCGAGCAACAGGAGCCACGTTGCGGCCGCCAGGCCGAGCGCGCACGCGCCACCGATCACTGTCTTCTTCATGGCTACAGCTCCGACGACGGTTTTCGTGGCGATCGCCGCCAAGGTCGCGACGCCGGCAGCCTTGGCAGTGCCCGCGGCGAGCACGACGTCGCGAACGGCCGCGAGGCCCGGGCCCGGGGTCAGCACCGCGAACGCAGCGAGTGCGACGCCGGCCGGCAGCGCCGCGCGCAGCAGTTCGAGGCCGCGGGTGATCTGGCTGCGTACGGTGCCGGGCGGGCGGTCGAGGGCGCGGGCGATCTCCGCCGCCGTCATCTCGTGCGCGAGGTGCAGCCGCAGCACGGGCCGATAGACCTCGGGCAGGTTCGCGATCGCTTCGTCGCACTGCGCGGTGAACTCGGCGGCGTGCGCCTTCGCCAGCGGATCGTCGGGCATGCGATCCGGCAGCCGCTGCGGTTCGATCGCGCGCCCCTCGCGGCGCTGCAGCCACTTCGCCTGGTTGAGCAGGATGCCGACGAGCCAACCGAGCAGCGGCCGCGTCGCGTCGTAGCGCGCGGCGCCGTCGATCGCCGCCAGGAACGTCGACTGCACGAGATCCTCCGCTGTCGCCGGGTGCCGCACGTGGTGCAGCGCGAGCCGCAGCAGCGCGGGTGCCGCGGTGTCGTAGACCCTGGCCAACGCCGCCACGTCGGCAGCACTTCGCCAGCGCACGAAGTCGTCGTCGGGGCCAGCCATGCACGGGGGATTAGCGGGGAGGCTGCCGCGTGCTGCACGGATTCTCCGGAACGGGCTGCGGCGGGCCGACCATCGCCGCCGGCGGCACGCCGCCGTCAGGCAATCCGGCGTTCGCCGTGCGCGTCACCAACGCGTTGGGAGCCGTTCGTGAAGGGTCCGCTGTGTCCGACCGCCGGGACGTTGCTTCCTGGCGCGGTGCCGATCGGGCCCTCGGCGGCTGCCGGCTTCGCCGTCACCGCGTCGAACGGGCGTGCGCTCGTGATCGGCGGCCTCTGGTGACGCATCGGCGCACGACATCGGTCTGAGGTTGCTGGCCGCTGCCGACGGCGCCAAGAGATCCCTGCCAACGTGACCACGAGCCGGGTGCGATGTGTAGGCTCTGAAACATCATGACCGAACACTTCGAACGTCATCGCCAGCCGTGGACGCCGAACGAGATCCAGAAGCTGCACCAGATGGCCACGAAGGGCATGAGCCTGAAGGCCATCTGCACGTCGCTCAAACGCAGCGAGGAGTCCGTCAAGATCCGGGCGAAGCTCGACAAGCTGCTGATCGCGAAGAAGCGGTAGCGGATCGACGAACGCCTGACGCGGCGCGCTCGTCGACCGACACGCCGCCGCGCCCAAAGGCCGGCGATGAGCCGATCTTCGGCAGTGCTCTTGTCGACGCGGCTCGATCTGCAGCGTGCTGCCGTCGTCGACCTCGCCCTGCCGGCTGCCAAACGGCCCGGTTCGTCCGACGGTTCTTCGTCTCGAGCGGCGGCGGGCCGGCGGCGAGAATCCGACGGCCCTCGGCCAACCCACGACCGCGGCGAGAGGGAGCGAGTGCCCCATGGCAACGGGGCATCGGGTTTGCTGCGAGACCGCCGTCTCGGTCTCGTGCCATGCCCTCGGAGCGGGACCACTCTCCCCAACCCGGCCGTGCCGGGTTCCGCCCCCAAAGGAGTTCCGATGCTACGCGTTCTCGGTATTGCATCGTTGTGGCTGACCGCCGCAGTTGCCCAGACCAACTTCCCCCCGCCGCCGGCACCAGCGTGGAATCCGCCGACCCTGCACAAACAGTTGCTCGGCATGGCCTTGTTCTTCGAAGAGCAGCTCTCGTCGACGAGCACGGTGGCCTGTGCTTCGTGCCACGACTTCACCCATGGCGGCGGCGACCCGCGGGCACGCGCGAACTTCAACTCGGGAGCCGATGGCCTCCATGGCACGGCTGACGACCAGCACGGCTCCCCCGGCGTCAGTGTCATCCTCGGGAACGACACGATGCTGCCTGTTCCCTTCTTCGGCTTCGGCCCGCGGGTGACCGGCCGGCGCGCCCCGACCGTCATCAACAGCGCCTACCACACGCACCTCGCCTACGACGGCAGCTCGACCACTCTCGAGCAGCTCGTCGGCAAGCCGATCCTGAACCTCGTCGAGATGAGCCGGTGGGGACGCACCTGGGCCGACGTCGGGCAACAGCTCACCACGGCGACCCCCCTGCTGCTCGCCAGCAACCTGCCGGCGCGACTGCAGAACTTTGTTGCCGGGCGCACGTACCCGCAGCTCTTCTCGCTCGCATTCGGCACTGCTTCGATCGACCAACAGGCCATCACCCAGGCGCTGGCGTCGTACGTGCGCACGCTGAACTCCGATCAGTCGAAGTGGGACCTGCACCTGCACGGCCAGGCCCAGTTGACGGCGCAGGAGCAGCTCGGCCTGCAGTTGTTCAACAGTGCGGCCAATGGCGCCACGGCCTGCAACGTCTGCCATTCCGACTTCGACTCTCGCGTGCTGCTCGAAGGCCCGATGGTGGGGCAGATGACGATGACGACATTTGGCCCGTACGGCGCACCGGTGCCGACGCGGCTGATGTTCCACAACATCGGCGTGCGCCCGAACAGCGAGGACAACGGCCGTCAGGCGGTCACGTTCGCGGCGGGCGACGTCGGCAAGTTCCGTGTCGCCAGCCTGCGCAACGTCGAACACACTGCGCCCTACTTCCACAACGGCGGCGCGAAGACGCTGCAGGAGGTGCTCGACTTCTACGACCGCGGCGGCGACTTCCACGCCAACCAGGCGGCGAACCTGACGCCACGCAACTACACCATCGCCGAGAAGGCGGCGATCATCGCGCTGCTGAAGACGCTGACCGATCCACGCCTCGCCGCCGGCGCGGCGCCGTTCGACCAGCCCACGCTCGGCTCGCAGAACGGGCGGCTCGTGACGTCGATCGGCGCGAGTGCCGTGACGAGCCAAGGCCCGCTGGTCGCCTACGCCCCCTTCGCCCCCCGGCTCGGTGAGGCGGGCTTCCGCCTGACGCTGCTGGGAGCCGCGCCAGGTGACCAGGCCATCCTCATGTGGGACGTGGCACCGGCGACCGGCGCGATGCCCTTCAACCTGCAGCTCGCAGTGACGCCGGCCTTCAGCCTGTCGAGCATGGGCTCGATGCAGGCCGTGTTCACGGTGCCGAGCGGCATGCTGCAGGTGCCGATGCCGCTGCCAGCCACGCCGGCGTTGAGCGGCCAGACGTTCTATGTCCAGTGGCTGGTGCCGGTGCCGTCCAACCACGGCCCGGTCTCGCTGTCGAACGGACTGCGAATCCCGTTGCTCTGACGGGCGCCTGACCGGGATTCGGCAGCGCGGCACCGCCTCGCCGCCGCGGCGGTGGCGATCACTGGAACGTCTGGTTGGTGTTGCGTGCGCCGGGCGTCGCTGCCAGCGAGCCTTGCCAGGTGAACTGGGCGTAGCCGCTGCCGGTGCCGCCGAGCTGCAGCGACAGGCCGACCGCCGAGGTCGCCGCTTCGCTGACGCCGATGTCGCCCGCGACCCGGCCGGTGAGCAGGCCGCCGTTCCCGACGAACGCGCCTTCATAGGCGACGAACTGCATCACGACCCCGTCGCCGGTGATCACCGCGATGCCGTCCGGCCCGTCCTGCAGGCCGGGGAACGGGAAGGACAGCGTGCCGATGCCGTTCTGCTGGTTGCCGAACGTGCCGCTCAGTTGCCGCCGCGCATACGCCTGGCCGGTGGCGCCGTCGACCGCGAGCAGCAGCCAGCCGTTCACGTTCTCGCCGGCGGGGCCGGCGAGTTCGACGAACTCGTTCACGTCGGCGCCCGTGTTGTCGTAGTGCAGTTCGTTGATCCAGACCTCGGGCACGCGCACGCGCGGGCACTGGTTCTGGTAGATGCACGCGGCCCACTCGGGATGGTCGACGAACGGGTTGCGGTTGCCCTGGTAGGTGAACACCGCGTTGGTGTGCTGCAGTTCCTTGCTGTCGACCGGGTCCTCGTTGTGCCACTGCAGCAACGTGGTGAGCCGGCCCATGTAGGCGATCGTCAGGTTGCTGCCGGTGGCGCTGCTCGCGATCAGCGCCTGGTCGTCGGTGAGCCGCAGGTCGGGCTCGACGGCACCGGTGATGCCGTGCGTGCCGCCTTCGTAGCGCAGGTCCATGTAGAACAGCGCGCGCGCGACGTCGCCCTTGCGGCCGTTCCACGTCTGCCAGCCGCCGAGCGGCGCCGCCGAGGTGAACCAGTTGCTGTTGCCGGGGAACGTGCCGCTGCCGCCGCCCTGGCCCGCGTTCGCCAGCGTCGTCCACTCGGTCCACGACGCGCTGGCGGCGAGGAACGGGTTGTTGTCGCGCGCGCCGTTGTAGGCGATGTCGCAGAGGAACAGGTGGTGGCAGTCGGTGAACGGGTAGTTGGTGGTGCCGTCGTTGGGGAAGCCGTACGAGTTCGGCCAGGTGTGCTCGCGGTTGTAGAACGTGTTGCCGCCGCCTTGCTTGGTGTAGAGCGCGTTCTTGTAGAGGTCGAGGATCTGGGTGGTGCTGCCGGGCGCCTGGTCGGCGAGCTCGAGGATGTCCCAGGTGTCGGTGCTGGTCGCGGTGTAGGGGAAGCGCGTGTGGTCGTCGATCACGGCGTGCAAGGTCGCGCGCAGCAGAGAGGCCGAAGTGGTGACGACAGCGGCGTAGTAGTTGGTGGGCGGCTGGGCGGGGGCCGCGGCGGGGAAGGCGGCGGAGGCGGCCGCGGTGGTCGCGGCGAGGGCGAGGAACGGCGGGCGCATCGCGTCCGGATGATAGCAGCGCCGTGCGCTGGCGCTCGCGGGCTGGCCTTGGGCATCCGGTGCGTCGCGTGGCGGGCGACGGGCGGGCGCGAGGCGTGATACCGTGCGCTGGCTCCGTGCTATGGCACGAAGGCAGAGGATTCCGGAACGGCGACCGTCGCCGCCTGCGAGCCATGACCCGAACGCTTCTCGATTTCGTCGCGATTCCGTGGTGCGTCGTCGCGGCGTTCGCCGCGTCCTTGGTGCCGGTGATGGACGCGTTGGCCCAGGATGCGGTGCGCAGCTTCGGCACCTACTGCGTCGCCACCGACTGCCTGCCCGCCGCCGACATCGACGCCGACGGCGACTCGATGGTTCTGTTGCGAACGGACGGTCGCGTGTTCGTCATCGGCTATGCGGCGCCCGTCGACGTGCCCGTCCCGCCGGTCGGCGTGAGCTACGTTGGCGTCCAGATGGGCGGCAGCTCGGCGCGCTTCGCGCTCGCGCTGCGCAGCGACGGCACGATCGCGGGTTGGGGAACGAGCACCAGCGTGCTGCCTCCGCCGGCGCCGGCACCGGGCACCTCCTGGGTGCAGGTTTCGGCGGGCGGGCTGCACGCCGTCGCGCTGCGCTCGGACGGCGTCGCGGTGGCTTGGGGATCCAACATCTACGGCCAGACCAACCTGCCGGTCGTTCCACCGGGGGTGACCGTGGTGCGGGTGTTCGCCGGCTTCTACTCGACCCTGCTCCTGCTCTCGAACGGTCGGATCGTCGCCTGCGGCACGCAGGCGCTGGTCACGGTGCCGCGGCTGCAACCTGGCGTGACCTACACCGAGATGTGGGCCAGTGCCGGCTTCGCCGTGGCGCGCCGTTCCGATGGTGTGTATGTCGCGTGGGGTGAGAATGGCGACGGCCAACTCGGCCTGCCGTCCTTGCCACCCGGCGTCACGTTCGTGACGATGGGGCTCGGCTGGCGGTTTGGTGTCGCGTTGCGCAGCGACGGTGTGTTGGTCGGGTGGGGCAACAACGACTACGGACAGCGCACGCCGCCCTTGCTGCCGCCCGGCGCCGTCGTCGCGCAGATCGCCGCCGCTGGCACCTACACCGCGTTCCGCCTTGCCGACGGTTCGGTCACGACGGTGGGCTTTGCCAACAACATCTCTCTGATCCCCACTCTGGCAGCGGGCGATCGATGGGTGCAGGCCTCGGCGGGTCTTCCCCTCTTGCTGCTGGCCGCGAGTGGTCTGGTCGTGCCGGTGATCCCGATGTTCGGGTTGCCTGTGCCGGCATTGCCCGCCGGCATGAGCTATGTCGCGGTGAGTGCCGGCTACCAGCACAGCGTGGCGCTGCGGTCGGATGGCCGGGCGATCGCCTGGGGCCAGAACGGTTTCGGCCAGTGCGCGATTCCGCCGTTGCCGCCCGGCCTGGTCTACCAGGCTGCGGTAGCCGGCTGGGGGCGGACGGCGCTGCGGCGTTCGGATGGTGTGGTCGTCGAGTGCGGCAACAGCGGCGTGCCGACCATTCCGCCGCCGCTCGCTGGAACGACCTACGTGCAGTTCGACCTCGGTGGCCACGGCAGCGCGCAACCCAGCAACAGCACGGTCCTGCTGCGTTCCGACGGTGGCATCACCATGGTCTTCGAGCCCTACTCGAGTCTCATGCAACCTCCCGCCCTGCCGGCAGGCTTGAGCTGGCGTTCGGTAGCGCTGGGCAACAGCTTCGCATCGGCGTTGCGTTCCGATGGCACGGTGGTCGCCTGGGGCTACCCGCTTTCGACGCCACTGCCGGCGCTGCCCGCCGGCGTCTCGTACGTGCAAGTCGCTGCGGACACCAACCAGCTGATCGGTCGGCGGTCCGACGGCCGGGTCGCTGTCGGCGGAAGCTACGGCGTCTTCCCCGCGCCATTGTGGCCGGGCGAGTCGTTCGTCGATGTCTCGGTCGGCGGCGACTCGTTCCTCGTCCGCGTAGGCCCGACGAGCACCTACGTCACCTACGGCAACGGTTGCGCGGGAACGCGGCCCGCCAGTCGGCTCGTCCCACACGACACGCCCGCGATCGGCATGACACACCGCGTCACGGTCTTAGACCTGCCGCAGAGCCTCGCGGTGATGGTGTTCGGCTGGAACCGCGTCGCGCCTGTGTCGCTCGGGGCACTTGGGCTTTCCGGCTGCTTCCAGCACGTGGCCATCGACGGCACTGCCGTGATCACTGGCAGCGCCAACAACGCGATGTTCGAGATCCCGATCCCCGCGGTGCTCTCGCTGATCGGCGTGTCGTTCACCAACCAGGCGATCGTGTTCGATCCGGGGGCTAACCCGCTCGGCCTGGTCGTCTCCGACGCCGCGGAAGGGGTCATCGGTCGCCACTGAGGAGCACGGACACCATGCCCACGCCTCGCCCGATCCCCATCGTCCTCCTGCTCGGTGCTGCCCTGCCGGCGCAGACACACCTGCAGTGGAAGCAGGGCTTGCCTGCACCTGGACCGGCAGGCGCGTACGCGCCCTACAACTCGACCAAGGCCGGTACCTGGTGGGACCCGGACGGCGTTGGTCCGAGCAGTCAGGTGCTGGTGTTCGGCGGCACGTTCACGATCCCGAGTCTCGGCGTCCGCAACCTCGCGTGGTTCGACCCGGCGGCAGGCGAGTTCGCTGCGTTCGCCGCGCAACCGAACGGCGAGGTGCGCGCGATCGCGGTGATGCCGAACGGCGACCTGGTCGTCGGTGGCAGCTTCACGGCGATGGGCGGTGTCGCGACCGGTCCGGCGGCGATCTGGAACGGCTCGGCGTGGGCGCCACTCGGCGGCGGCATCAGCGGTCCGTACTCGTTCGTGCGGGCGCTGCAGGTGCTGCCGAATGGCGAACTGGTGGTCGGCGGTGCCTTCACGCAGGCCGGCACCTTGACGACCAACGGCCTCGCGCGCTGGAACGGCAGCCAGTGGCAACTGTTGTCCGGCATCAGCGTGCCAGTCCACTGCATGGCGCTGCACACCAATGGGGATCTCGTGGTCGGCGGCGAGTTCCCCGGCTCGGTGTCGGTGTGGAACGGTGCGTGGTGGACCAACTTCACCGCCGGACTGCCAGTCGTGCCGACGAGTCTGGCGGTGACGGCCGGCAACCTGGTCGTGGCGGCGACGCAGATGTATGGCCTCCGCTACTGGGATGGCGTCGCATGGACGCTGCTGGTTCCGGCGCCGCTGACCTCGAACAACGCGTTGCTGGCGCTGCCCAACGGCGACCTGCTGGTGTCCGGCATCACCTCGATCGGCTCGCTCACCGTCAACGGCATCGCCCGTTTCGATGGCAGCCAGTGGAGCGCGTATGCGCCGGTGAACGGCGTTGCGTGGATGCTGCCGGGAAGCGGCGGCGATCTGTGGATCGGTGGCACACCCACGGTCACCCCCGCGACCACGGCGCGTGGCATCGCGCGATGGGATGGCGCGACGCTGCACGCGGCAACGGCTGGCTTCGACGACGTGGTGCAGGGGTTGCGCACGCTGCCGAACGGCGAGGTCTTCGCGCACGGCTGGTTCCGGTGTGGTGCGGGCGTTGCCGCCAACCACGCGGCGCGCTGGGACGGCAAGACCTGGGTGCCGATGCCGTCGCCATTGAACTCGTGGAATGCGGGCGGCCAGACCTGCAGCGCGATCGACGACACGGGCGGTCTGTGGCTCGTCGATGGGGCTCCGGCGACGACGACCAGCACCATCACCAACACGGTGTATCGCTGGAACGGCAGCGCCTGGACGCCTGGCGCCACGTCGATCTACAACGCGGTGGCCCTCGTCATCGACGCCAGCGGGAATCCGATCGTCGGCCTCGCCAGCTACTCGTACACGAACAACCAGCCCGTGCTGCGGTGGACTGGCTCGGCGTGGGTGCCGCTCGGCAACGGTCTCGACGGGCCCGTGCGGGCCCTGCTGCGGATGGCGAACGGCGACCTGATCGCCGGCGGTGAGTTCCTGTTCGGGGGGACCGCCTACGGTGCGACGCTGACGCCCGTGTCGCGCATCGCCCGTTGGAGCGGCGCGTCATGGCAACCGCTCGGCCCAGGCCTCGATGGTCCGGTGCGCGCGCTGCTGCAACTCCCCGGTGGCGACCTCGTCGCGGCCGGCGACTTCGTCAACGATGGCACTCTGCTGCGCCCGCTCAACTACGTCGCGCGCTTCGACGGCACCGACTGGCAACCGTTTGGCGAGGGCATCGCCGGCGGTCCTGCGACGACTGTGCGCGCGTTGACCGTGCTGCCGGACGGCGGCTTGGTCGTCGGCGGCAGGTTCGACCAGGCCGGCGGGCGAGTCGCCCACAACGTCGCACGCTGGAACGGCACCAACTGGCGCGAAGTCGACGGCGGTACCGATGGCATGGTGCTGGCTCTGGCGGCCACGCCTGGCGGCGACCTGTTCGCCGGTGGTGAGTTCGGCAAGGTCGACAGCATGCACTCGGCTCACGTCGCGCGACTGCGCACCAATCGGCCGGCGTCGACTGCGACGTACGGCAGCGGTTGCGCTGGTGGCGCCGGTGCCGTGACTCTGCAGGCGCTGAACCAGCCGTGGGTCGGCGCGACGTACCGCACCAGGTGCTCCGGCGTCGCCGCGAACGCGATCGGCATCGAAGTGCTGGGCCTGTCGGCGGTGCAGCAGCCGCTGCAGAGCGTGCACCCGTTCGCCGGCGGCAACTGCTCGCTGCTGGCGGCTCCCGACCTGCTGCGAGTGTGGCTGTCGACGGCCGGCACGATCGACGCGGCGTTGCCGCTGCCGCGCGATCCGATCCTGGTTGGCGCGACCCTCTACCAGCAGATGCTGGTCGCCGAGCCGAACGCGGCGCTCACGATCACTCGCGTCGTCAGTTCGAACGGGATCGAAGTCCGGATCGGCTCGCTGTGAACCGACCCGAAGCGCGCGCGCTCAGCGCGCCGCGATCGTGATTGCGACCGGCGCCGCCCAACGCTTCTGCGCCGGCGTGTAGTACGGCCAAGCGCGGGAGGCGGGGCCGGTGCTGGTGCCAGGAATGCGGGCGACGAGGTCGAGCGTGAGCCGCTGCTCGGCGCCGGCGGCGAGGCTGCGCCAGTAGAGCACCACCTCGCGGCCCTTCAGTTCCCACGACGCGAACGCCTCGGCCTTCTGCAGGTCCTCGAGCACGCGCGTCGGGATCTCGCAGCCGGCCGGCAGACCGACGATCGCGATCGGGGTCGGCACCGCGGCCCGCGTGCGGTTGGCCACGACGACGTCGAGCGCGACCGTGCCGCCTTCATCCGCTGCGTTGGTGCGCAGGCTGGTCGCGATGATGACCGGGGCGTCCGGATCGTCGGCGGGTTGCTCGGCGTGGTAGGCGACGTCGCACGCCCACGCCAGCGGGCCGCCGCCGCCTTCGACGTCGATGCGCAGTTCGTGCGTGCCGGGCGCGAGCTCGTTCCACAGCTCGAACACCAGCGGGGCGGTCTCGTTGGCGGCGAACGCGCGCTCCGCGAGCTTGCGTTCGCCGGTGAACAGACGCAGCGTGCCGGGGGCACGCGTGGCGCGGTGGGCCTGCGCGTAGGCGGTCAGCGAGCGCAGGGCGACGATGGTCGCCTGGGTCGCGCCGAACGTGCCGTGCCCGTCGCGCTTGCCCTGGATGAACTCGAGCGCGGTGCGCACGCGGCCGGTGAACGCCGGATCGGGCAGCCACGCCAGGATCGCGAAACCGGTGGTCTCGATCGCGCGGTCGCGGCCGCCGCTGTGCGTGATCGTCGTCGTGGTGCCGTCGAGCGAGCCGTCGGCGCGCTGCAGCGTTGCGAGCCGTTCGCGAACGGCGCCGACCTCGGGACGATGCGCGAGGTGCAGCGCGCACGCGATCAGCGCCAGCTCGTACGGGTCGTCGGTGGACGAGCGCGCGACCAGCGCGTCGATCTCGACCTTCAGGTCCGCCGCCGGCGTGCCGGCTTGCACCAGGGCATAGACGACGTAGGCGTTGGTGATCGGCCCTGAGGCGTTGCCGAACGAGTGGTTCTGGTCGCGCGGCGGGAAGTTGCCCTTGCCGTCGCGGCGGCCGAGCAGCCACGCCTTCGTGCGGTCGACCATGCCCGCGTCGACGTCGTAGACCTTCGCCATGTCGGTGAACTGCAGCAGGCCGTAGGCGGTGAGCGCCTCGTGGCCCGGGTCGGCGCCGAACCACTCGTAACCCTTCTGCTTGCACTCGTAGCCGGTGATCTTGCGGTAGCCGGCCGGCAGCAGCGAACGCGCGCGCGCCGCGACGACCGGGATGTCGTCGCCGTTCGCCTCCAGCAAGTTGAGCACGAGCGTGTTCGGGTAGTTCGACGAACTGGCCTGCTCGAAGCAGCCGTGCGGCTCGCGCAGGATGCCCTCGAGGCCGTCGGTCAGCGCCGCGATCGGCGACGGATAGACCTTCACCGTGACGCGGCCCGAACCGGGCACCGCGTCGGCCGGCACGACGATCGTCGCGGTCGACGGCTTGCCGGCCTCGGCGGAACCGCCGGCGGAACGGCGGTGCGGGAAGCCGCGCGGCGCGATCGTGAGGCGGTGCTGGACGCGGTCGGTGAAGCGGCCGCCGCGCGCTTCGAGCGCGATCGTGGTGGTGCCGACCTCGTCGGTGACGGTGATCGGCAGCAGTACGCGGCCCTTGCCCTCGGTGAGAGCGATGCGGGCTGGCACGTCGGCAGCTGGGCGCAGCCCGGCGCCGAGGTTCGTGCTGAGTGCGACCTCGGTGATCGACGGATCGGTGACCGCGGCGGTGACCGGCAGCAGCAGGCGGTCGCCGGCGGACACCTCGTCGGGCAGCTTGCACTCGACGTGCAGCGGCAGGGCAGTGCTGAACTCGGCGGTCGCCTGGCCGAGGCGCCCGGTGCCCTGGGCGGCGTGCGCGTCGGCGTGCACGCGCCACGTCGTCACCGCGTCGCTGGTCGCGAACCCGACGTTGGCTTCGCCGCGTTCGTCGGTGGTCACCAGCGTGTTCCAGTAGACGGTCGCGGTGAAGTCGTTGCGCTCGTCGCCGGGGGTGTACTGGTGCGCGTACTGGCGTTCGCGCCACTGCTCGAGGAAGCGGCGGCTGCGAGCGAAGTAGAAGTCGTCGCTGCCGGTGCCGCCACCGCCACGCCCCGTGTCGAGCAGGAAGCCGACCCGGGCCTTGGCCTCCTCGAGCGGGATCCTCGTCACCGCGACCGGGTTGGCGGTCGGCGCGTTCGCTGCACTCGCGAGGCGCATGCGCAACGACGTGCCGGTCTCGGGAATGTCGCCCCAGGTGAGCGTCAGCTGGTTGTCGGTGAAGGCGTCGAACGCGAGGAACTGGCTGCCGAAGGTCACGAAGGCGGGCGTGCCTTCCGGCACGGCCTGCGGTGCCAGCACAGTGGCGGCACCCAGGGCATCGAAGTCGGCTGCCGTCTCAGGGGGCTGCGGCGCCGCGCCTGCCAGCGCACCGATTTGCGATGGCACCAGCACCATCAACGCCATCAGCAGGCCGGCGGTGCCTGCCCAGACCAGTGTCTGCACCGGCGGTGTCGCCTTCCAGGTCCGCCGCACGAACCACGCGAACGCTTCGGCGAGCGACACGATCAGCAGCAGCACGAGCCCGATCATCGCGCCGTCGGCAAGCCGCCGTTCTGCCCCGTGCACGGCGCGGGCCAGCTCGAGACCAGGAGTCTGGGCGGCGGCGAGGTTGCTGACCACCTGCGGAGTGTGCGAGAAGCCCTCGCGCGCCAACGTGCCTTCCGCCGGCCTGCCGCGCGCGGCGATCGCGGCCTGCGCCGCGGTGTCGTTGCGCCAGACGAAGCGGCGCCAGCCGCGCGTGCCGAGCAGCAGGTCGACGTTGCGGCCCGACGCCTCGTGCGCGAGGAAGAAGTCGCCGAGGTTCTCGGTGCGTTCGGCGTCGGCGAACAGGTGCGCGTGGTCGACGAGCCCGGCCTGCGGTTCGCTGCCGAGCGACACCGCGGCGAGGTCGGTGACCGACACGCCGACCACGGCGCGTTGCGGGTTGCCGCGTTCGTCCGTGGTGCGCACGGTGACCTGTTGCGGCTCGCCCGGAGCCACCGTCGCGAGCTTCGGCGCCAGCGCGACGTCGAGCCGTTCGCCCGCCAACCGGCGAACGAGGCGCTCGGCGACCGGCACCAATGTGCGGTCGAACACCGTCGCGCGCAGCACGCCGGTGGCGTGCGCGGGCAGCGGCACTTCGGCGTCGGCGACCAGTTCGCCGTCGTCGCCGGCGCGCAGCGTGGTCTGGCCGACCAGCACGCCACGGCAGAACACGCCGAGCAGGTACGGGCCGTCGCCGCGACCGAGCAGCCGCATGCGCAACGGCGCCCCGGTGGCGATGTCGTCGCCGCGCAGCAGCAGCGCCAGGCCGCGTTCGCGGATCTCGGGCAGCGCCGTGGTGTCGGTGCGGCCGGTCAGCCGCACCTTGTAGGTCTCGGCAAATCGCGGCACGAACGCCAGCTTCGCCCGGCCCTGGTGCGCGGTGCGGAAGCGGACCACGGTGCGGTCGCGGCCATCGAGCAGTTCGCCGGCGCCGTCGATCGGTCGGCCGAGCGGGTCCACGCACTCGAGGTAGACGTTGTTCTCGACGTTGGCGACCAGTTCGCCGCCTTCGGGGAACACCGACACCGCAACCTTGCCGGTCGGCACCACGAACGGCTTGACCTCGGTCTCGACGATACCGCCGTCGTCGATCGTCGCGACGAAGCGCGCCGCACCCTTGCTGACGTCCTTCGGCACGGTGAACGCGAACGTCGCCTCGCCGTCCGGCCCGAGCGCCTGCTTGCCGGTCCACACTTCGGTGCCGTCGATCACCAGCGCTGCGTCCGCGGTTGCTCCGCTCGCACCGGCACCGCCGGCGGCGAGCCGCTGCACGGTCACCGTCGCCGCGCCGCGCGCACCCGGCGCGTAGCTGGCGCGGTCGAGCACGATCGCCTTCTTCAATTGCGGGTTCTGGAACGGCCGCACGACGATCTCCGCGGTCTCCGGCGGGAACGCGCCGGTCTGCGACTGCACCAGCACCTGGTGCGGGCCGCCGGCACTGTCGGCGGGCAGCACGAAGCGGAACGAACCGACGCCGGCCGGGGCCGCCTGCTCTTGGTCATTGGCGATCGGGGCGTCGCGGGCGTCGAGCAGCTGCGCGGTCATCGGGTGTTGCGTCGGCAGCGGCAGGCGGGTGACGCGGTCGAGCACGACGGCACGCACGAACACCGGCTCGCCGGGCCGGTACACCGGCCGGTCGGTGGTCACGTGCACCAGCGGGCCGGCGGCGGCCGACGACAAGGTCAGCGACTGGCTGACTTCGTCAGCGGAGCTCTGCGCGGTGACGACGACGCGGGCCGGGACGCGCAGGTCGGCCGGAATCGCGACGAC
>JBASWX010000149.1:0-11813 GCA_049276695.1 Planctomycetota bacterium
CGGCGCCCTCGTGGTGCAGCCGGCGGCGCTCACCGCGGCGGCGCGAGCGTGCGAAGTTGATCGCCACCCTTGCGAGCCAGGTGCGCAGCGTGCCGGGCCCGCGCGGGGGCCGGCGCCAGGCCTGCAGCCACGTGTCCTGGAGCACGTCGTCGGCCGTGTTGTCGTCGACCAGCGAACGCACGAGCGGCCGCAGCCAGGCTTCGTTCGCGCGCAGCGCCTCGAGGCTCCAGGGTGCCGACGGGTCCGCCATCGTGGGCATCAGACGCCGCGACCCGAGCGCGTGTGACGGAATCCGCGACCGACGCGCTGCGGCGGGGATTCGTACCGGGGTGTCCTGCCGTGGCCACCCGATCGCCGGCCGGTGGCTGGCGGCCGCTGACGGACGGCGGTCCGCCGGCGGCCTGGCCGACCGCGCTGTCGAGGCTCAGTTGTCGCCGACCTTGTACTTCAGGCCGTTGCTGACGCGCGTGGTCGGGCCGATGCCGGACGAATCGAGCGTCACCGACTGCGCATGGAACACGAGGCCGAGGAACCACGGCGTCGCCGCCGGCAGCGTCAGCACGTTCCAGGTCAGGCTCGGGAACGGGAACCAGTGCGGTCCGGAGATCACGTCGGGCGAGGCGTGCAGGAAGCAGTCGTTCGGCAGGCCGAGCGAGTTCAGCGGCAGGTTCGGCGACAGCAGGCCGAGGATGCCGAGGTGCGCGATCGCGGTCGGGTCGACGTTGGTGACCGTCGCAGTGAGCGTGTTGGCGGTGAAGCCCTGGATCGGGCGGTTGTTCGCGGTCAGCGTCAGCGGCAGCGTGTCGGCCTGCGGCCGGGTCAGCGGCGAGCCGCCGAAGGTCGAGATGTCCGACGGGCCCGGGTCGAGGCTGGCGCCGGCCGGCGAGTAGCCGACCAGCCAGTTCGTCGGGTTCAGGGTGCTCAGCGCGCCGAACTCGATGACCCAGTCGTTGGTCATCACGTTCCAGGTGATCTGCAGCGAGTTGAAGCCCGCGGTGCCGAAACCGACGACGTTGTCGTAGGTGACGCGGCCGACGCCGAACGTGGGCTCGTCGTAGTAGACGCCGCCGCTCGCCGGCGAACTCGGATCGAGGTCGGTCCACGCGCTGATCTGCGAGCTCGGCTGGTTCAGGAACAGCGGCACTGTCGCGACGGGTGCCGTGCTGTTGCCGGGGCCACGCGCGAGCCAGCCGTTGCTGCCGACCACGAGGCCGAGCGTGCCGACCGCGATGCTGGCGTCGTTGCCGAGCGGCAGCGGTGCCACGCCGGGCAACGGGCTGAAGCCGCTGCCGGGCACGGTCGTCACCGTGTAGGTGCTGCCGCCGTTCGTGCCGATCACCTTCTTGCCGGCGAGGTCCATGCCGGTGGCGGTCAGGATCTCGTAGAACGACGCGTAGGCCGTCGTGCAGCCGGTGCCTGTCGTGCCGACCGTGGCGCAGCCGCGCGGATCGAACGCGATCGCCCAGCAGCTGCTCATCGGGTTCATCGGCCCGATCGGCGACGTCATGCCGGACGACGGGATCACGGTCGACAGCAGCGTGGTGCCGACGTTGCCGCCGAGGAACAGGACGCCGTTGCCCGGATCGAACGCCAGCCCACCGATCTGCCAGGCCGGTGCCGGCGCCGTCGTCACCGTGCTCTGGATCGCCCCGTTCGCCTTGTTCACGCGCCGAAGCGCCTGGCCGAACGTGCTCCAAACCCACAGCTGGCCGGTGGCGTCGAACGCCAGGCCCGAGTAGTCGGCGCCGCCCGGCAGGTCGAGCGGCAGGTTGCCGACCAGCGTGCAGAAGCCGGTCGGGGAGATCGTGAACAGGTCGCCGATCCCGGTCACCGCGTACAGGATGCCGGTGATCGGGTCGAAGGCGATGTCACCCTCGACGGAGAGCCAGATGTTCAGGGTGCCGACGACCAGCGGCGCTCCGGTGCCCGGGTTGATCGTGAACAGCTTCGCGCCAGCGGGGGAGTCACCGGGTGTGCCCTGCGAGACGCCGTACAGCGTGCCGGACGGCGAGAACGCCATCGCGGTCGGGGCGCGATTGGGTGCCGCGTTGATCACCCGCGGGTTCGACGCGACGCCGCTCGAGGTGTTGACGTCCCACAGCTTCATCGTCGTCGGCGACGTGGCGACGTCGTCGGCGAGCGCCAGCATCTTGCAGGTGCCCTGGGCGAACGCGGCGGTGGACAGGAGCAGGGGGAGGGTCGCCAGGGACAGCGACCGCAGGGTGGCGGAGAGGTTCATGGTCGTGCCTCGGGCGGGGCCCGTGGGAGGAAGATGGACGCGGCGGTGTGCCGGTCCGGAGCGGTGGTGCCGGGCACCACCGCATGAGCAAGGGCCGGTTGTTGGCCAGCGCACGCGCTTTGCCCTACGCGTGGGGAGGCACGGTTGGGACGGGTCCTGATCAAGGCTCGCGCCGACCGGCGAGGGAGGAGTAAGCATCTACCAATGACGCGTCCGCGAGTTGGCTGGCCGACGTGGTCGTTGCTCCTGGTCGCCGCGGCCTGCCGCGCGCCGGAGTCGACCGCCCCGGAGTTCGCGTTCCTGCACGCCGCCACCTTCACGCTGGAGTCCAAGGCGCTCGGCGAGCTGCGGCGCGTGAACGTCTACACGCCGCCCGGCTACCGCGAGAACGCGGCCGCGTATCCAGTGCTCTACATGCCCGACGGCGGTCTCGAAGAGGACTTCGTGCACGTCGCCGAAGCGGTGCACGCCGGCATCGTCTGGAGCAAGGTCAGGCCGATGCTGGTGGTGGGCGTCGAGAACACCGCACGCCGCCGCGATCTCACCGGGCCGACCGCGGTGGCGAGCGATCGCGAGATCGCGCCACGCGTCGGCGGCTCGGCGGCGTTCCGGGCGTTCCTGCGCGACGAGCTGATGCCGGCGATCGCCGCTCGCTACCGCGTGACCGGCGAGAGCGGCTTGATCGGCGAGTCGCTCGCGGGCCTGTTCGTCGTCGAGACCTTCCTGCTCGAGCCCGTTCTGTTCGATCACTACCTCGCGTTCAGTCCGAGTCTGTGGTGGAACGACCGTCAGCTCGCGCGCTCTGCCGAGGCGTCGCTGCGGCGCGATCCGTCGCTGCGCGCGTCGCTCTACCTGACGACTGCCGACGAGCAGGACATCGTCGTCGCGACCCGGTTGCTCGCTGAAGCGCTGGTGAATGCGGCGCCGCCCGGCCTCGTGTGGACCTACCAGCCGATGCCCGAGCAGTTCCACGACACGATCTTCCGGGCTTCAGCCCCCCGCGCGCTGCGCACGGTGTTCGCGCCCGCCGTGCCGCCGGTCGGCGGTGGTCCGGCCACTACTCCGGCGCGCCGAGGAACAGGAACGGGGCCCAGTGGAACGGGTCCGGGTACTTCGCGCGCAGCGCCTTCTTCGCGGCGGTGAACGCGGCGAGTTTGTCGGTCTCGCCGGCGAGCAGGCGACCGTAGAAGTCGGTCATCAGTTCGCGCGTGCTCTGGTCGTCGACCGCCCACAGCGAGCTGATCACCGACGGTACGCCGGCGAAGAAGAAGCCGATCGGCAGCGCCTGCGGCGCTTCGTCGCGCCCGGTCGGGCCGACGTTGGTGCGGCAGGCGGACAGTACGACGAGGTGGGTCGAGGACAAGCGGCCGCGCCAGTTGTTCCACAGGTCGGACAGTTTGAGGAGGCCGTCGTCGCCGGGCAGCACGTGCTGCGGCAGCGACAGCACCAGCATGCTGAGGCTCTGGCCGGCGTACTCTTCGGCTAGCCCGTGGCAGGCGAA
Organism: Planctomycetota bacterium; assembly: GCA_049276695.1. Lineage (GTDB taxonomy): Bacteria > Planctomycetota > UBA1135 > UBA1135 > UBA2386 > UBA2386. The sequence goes on from JBASWX010000149.1 coordinate 3,741, forward strand.
GTGCAGGTACTTCGCCTCGCTCGCGAGGTCGAACACCGCGGTCTCCGTCGCCTCGGCACCGAGCAGGCGCCTGGTCTTCGCCTTCTTGTCCGCGAACATCTTCTCGATCGCTTCGGTCTCGGCCCGCGCGCCGCGCAGCGGCGATAAGTGGCGGATGCGTTCGAGATCGCCGGCGCGCTTGATGCGTTCGAGCCAGGCGTCGCTGCCCAGCGACGCTTCGAACGCGGCGCGGGCTTTGCCCTTCCCGACTTCGATGCCGAGCGCGCCGGGATTTGCCTCGACCTTCACGGTGCTGCCACGGCGCCAGACTCCGATCGGGATCGGCGTCTTGCCGCGCCTGCCGTCCTCGATCGCCTTCTCGGTCGACATGCGTACGTCGCGCAGGCTCTTGTCGTCGGTGAGCGGCTGACCGTCGTAGCTGATGAGCACGTCGCCGGGCTGCAGGCCAAGACGTGCGCCTTCGCCGTTGTCGTTCACCTTGGCGACGAACACACCCTCGAGCGGCACTTCGGGCGCTGCATCGAGCTTGCCCGGGTCGCCGACGGCGAGCAGGTCGAGGCTCGTGCCGTCGTCGCTCGTCGCGCCGGGGCGCTGTCGCAGCCAGTGCAGCAGCGTGCCCGACGGTACGTAGCTGATCGGTGGCCCGTCGTCGAGCCAGTAGGTCGGCTTGCCGTCTTTCGCGGCAGTGACCAGCAACTCGAATGGCAGATGGTGCAGCCTGCGGTGCGCGGCGACGAACACTCGGCTGCATTTGCGCACGCGCTCCCACAGCGGAGCGGGCATCAGGCTCATGAACAGTTCGGTGCTGGGAGTGTCCGGTCTCGCTGCCGCTATTGCCTCCGGATCCCGGCCTCTTTGCTGGGTGCGCGAACTCCGCTCCATCAAGGCTGACAACCCGCGCTCCATCGTCGTGAACGCATTCGGCAAACCGAGCACTTCGGCCGTGCCCTCGTGCGCGAGCACATAAAGCAAGGCGACATCGCTGGTGACGGTGAACTCGAGCAGCAGTTCGCCAGGCTGTAGCGCGCTTTGGATCTCGCCGGGCGTGCGCACACGACCGACGGGCAGCATGTCGCCGAGCAGCCGCGCGCGCTCATCGAGCAGTTGGCGCAGCTGCGTGGCGGCGGCGTTCGACTCAGCGAGCAGGGCCTTGCGACGTGCATCCCTATCGGAGGCGTCGGTTGCTTCGGCTAGCCGCGTCAGCTCGTGTAGCAGACGATCGCTGGCGGTGCGGGTGGCTTCGAGGTCCCTGCGCACCGCTCCCAGGCGTGCATTGGTGACCTCGTCGCCTCGCAGACGTGCCCGCCGCTGCGCCTCCACCTCGAGATCGCCGAACTGCTCAAGCTGGTCGAGCAGGCCGCGGCCGCGGCAGCGTTCGGCCGCGTGCAGCGCGTCAACCGGGCGCCCGACCTCGGTGGCAAGGTGCTGGAACCGCTCGAAGGTGCCGTCGCGCTTCATGTCCTCGAACAGCGACTGCCGCAGCTCCGGTGACAGACGCAACGCGTCGCGCATGCGTTCGATCATCGTCACCGCGGCTTCGGCCCGGGGCAGGGCACGGTCTGGGTGGCCGAGCGACTGAAGGCAACTGGCCTCGTTGTTCAGGCTCGCCGCCACGTGGGGATGGTCGCGCTCGCCAAACAAGCGCTTTCGCATGGCCAGTGCCTGCTCGTACAAGGGCAGGGCCTCGCCAGCGCGCCCAAGCGACGCGAGGTTGGCGGCCACGTTGTTGAGGCCCGTTGCCACGTCCGGGTGGTCGCGCTCGCCAAACAAGCGCTTCTGCATCGCCAGCGCCTGCTCGTGCCGCGGCAGGGCTTCGCCGTCGCGGTCGAGTGACTGCAGGCAGGTGGCTACCCCGTTCAGACCAGACGCGACGTCGGGGTGGTCGCGATCGCTGGACAAATGCCTGTACATCGCAAGGGCTTGCTCGTAGTGCGGCAATGCCTCGTCCGCGCGCCCGAGCATCTGCAGACAATTGGCCACGTTGTTCAGACCCGCCGCCACGTGGGAGTGGTCGCGCCCGCCGAACAGGCGCATCCTCATCGCCAGGGCTTGCTGGTGCCGTGGCAGTGCCTCGTCCGCGCGCCCGAGAGCTTGCAGGTTGAGTCCCACGTTGTTCAGGTTGGCCGCCACGTCGGCGTGATCACGATCACCGAACAGGTGCCGGTACATCACCAGCGCCTGCTCGTAGTGAGGCAACGCCTCGCCCGAGCGCCCCAGCGCCTGAAGGCAGTAGGCCACGTTGTTCAGGCTCGTCGCTACGACGATGTGGTTCTGATCGCCGAACAAGCGCTTCCTCATCGCCAGGGACTGCTCGTGCATCGGCAGTGCCTCGTGGGCGCGCCCGAGCGATTGCAGGCACTGGGCCAGGTTGCTCAGACCCGTCGCCACGTGGGGATGGTCGCGATCCCCGAACAGTCTCTTGTTCATCGCTAGGAACTGTTCGTAACGCAGCAGCGCCTCGTCCCTCCGCCCGAGCGCTCCCAGGCAGTTGGCCACGCCGTTCAGGCCGGTCGCGATGGCGGGGTGGTCGCGATCGCCGAACAAGCGTTTCCTCATCGCCAGGGACTGCTCGTGAATCGGCAGTGCCTCGTGGGCGCGCCCGAGTGACTCCATGCAGCCCGCCACGTTGTTCAGGCCGGTCGCCAAGGCGGGGTGGTCGCGATCGCCGAACAGGCGCTTGTTCATCGCGAGGGCTTGCTCGTACACCGGCAACGCCTCGTCCGCGCGCCCGAGCGGTTGCAAGCAACCAGCCACGTTGTTCAGGCCGGTTGCCAAGGCGGGGTGGTCGCGATCGCCGATCAGCCGCCTCTGCATCGCCAGCGCCTGTTCGAACCGCGTCAGCGACTCGTCTGCGCGGCCGAGCGATTGCAGGCCGGCGGCAACGTTGTTCAGGCTCGTCGCCACGTCGAGGTGGTCGCGATCGCCGAACAACCGCTTCCGCATCGCAAGGGTTTGTTCGTGCACAGGAAGTGCCTCGCCCGCGCGCCCGAGGGAATGCAGGCAATGGGCAACGTTGTTCATGCTCCTCGCCACGTCCAGGTGGTCGCCATCTCCGAACAAGCGCCTGTTCATTGCGAGAGCTTGCTCGTACTGCGGTAGCGCCGCGTTCGCGCGGCCGAGTGATTCCAGGCACGCCGCCATGTTGTTCAAGCTCACTGCAATGTCGGAGTGATCACGATCGCCGATCAGGGCCCTCCTCATCGCCAACGCCTGTTCGAACCGCGGCAACGCCTCGTCTGCGCGTCCGAGCGCCTGCAGGCAGGTGGCCACGTTGTTCAGGCTCGCCGCTATGTTGGGGTGGTCGCCGTCTCCGAACAGACGCTGTCGCATCGTCAGCGCCTGCTCGAACCATGGCAATGCCTGCCCTGCGCGCCCGAGCGAATGCATGCAAAAGGCCACGTCGTTGAGGGCGGTCGCGACCGAGGCGTGATCAAGATCCACGTGGAGGTTTCGGAGTTCCGTCAGTTCGGCGCTGCGAGCTCGCAGCGCACTCTCGAAGTCCGCACCGGCGCTCAGTTGGTCACCAACCTCTCTCAGTCGGGTTGAGAGAACTTCGCGATCCTCGTCGATCTCGACTCGTTCCGGCAGCGTCAGTAGCAGTTCCAGCGCCGCTCGCCACTCCGTGGCCTCGATCTTCGCCTGCGCGGCCGCGAGTCCCTCGAAGAAGTCCTGGGCGGCGGGCGAACCGAGGAACGACAACGCGCACACGCACCGGAGGATCAGCTGCGGCATGGGACCGACTCCAGGGTCGGGCCTGATGCTACTCCGCTGCGCCGAGGAACAGGAACGGGACCAGTGAGCGCGCCGGGTATTGCGCGAGGAGCCTCGCCGAACGCGGCCTCCATTCGCCGCTCGGCGCGCACCTGCTTCACTGCTTGCCCGGTTGCCGCGCTTCGCCGCGGCCTCCGTGCTCGCGCAGCACCGCCTCCGCCTCCGCGACCCGGCGCCGCACGTCCTCCTGGCGCAACGCCTGGCGCACGCGGTTCAGTTGCGCGCCGGTCAGCGCCCCCTTGCGGTTCCTGTCGTCGCCGAGCACGCCGAGCGGGACGTCGCCGATGTCCCAGTCGTCGCTGCGCTGCGTCGCGAACGGCAGGTCCTTGTTGCCGGTCGCCTGCAGGTTGGCGAGCGGGTTGCGGCCCCAGGCGTAGCGGAAGTGCTGCGGGGCCGGCACCAGCGGACTCTTCAGCACGAGCTGCTTCTGGTCGACGCGAGGTTGGCCGCGGTCGTCCTTGCCGATCTCCAGGTAGCTGACGTCGGCCGGTTGGAAGCGGCGGTCGTCGCCGGCGATCGCGAAGCCAGAGATCGCGCCGTCTTCGGGGTCGCTGACCGGCGTGTCGAGTTGCAGCACCAGCGCGCCGTCGCGCACTTCCATGCCGGTGAGCATCGGCGGCTTCCATTCGATCTCCCCGCCGAAGCCGTACTGCGTCGCGAGCGCCCAGCGCGCGATGCGTTCACCGGCGGGGATCTTGACCTGCGGGTGGTACCAGCGGCGGCGCAGGTCGAAGGTGCTCGCGTAGCCGACGTTCGTGTCACCGCCGCGGAACAGCTCGAGGAACGTGCGGTAGTGCGCTTCGCGGATGTAGATGCCGGTGTCGAGCATCTTCTCGCAGTAGTCGTCGCGCGTCTGCGGGTTGCCCTCGGTGGGCAACGACAGGATGCCGAACGGCAGCTTCGGGTCGCCGAACGCGGCGCGCCACGCACGGATCATCTCGGGCAGCACCGCGCGGTAGAGCCCGACGCCGGGCATGCCGTCGAACGTGTTGTTGTAGCCCTGGTGCCAGAGCACGCCCTTCACCGAGAGGCCCGCTAGCGGCGCGATCATGCCGGCGTAGCAGTGGCCCGGGTGGTTCGCGTCGGCGATCGGGCCCGGACGCAGATCGTTCGGGTCCTGTTTGCGATCGTCGGGCACCGGCTTGCCGGCCGCGATCTGCTGTTCGACCCACTTGCGGTTCTGGGCGACGCGCTGCGCGAGGTCCTTCTTGGGATCCCACTCGGCGACGCGGCGCTCCCAGTCGGCGAGCTTCTCGCGCAGGTACGGTTCGTCCAGCGCGCGCAGCCGCGCGAGCGGCGTCCACGTCTCGACGGTGGTGCCGCCGCGGGAGACGTCGATGACGCCGATCGGCACCTGACTCGCCAGGTGCACGCGGCGCGCGAACGTGTAGCCGATCGCCGACAGCTCGCGGGCGATGGCCGGTGTGCACACATCCCAGTCGCCCTTCCTGAAGTGCTGGCCGAACCAGTCGCTCCATTCGTGCAGCCGCGCGAAGCCGCGGACCGGCTCCGGACCGATCGCGTACGGCACGGTCAGGATCCGGATGTGGGGGAAGTTCGCCGAGACGATCTCGAGCGGGCCGTTCTCGACCTTCTCGAGTTCGAACTCCATGTTGCTCTGCCCGCCGAGCACCCAGACATCGCCGACGAGCACGTTGTCGAGGACCAGCCGCACGTCCTTGCCTTGCACGACCAGCTGCTGCGGCGTCGCGTTCGCCGGTCGAGCGGCGAGCGTGACGCGCCACGAACGGTCGGCTTCGGCGCGCGACGTCTGGCGGTCGCTGCCGAACGACACCGCGACCTCTTCGCCCGGCGCAGCCTGGCCCCACACCGCGATCGGCTTGTCGCGCTGCACGACCATGTTGCTCTGGAACAGGTTGCTCACGCACAGGCCACTGGCGATCGCCGGCACATCGACGACGTCGGCCTTCGGCATCTGCTGGGCCGGCGACGGTGCGGCGAAGCTGGCGACGGCGGCGAGCAGGGGAACGACGACGAGCGACGGGGTTGCGGGCATGGAGTGACGAGTCGGTGAAGGAGGGCTGCGCGCGCGTCACGATCCGAACCCCGCAGTCCTGGTCTGGCAAGGGTGCTCGCGCGAGCAGAGGGAACACCGGATGCCGCGGGCGGAGTGTTCGTACCCGTTTGCAGGGAGGTCCGGTTCCTGCTCGCACCAATCGGTGCGGGCGGAGTAAGGAACTGCGAATGCGTGCCACTCCGCTGGGTCGCCTCGTTCCGTTCCTGATCGCCGGCGCCGCCGCGGCGCAGCAGCCAGCACCGACGGGCGCGCAGGAGGGGCTGATGGACGGCTACCTCGGTGTGCCGCAGGAACGCGTCGTCGGCGACTTCGGCGGCGGCTTCGCGATGCACGTCGCCGCGTGGCCGCTGCTCGCGGCGTGGCCCGGCGATCGTTTCCAGACCGGCCTGTTCGGCACCTGGATGTTCGCGCACCTCGGCGCCGACAAGCCCGAGGCGAAGATCTACTCCGACATCGAAGGCGGGCTCGGCTGGTGGCGCGACACGCGCTTCGCGACCCCGACGCCGAAGTTCATCATGGGCGGCGTCGCGCTCGAGTTCTCGCAGTGGGCCAACGGCCCCGGTGCGGGCAAGGGCCGCGACTGGCAGCGGCCGCTCGGCAAGTACGGCGTCGCCCAACTCAGCCCGTGGGTGATCTGGCCGCCGGATGGACTCAACCTCGCGCAAGGCACCTGCGGCGAACTGTTCGGTTACGGCTACCTGCCGCTGCCGCTCGCCGAGGCGAAGGCGAAGACCGCGGGTGCCGACGTGCCGACCGGCGGCCAGTGCTGGACGCTGTTCCTCGACACCGCGAACTTCAGGGGACCGGTCGCCTTCTTCACCCCGTACTTCTTCACCGAAGCGACGGTGAAGCAGCCCGGGTTCGCCGGGCTGTTCCTCGACGCGCGGCCCGCCGAACCCAACCGTGCGCTGCAGATGGAGACGCAGTACGTGCCGGCGTTCGTCGCCGCCGACGCGCAGGGTGCGCTGCACGCACGGGTGGCGCCGACGCGGTTCCCGGCCGACGCCGACGGCCGCTCGGTGCTCGTGCACCGGATCCGTTCGTTCCGCAAGGACGCGCTGTGGGACGCGGTCGCTTCGTGGTTCGCCGGTGGTGCGCCGTGCGACGGGCGCATCGACGCGGAGAAAGGCGTCGTGCACACGATGACCGGCAAGGGCTGGTCGACCTGGCGCATCCACACGCCGGGCACACCGAAGGACGAACGCATCAACGTCGACTGGGCGCGCTTCGCCAAGCCCGACGTCGTCGACGGTCACACCTTCTGCTGGGTGTGGGATCGGGATGCGGTGCGAGTCGGCAACGACGGTCTCGCGACGCTGCCGGAGCACTTCGTCGTCAACGCCGAGGGCAAGAAGCCGCAGTGGCGGCCAGCACCAGCCGACGCCGCGATGCCGCCTGCTCTGCGCGACGTCGCGTTCACGCCGCCAACCAAGCAGCGCCCGGAGCCGTACGTGACCCCGACCGACGGCGCGTGGGCGACGCCGGGCCCGGTCGCCGGACCGTTCCATGTCGAACTCGGCGACGGCAGCGTCGTGACCTACAGCTGGTACCGCTTCTGCGACCAACCGGCGCTGCAGAACGCCGACCTCTCGGCCGAAGAACGCGAGCGCATGCAGCAGCGCGTCGAGCGGCTGCACCGGACCTGGACGAAGGACCGCGTCTACCTGCCGCCGGCGACCACCGGCAAGCTCGCGGCGCTCGATCCGGCGGTGTTGGTGACGCCGCCGAGGGGCTTCGAGGTCGGCTTCGTACCGATCGTCACCAAGCAGGCGGCGAAGTAGCGGGCGCGCCGCGCCGGGCCGCGCGATGGTCGGGCCTGCTGCTACTCCGGTGCGCCGAGGAACAGGAACGGGGCTCAGTGGAACGGGTCCGGGTACTTCGCGCGCAGCGCCTTCTTCGCGTCGGTGAACGCCTTCAGCTTGTCGGTCTCACCGCTGAGCAGGCGACGGTAGAAGTCGGTCATCAGTTCGCGGGTGCTCCCGGAGCGACGACGAGTGCTGGCGCCGGGAACGACGGTGCGCATCATCACGGCATGAGCGAACGTGAACGCGAGTACGTGCTCGGCACCGGCGCCGACGAACTGTCGCGGCTGGGTCTGCAACACCGGCTGTGGTCCGACGCGGCGCACCAGGCCTGGCAGCGGGCCTGCATCCGGCCCGGTCAGCGCGTGCTCGATGTCGGCTGCGGTCCTGGCTACGCGGCGTTCGACCTGGCGCAGATCGTGACGGCGGTCGGCGCGGTCGTCGGCGTCGACGAGTCGGCGG
>JBASWX010000150.1:0-4825 GCA_049276695.1 Planctomycetota bacterium
AGCGTTGCCGGCGTTGCTGACGATCGACGACGCGATCGCGGCGGGCAGCTTCCTCGACGAATGGCGCACGGTCGCGACCGGCGACCCCGACGCGGAGCTGGCGGCGTGCCCGCACCGGCTGGCTGGCGAACTGCGCACCGGTGGCCAGGAGCACTTCTACCTGGAGATGCAGTGTGCCTACGCGCGGCGCGACGCGGCCGGTGGCTTCGCCGTGCAGTCGTCGACGCAGCACCCGAGCGAGACGCAGCAGACCGTCGCGCACGTGCTCGGCGTGCCGGCGCACCGCGTGGTCGTCGAGACGCTGCGCATGGGCGGGGGCTTCGGCGGCAAGGAGACGCAGGCGAACGCGTTCGCGGCGATCGCGGCGCTGGGCTGTCTCGTCACCGGCCGGCCGGTGGTCGTGCGCCTCGACCGGCGGCGCGACATCACCATCACCGGCAAGCGCCACCCGTTCCTGGCCCGCTGGGAAGTCGGTTTCGATCCCGATGGCCGGCTGCGCGCGCTGCGTTGCGAACTGTTCGCGAACGGCGGCTACAGCCTCGACCTCAGCACCGCGATCGTCGGGCGGGCCCTGTTCCACATCGACAACTGCTACCGCATCGAACACCTGCGCGTGCGCGGCCGCGCAGTGCGCACGCACCTGCCGTCGAACACCGCGCTGCGCGGCTTCGGCGGTCCGCAAGCGATGGTCGTGATCGAGGACATCGTCGACCGTGTCGCGCGCGCGCTCGGCCTGCCGCCGGAGCAGGTGCGCGAGCGCAACTTCTATCGGGACGGCGATCGCACGCACTACGGCCAGGAGGTGCGGGACGCCGAACGCATCGCCAGGGTCTGGCGGGAGCTGTCGGCAATGAGCGCGTTCGCGGCGCGGCGGCGCGAGGTCGAGCAGTGGAACGCCGCGCACCCGCACGGCAAACGCGGCCTGGCGATGACACCGGTCAAGTTCGGCATCTCGTTCACGACCAGCCATCTGAACCAGGCCGGGGCGCTGGTGCTGGTGTACCGCGACGGCAGCGTGCAGGTGAACCACGGCGGCACCGAGATGGGGCAGGGCCTGCACACCAAGGTGCTCGCGATCGCGGCGCGCGAACTCGGCGTGCCGGCGGCCAGCGTGCGGGTGATGGCGACGCGCACCGACAAGGTGCCCAACACGTCGGCGACCGCGGCGTCGAGCGGCAGCGATCTGAACGGCGAAGCGGTGCGGCGCGCGTGCGTCGAGCTGCGCGAACGGTTGGCGCCGGTGGCTGCTGCCCTGCTCGGCTGTGGCGGCGGCGACGTGGCGTGCGTCGATGGGCAGGTGCGCGGCGGCGGCAAGCAGGTCCCGTTCGCGCAGGTCGTCGAGCGCGCGTGGCAGCAGCGGTTGCCGTTGTTCGCGACCGGGTTCTACGCCACGCCTGGCATCCGCTTCGATGCTGCTTCGGGGCGCGGCAGCCCGTTCCGCTACTTCGCCTGGGGTGCGTGCGTCGCCGAGGTCGAGGTCGACGGCTTCACCGGGCACCACCGGCTGCGCGCGGTCGACATCCTGCACGACGTCGGCGATTCGCTGGCGCCGCTGATCGACCGCGGCCAGATCGAGGGCGCGTTCCTGCAGGGCGTCGGCTGGCTGACTTGTGAGGAGGTCGTGTACGGCGACGACGGCGCGCTGCGTTCGCGCGGCGCCTCGACCTACAAGCTGCCGGGCATCGGCGAATGCCCCGAACGCTTCGTCGTCGCCACGCTGGCGCGCGCGAGCGAGCCGGGTGCGGTGTACGGCAGCAAGGCGGTCGGCGAGCCGCCCCTGATGCTGGCGATCGCGGTGCGCGAGGCGCTGCGCGACGCGGTGGCGGCGTTCCGCGGTGGTGCGGTGGCGGGCGTCGTCGAGCTCGGCTGCCCGGCGACGCCCGAAGCGGTGTACCACGCGATCCACGGTCGCGCGGCAGGTCGCTGAATGCGCGGCGATCTGCGCATTGTCGGGGGCATTCCTGCCTTTGCCTGCGGGAACGCGGTCGCAGGCCCTATCGTCGGCCCATGAGGAAAACGATCAGTACCGAAGCTTTGTCGGCGTTGCGCAAGGGCCGCGAGGGTTTCGTCCTGGTGGACGTGCACGACCGGCTGCAATTCGCCAAGGACCACATTCCCGGGGCCTGCAACGTGCCGCTCGGCGAAGAGCACTTCGCGCAGGGAGTCGCTGCCAAGGCCTCCGGCGGCAAGATGCGCAAGGTCGTGGTCTACTGCGCCGGGCCGGCGTGCGATGCAGCGAGCAAGGCGGCCACGATCCTGGTCGAGAACGGCTTCACCAACGTCATCGAGTACGCCGGCGGACTCGCCGCCTGGAACGAGACCAGGCAGGCCCGGTCGGTCGCCAACAAGGCCGCGCGCTGAACGGCTCGGCGGCCGGTGCGGGCGATCAGCGCTGGCGCCTCGCGCAGTTGCGGCGTGCCTGACGGAAGCTGACCAGTTCCTTCGACGATTCGTCCCAGAGCCGCAGCCCGAGCGATCGCACGCTGCTCCACATCGTCATCGCCCGCACCGACTCGAACCGCGAATCGCTGCGGTGGCAGCGCTCCAGGTGGTAGTTGGGGATGCGCGGGTCCAGGTGGTGGATGTGGTGGAAGCCGATGTTGCCGGAGAACCACTGCAGCACGCGCGGCAGCGTCAGGAACGAGCTGCCCTGCATGGCCGCCGCCACGTAGTCCCAGTCGTTGCCGCGTTCCCAGTAGGCGTTGGCGAACTGGTGTTGCATGTAGAACAGCCAGATGCCGGCGGCTCCGGCGAGCATCAGGATCGCGAGCTGCAGCACCAGCCATGACCAGAAGCCGAACAGGAAGCTCATGCCGGTCGCCATGCCCAGCACCGCCAGCGTCATGTACCACACCGAGCGGCGTTCGTGCTTCTTGGCGCCGGCGCGCGGAATGCGCTCCAGCACCACGAACAGCAGCAGCGGGGCGACGACGAGCAGCACCACCGGGTTGCGGGCCAGCCGATAGCACAGCCGCCGCCAGCGCGACGCGTCCTGGTACTCCTGCACCGTCATCGTCCACACGTCGCCGATGCCGCGCCGGTCGAGGTCGCCGGTGGCGCCGTGGTGGATCGCGTGCTCACCGCGCCAGTGGTGGAACGGCGTCCACGTCAACAGGCCGGTGACCTGACCCCAGAACGTGTTGGCGCGCCGCGATGCGAACAGCGAGCCGTGGCCGCAGTCGTGGAAGATGATGAAGACGCGAACCAGCAGCGCGCCGGCCAGCAGCACCAGCGGCGCCGTCAGCCAGAACGAGACGTCGACGCAGTACCACAGCGCGCCCCAGACCAGCAGGTAGGCGCCGACGGTGTTGCACAGTTGCCAGGTCGCGCGGCCGGCGTGCGGGATCAGGAACGGCGCCAGCGCGGCGCGCCATTGGGCGAGCATCGGTGGCGCGGTGGCTGCCATGTCCCTGGCAGGCGGTTGTTCATTCGACACGGACCGCAGCATAGGTCACGCCAGTGCTCGCCCGGCCGGAGTTCCGCGGATGTGCCGGTGATCGTGGGCGATGGACGCGGTGCTACTGCAGCACGAAACGGCGGCCCGGCGGCATCTGCAGCCACGGCGCCTGCATCCCGGCACCCGGCAGCACGACCATCTGCACGGTCAGGTCGATGCCGACGAACTGCACGCCGGCCGGCACCTGCCAGGTCGCCGTCTGCTGCAGCGCGTAGGCGCCGGGCCACAGCACGTAGTTGGTCGGGTCGACGTAGACCCGGAACGGCGGCGCCAGCAGCGGCGCTCCGGGCGTGAAGCCGAGCACGAACAGGCCGACCAGTCCGGGCGGCAGGTCGGCGTGGAAGGTCACGCTGCCGCCGGCGAGCACGTTCTCGGGCGCGATCGACATCGAGCCGAGTTGCTGCACCGGCACCGGCGACGTCACCTGCACGTTGGCGCCGGCGCCAGGGGCGAAGCAGTCGGTCAGCACGAACGGGGCTGCTGGCGTTCCGGCCAGCGAGCCGGCGGCGAAGCAGCTGCCAGTCACCGCGATCGGCCCGCTGCCCGCCGTCGTCACGGCGCAGTTGTCGAACCGCGACTCACTGACGGTCACTGTCTGCGCCGCACTGGTGGCGAACGTGACCGCACCGTTCCGGCAGCGCCAGTTCGCGAGCGCGACCGGCTGGCCCGCGGCCCCACCGGCGCCGATCGCGACGTCACCGACGCTCGCGAGGTCCATTACTTCGCCGAACCAGGCGTCGCCGGCGTTGCCGAGGCGCAGTGCCGTGCCGCCGGGGCCCGCCTGCACATCCCACAGCCGCAGCACCGCCCAGGTCCACGCGGTCGGATGGCACGCGAACAGCGCGCAGTCCGCGGCGCGCACCCGGACGTAGTCACCTTCGATCAGCGCCTGCCGGTTGGCAGCGGCCGGGCGCACGAGGCGCAGGCCGATCGCGGTCGCTTCGACGTCGACGTGGTCGAAGGTGTAGCGCGTGCTGCCGCCAGCACCGATCGTCGCGTCGAAGCCGACGTTCGCTCCGCGCACGAACAGCCCGTGGGCCTCGACGATGGTCGTGCGGCCGCCGCCGGACTCGTCGTGCACGACCGCGTTCGGGCAGCCGACGAACTCGCAATCTTCGAGGATCAGGCGGCCGACGCCGTTCGGCATCGTCGCGGTGACGCGCAGCCCGAAGCCGGCCGCGCCCTCGACGCGCACGTTCGCCAGCACGAGCCCCGCCTGGCCGCTGACGTCGGTCTGCACGACGTCGATGCCGAACGGGCCGCCGAGCAGCACCAGGTCCTGCAGCACCAGCGAGTTCGACGGCGACACCAGCCCTTGCGTGATGCCGGGCCCGGTGAAGTCGAGCACCGGCCGGCCGCCGAAACCCT
>JBASWX010000151.1:0-37693 GCA_049276695.1 Planctomycetota bacterium
TGCGCGCGGCGCCCCAGCATTCGTGTGCGGACGCGTCTCCGTACCATCTCCCCGTTGACTGGGACCAGCAGAGCTGGTCACCTGCTGTCTCACCAAACCGCGTGTCCACGCAACTGGGGCAGGTTCAAACTGTCGAAAATGAGTCAGAAGAAGCGCGCTGACTCCGGCACCGGGCCCAGCAGCGCCGCGCCACTGGTTCCGAACGTCAGGCCCTGCTGCCAGAGGCCGGCGCTGCCCGGCGCGGCCAGGATGCTGAGCTCGATCGGAGCCAGCAACAGGCCGTTGGCGCCGACCACACCGGGGCCCAGGACCACGAGGCCGAATGCGAGGTCGAGGTAGAGCGTGCCGATGCCGGGGAACGGCACACCGCCGAAGTTCGCACCGAGCGACAGCAGATCGAAGCCGAGGTCGCCCGGGTTGCCGCGCACCATCGTGCGCATCGGCACCGGCGGCATCGCCGCGGTCGTGAACACCTGGTACTCGGTGTCGAGCGGCCACTGGTACCACGTGTGGGTGTCGGCCGGGCTGCCAAACGCGTGCAGCAGGCCGGCGCCGTCGCGCACGCACGCCACGTTCTCGTCGACCTTCGGCGTGCCGACCGGCGTACCGACGAAGCCCGGTGCTGCGACCAGGTCGCCGCGCTGCGCACTGAACGCCTGCATCGGGCCAGGGGGCACCAGGCTGGTCGCATCGAGCAGCAGCACGTTGCGGCCGGCGTAGCGGTTCACGGTGCCGGTGCCGGTGAGCGACGTGGTCAGCCATTGGCTCCGGCGCTCGTGCCAGAACACCAGTTCGCCCGACGACGGGTTGCGTTCGCCGTAGGCCGAGCCGCCCCAGGCGACCGAGTGCACGACTGCGGGATCCTTCGCCGGCCCGGCGACCCACGCGTTGTTGCGCAGCGAGTACGCGAAGCGCGTCGCGGCGTTCTCGATCACCGCCTGGCAGTGGCCGGTGAACGTCGACACGCTGCCCGCGAACGGCAGGTCCGGCGCCCACGCCGCGTCCATCGCCGAGAACGTGTGCACGATGCCGGTCGAATCGCGGCCGACGGCCAGGTGATCGGGGCCGGTGTTGATCGTGATGGTGCCGCCGTATGGTTCGTTCTGCCAGGCGGCCGAGCACAAGCCGCTGAACGCGTGCAGCGTCGTCGTCGACGGCGAGTTCACGACGATCCAGTCCTCGTCGGTGGTCTCGACCGGGCCGGCGACCGGCACCGACAGCGTCGCCCACGTTCCCGGCCGCGCGCCGAACGCGCGGTAGGCCTGGTTGACCGCTCCCGGCGGCATCTCGACCAGCACCGTGTTGTCGGTCAGCCGTTCGCTGTTCGCCGCGCCACTGCTCGCCCACACGCCGGTGTAGGCGCTGTAGGCGCAGTTGAGGCCGTTGGCGAACGCCGCCGAGTACGCACGCACGTAGGCGACGTTGTGGTCGAGGGTCGGCACGCTCGACGCACTCTGCGCCGGCGACACCGTCCACATGCCGAGCACGCCGCTGAACGCGGCGGCGTTCGCGCCGGGCGAGCCCTTCAGCAGCAGCACGTTGCCGTCGGCCGCGAGTTCGCCGCCGTACTGCGTCAGTTCGACCCAGCTGCCGAAGCGGGCACCGAAGCCCCATGCCTTGGCGACGCCATCGATCTTCAGTCCGAGCACGAAGCGCGACGTCGCGACGCTGCACGGCGTGATCGCGATCGAGCGCCAGGTGTTGGTCTGGCCGCTGTAGCCGCACGCTTCCTTCCACGGCATGCCCTGTTGGGTGCCGATCATCAGGATCACGTCGTCCTCGACGACCACGGTCAGCGCGTCGGGCAGTTCGACGAAGTGGATGTCGGCGTACTGGTCGAGGCGGGCGCTGTACGCACGCCAGTCGTGGTCGCTCATGCGCAACAGGGTGACGAAGTCGCCGTACTGCAGCGGCGGCGTCGCGTAGCCGCCGTCGTAGCACGGCCCGAGGTTGCGCCAGCTGCGCGCCATCGCCGAGAAGGCATGGGCTTGTCCGCCGGTGACGGTCAGCACCTGGAAGGCGTCCTGATACACCGGGTCGGTCGGCGCGATGGGCAGCGCTGCCCACTGGGCGGGCAGCGACAGGGAGGTGAAGAGGGCGGCGGCCAGCAGCGACGTGCCGCGGGGAAGGCAACGATGGTTGAGCGTGGTCATGGGAGGTCCTTGGTGCGGCGCGAATCGGCGCCATGCCTCCCAGCAGGCGGCCGGGCCGGCTGTCACAGCCGGCCTGGCTCTCCCAGGATCCCCGTGCCGCCACGGCGGCGGACTTCCCTCACTGCCAGCCACCGACCAGCACGTTCACGCCGCGCGTCGTCACCAGCCCGAGCGGGTTGGCGGTCGGCTGGACCACGACGCCCTGCGCGGTGACGACGAGGCCGATGGCGGCCGGCACCGGCGGCACCGTCCACGACATCGAGGCGCTGCCGCTGGACCCCGTCACCGCCACGACACTCGTCAGCGGGTTGGTGTAGAGCCAGCAACCGGGGGCGCCGAGGCCGGCCAGCGGCACGCTCGTCTGCTGGACCCCCAGCACGGTCAGCGCGATGTGGTTGGGGGGGGCGTTGCCGAGCTGGAACGTCATCGCCGCACCGACTTCGGGCGTGCCGCTGACGCCGAAGGTCAGCGGGGCCACGGTGCCGCCGCAGGCCACGCCGAACGTCGACACCGCTCCGGGCACGTGCTGGAAACCCGGCAGGTAGACCTGCGGGAACAGGTCCCACGTCGGCCACAGCGAGATCGTGTTGGCGATGCCACTGAGCTGCGCGCCGTGGTCGTCGCCGAACAGGTTGTTGCGGTCGCCGTTGGTCAGGAACACGAACGACAGGCCATCGGCGCGCCGCGCGATGAACGACGTCGCCCCATACAGCAGGCCGTTGTGGTGGTACATCGCCACCTGGCCGCCCATGCCGTCAGGAACGCTGGTGCGGAACCAGCCGCGCATCAGCGAGCTGTATCCCGGCTCCACCGTCCACATGTTCGCGGTCTGCACCGGACCGAGCAGCGGGTTGCTGCCGCCGAGGTCGAACGCCGCGAGCACCTTGGCGTAGTCAGGCGCGGCCATGACCCAGGCGCCGTGCGAGTCCATGTTCTCCTTGTTCAACGCGCCGTACTGGCCTGCGACCCACGGCTGGGCGTTGGCGAGCACGCTGCGGCTCAGCATCGGCGTCCACGGGTGGTAGCGGACTTCGCCGGGGTGCAGCGCGTCGGAGTCGGCGATGCGCGCCCGCGTGATGCCGAGCGGCGCGAACACGCGCTGTTGCATGATCTGCGCGTAGCTCAGGCCCGGGTTGCGCACTTCCAGCGCCTGGCCGAGCACCGAGAAGCCGAAGTTGCTGTACTGCGAGTCGGTGCCGGGCGTGAAGTCGAGCGGCTGCGTGCCGACCATGTAGCGGTAGATCAGGAACTTGCCGATCGGCAGCGGTTGCCCGAACGTGTCGGCGATCGTCTTGTCGAGGCCGACCATCGGGTCGGGCGACACGTTGCGGTTCCAACCGCCCTGGTGGGTCAGCAAGTGGTGCAGCGTGATCGAAGCACAGCCGGGAGCGCTCGCGATCACGGTCGGGAAGTACGACATCATGGTGTCGCCCGGCGCCATGTTGCTCGCCGGATTCTGGAAGTGCTGGTGCACCGCGATGCTGGTCAGCGGCTTGCTGCACGACGCGATCTCGAACAGGCTCGTCGGCAGCGTGATCGGGTAGCCGGTGCGGGCGCGGGTGTAGCCGCGGGCGTGCACCAGGCGGCCGTCGCGCACGATCGCCATGCTGGCGGCGCGGATGCCGTTCTGCGCCATCCAGCTCTGCGCCCACGCGTCGAACGGCGCGAACTGCGGCACGGTCGGCCCGATCGCCGTCCACACCGTCGCTGCCGGCAGGTCGCTCGGGGCCCACACCGCGGCGAAGCGGCGGCTGCTGCCGCTGCCCGACGCCTGCAGCGAGATCGGGTAGCGGTTCTGCAGAATGTAGGTGTCGAAGTTGGTCTGGTACTCGGCCGCGGTCATGTCGGTGTGTGCGATCCAGTCGCCGACGTCGTCGCTGCGCCACAACGACACGAACCGTTGCGCATCGTTGAACCCGACCAGCGACGGCCTGGCGTGGCCGTTCGCCAGCGCGTCGAAGTGGACCTGGAAGCCGGCGACGTCGCTGCTGACGACTTCGTGCTGGCCGTAGCTGACGGGCCCGAACGCCACGATGTAGCGCGGATCGGCGGCCGAGCCGTAGATGTCGACCGCGGTGACGTCGAGGCCGAGGTCGCGCGCGTTGCTGCGTTCGGTCCAGAACTGCGCCTCGGTCAGGCCATGGCTGGTCCAGCCGGCGGCGTTGGTCAGTTCGTAGCTGCCCGCGAACCGCGGGTTCGCCGCGCTGCCCATCGCCGACAGGATGCGCGGCCGGTAGCCGAGCGGCGACCAGGTGTCGGCGAAGGTCTGGTACTGCGCTGCGGTCAGGCCGTGGAAGGCGGCAAACACCGGCCCGGACCGCTGCACCCACACCGCGGCGTAGCTCGGGCTCGACGTGGTGCCGTAGATCGTCAGCGCGATCATGCGGTAGCCCAGCGGCGACAGCGTGTCGTGCTGGAGCTGGTGCGCAGCACCGTTCTGGTCGTGGTAGGCGACGACCTGGGCGGTCGCCGGCGGCGCCAGCACGGCGGCGGTCAGCGCGAACAGGGCGAAGGGAAGCGGACGCATGGTCGGGGAGATGGCCATGTCCCTGCCAGCGAGATCGGGTCCGCCGACCCAAGGTGGGTTCCCGGGAATCCGGCACGGTTCAAGGACGCCCGGGCAACCGCACGGTCCCGGCGGGCGGCGGCGTAGCATGGGCCGCATGGACAAGCGTGACTTCCTGCGCACCGTCGGGGGTGCTGCGGCCGGCGCCGCGTTCGCGGACCTCGGCCGGGCGGGCCATCGGGGAATGGCGGCGACTGGCGACTTCTGGGAACAGCTGCGCGCCCGCTACCGCCTGCCGGCCGATCGCATCGACCTCGAGCACGGCTTCTACTCGCGCGCCGCCGACGAGGTGCTCGACGCGTTCGTCGCGCACGCCCGCGCGGTCAACGTCGACGCCGCGTTCTACATGCGCACCCGCCAGGCCGACGACAAGCTGCAGTCGCGCACGCTGCTCGCCGAACTCGCCGGCTGCGGCGCCGACGAACTGATCGTCACCCGCAACACCACCGAATCGCTCGACACCGTGATCGCGGGCTTCGACTGGCGGCAGGGCGACGAGGCGGTGATGGCGCACCAGGACTACCGGGCGATGCTGCTGATGTTCGAGCAGCAGGCGCGGCGTTTTCACATCGTCAACCGGCTCGTGTCGCTGCCGGTCGACCCGGCCTCCGACGACGAGATCGTCGAGCTCTACGCGAGCGCGATCACCGGCAAGACGCGCCTCCTGATGATCCCGCACCTCGTCAACATCACCGGCCAGATCCTGCCGGTGCGCAGGATCGTCGACATGGCGCACGCGAAGGGGGTGCCGGTGCTGGTCGACGGCGCGCACGCGTTCGCGCACTTCGCCTTCACGATCCCGGAGCTCGGCTGCGACTACTACGGCGCCAGCCTGCACAAGTGGCTGGGCTGCCCGCTCGGCGCCGGCATCCTGTACGTGAAGCAGGAACGCGTCGCGGGGCTGTGGCCGCTGTTCGGCGACGACCACGCCGACACGGTGATCGACAAGCTGAACCACACCGGCACGCACCCCGTCGCGACCGACCTCGCGATCCAGGACGCGATCGCCCTGCACCGCGAGATCGGCATCGCCAGGAAGGAGGAACGGCTGCGCTGGCTGCAGCGGTACTGGACCGACAAGGTGCGCTCACTGCCGCGCGTGCGGCTGTTCACCCCGAAGGCCCCGGAGCGGTCGTGCGCGATCGCGACGTTCAGCATCGACGGCATCGAGCCCGACGCGCTGGCGAAGGAACTGCTGGCGCGCTACCGGATCTTCGCCGTCGCGATCGAACGCGCGGCGGCCGGCGTGCGCGGCGTGCGGGTGACGCCGCAGCTCTACACGACGACCGCGGAACTCGACGCGCTGGTGACTGCGATCGGCGAACTGGCGAAGGCGTGACGAGCCCGTGCACCCCGGTCGTGCCATGAACAAGGAGCAGCTCGTCGAGTTGGTGACGACCGGATCGGCGGCGGAAGCCGACCAGCTGGCAGAGCGTCTGCGCCGTGCTGGCATCGGTGCGCTGGCGAACGCGGAGCCGGTGCAGCCCGAGCCGGCCTACATGGGCAAGATCCCGGCACTGCGCTACCGCAGCTTCGTGCTGGTTGGCGAGCCGGATCGCGAACGCGCGTTGGCGATGATCCGGGCAGAGCAACCGCCGCAGACGCCGCAGGGGTCGGCGACGACTGGCGAGATCGAGGCCGAACTCGCCGACGGTGCCCGACGCGACTTCGAGGGCGACGAGGATTGCGATCGCGACGGCGTCCCCGACGAGAGTCCCGAGGCCTGGCAGAACCGTGATTGGAGCGAGCGGTGGCACGACATCGCCGACCGCGGCACCCGCTGGTTCGTGCGGCCGGCGTTGTTCGCGCTCGCAGCCATGTGCATCTACGCGATGGCGCGCTGCGCAGTCGCGTGAGTCCGCGCCCGAGTCCGTGAATCCGTGCCGGTCGCTACTTCGGCGCCGGCAGTGCGGCGATGCACTCGACCTCGACCCGCGCCCGCAGCGCCAGGCCGCTCGCGGCCAGCGCGCTGCGCGCCGGGAACGGGGCCTGGAAGACCTTGCGGTAGGCGTCGTTGAACGCCGGCCACTCGCCGATGTCGGCGAGGAACACCGTGACCTTGACGACGTCGCGCAGCGCGCAGCCATGGCGTTCGAGGATCGCCTGCACGTTGGCGAGCGCCTGCGCCGACTCGGCGGCGATGCCGCCGGGCGCGAGGTCGAGCGTGCCGGGCAGGTTGCCGACCTGGCCGGCGACGAACAGCAGCCCGTTCGCGGCGACCGCTTCCGAGAACGGCAGCGCCTGCAGCGGCCCGGGCGGGGACTGGAAGAACTCGGGCGCGCGCGGTGAGGAGGCGTGGCAGGCGGCGAGCAGGGCGACGAAGAACAAGAACGGGCGCAGCATGGGCGAGGTGCTACCGCGCGCTGTCCCACGACGCACGCGCGGGCCGGAGTTCCGCCACCGACGTGCCGGCGAGCGGGCACCGGGCTACCATCCGCCGCGGAGCCGCGACGACCTTCGCGGGTGAACGCCATGGCGACGAGCGACCCCGGTACGGAAGCGGCCAATCCGTCGTCGGACGAGTTCCACGCAGCGCTCGCCGAGTACCTGGCGCGCATCGAACGCGACGGCTCGGTGGCGCTCGAGGAGTTCAAGGCGAAGCACCCAGGCTTCGCGTCGCGGCTCGGCCGCCAGCTCGGCTGGCTCGCCGAACACATGGCCCGCCGCCGCGACGGGCTGCCCGAGCGCATCGGTCCGTACCGGGTGCAGCAGCGCCTCGGTGCCGGCGGCATGGGCGAGGTGTACCTGGCCGAGCAGACCGCGCCGTTCCGGCGGCCGGTCGCG
The DNA here is from genome assembly GCA_049276695.1 of Planctomycetota bacterium. Lineage (GTDB taxonomy): Bacteria > Planctomycetota > UBA1135 > UBA1135 > UBA2386 > UBA2386. The sequence continues at coordinate 7,504 of JBASWX010000151.1, forward strand.
GTCAAGGTGATCAAGATCGGCAGGGACACCGAAGCGCGCCTGCAGCGGTTCGCCGCCGAGATCCAGACGCTGGCGTCGCTGAACCACAACGGCATCGCCAAGGTGTTCGAAGCCGGCGCCGACCAGGGCCGCCCGTACTTCGCGATGGAGTACGTGCCGGGCAAGGCGATCACCGCGTACTGCGCCGAGGAACGGCTCGAACTCGCTGCGCGGCTGCGATTGTTCATCGATGTCTGCCGCGCGGTCGAGTACGCGCACCGGCTCGGCATCATCCATCGCGACCTGAAGCCGCAGAACATCCTGGTCTACGGCCCGCCGGCCGAGCCGGTTGCCAAGGTGATCGACTTCGGGCTGGCGAAGGTCGTGCGCGAGGACCACAAGGAACGCCGGACGCACACCGGCCAGCTCGTCGGCACGCCCGATTACATGAGCCCGGAGCAGGTCGACGAGTCGGCGGCGCGCGTCGTCGACACCCGCGCCGATGTCTACGCGCTCGGCGTGGTGCTGTACGAACTGCTGACCGGCATGCTGCCGCTCGGCCTGTGGCAGGTCCGCGATTGGGACGTGCAGGAACTGATCCGCACGATCCGCGAACGGCAGCCGTCGTCGCCGAGCGTGCGGGTCGAGGAGAGTGCGTCGACCGACACCAGCTCGCCCGGGGCGTGTGGCACGGTGAGCGGCAGACGCCTGAGCCGGCTGCTGGTCGGCGACCTCGACAGCATCGTGATGAAGGCGTTGGCGAAGGACGCCGCGGCCCGCTACGGCGGCGTCGGCCAGCTCGCCGACGACATCCAGCGTTACCTGCGCCACCAGCCGGTCAGCTCGCGCCGGCCGACGGCCGGCTACGTGCTGCGCAAGTTCGTGCGGCGGCACGCCACCGCGGTGGCGTTCACCACGGTGCTGACGGTGGGGGCGGTGGCGAGTGCGGTGACGATCCACCTGCTCACGCTGCAGAGCGTGCAGCGGCTCGAGCACGGCAACCTGTTCGGTCTGGTGCGCTGGGTCGACGAACTGCGCGAACAGGAACTCGAACCCCCGGCCGCGCGGGCCGAAGAACTCCCGGCGCTGCGGGCCTGGTTGCGTGAGTTCGAGCTGGTGCTGGCGCAGCGCGATCGCATGCGCGCCTTCGTCGAGTCGGGCGAGCGGGCGCAGGGCGATGCCAGCGATCCGGGCGGCTGGGCCAGCGGCCGTTACGCGCAGGACGTCTTGCGCCGATCGCTCGCGCGCACGCTGGAGGTGCTGGCCCGCATGACCCGGCCCGGCGCCGAACTCGACAAGATCCGGTTGCGCATCGACTGGGCCCAGCGGGTGGAGGCGCTGACGATCGATGCTCACCGCGAGGCATGGGAACGGGTGCGGCGCGAGCTCGCCGAGGACGATCGCTTCGCGGACCTCGACCTGCCGCCGCAGGTTGGCCTCGTGCCGCTCGGCCGCGACGCCGGCACCGGCCTGCAGGAATTCGCGTTGCTGCTGCCCGGCGGCCAGCTGCCGCAGCGCCGTGACGGTGGGTGGGTGATCGGTCCGCGCACCTGCCCGGTGTTCGTGCTGCTGCCGGGAGGCGCGGTGACGATCGGTTCGCAGCACGACGATCCCGCGGGGCCGCGCTACGACGCCGAGCGGCACTACAACGAAGTCGGCCTGCAGGAGGTCGCGATCGAGCCGTTCTTCGCCAGCCGCTACGAGTTCACCAACGGCCAGTGGGACCTGCTCGATCCGGGCGACCACGGTAGCACGCTGCCCGAGGTCTTCTACCGGCCCGATCATCCGCTGGTCGATGCCAACCTGGACTGGATGGAGCATGTCGTGCTGGCGTGGGGGATGAGCCTGCCGACCGACCACGAATGGGAGTACATGGCGCGCGGCGGCACCGACACGCCGTTCTGGTGCGGCAAGGACCACGCGTCGCTGCGGGGCAAGGCCAATCTGCACGACCAGTCGGTGCGTGGCTCGATGGTTGTGAAGGCCGAAGGCGAAGCGGTGGCGTGGGACGACGGCTTCCCGGGTACGGCGCCGGTCGGCAGCGGCCCTCCGAACGCATACCTGCTGCACGACGTGCACGGCAATGCCTGCGAAGTCGCCGACCGGCTTGAGCGGGACGGCAGCGTGCGCGCCGAACTGCGCGGCGGCAGTTGGCACCAGGGAGCGATTGCCGCGCGGGCCACGGATCGCACGTTTTGGGACGGTCGAACCTTGCCGTCGGTCGGCTTCCGCCCTGTGATCCCCGTGCAGCGGTGAGGGCTTCGGACGAAGAGGCACGGAAGGCACCGCTCTCGTCCGCCGCCGTGGATCCGTGTGCCGGCTCACTCTCTCGTTCCCGTTCCCGGAGAAGACCATGAAGTGGCTGTTGCCCGTGTGCGTGTTGGCGTGCGCCTGTAAGGTGGACCCGGCTGGTTACCTGCTCGGTGTTCCGGTTGGCGTGACCACGACGGCTGAGCCCGCGATCCGGGTCAAGCTGCCCGGTTTCGGGCCATACGAACCCGCTACGGCGACGTTGGCGCCGTTCGATCGGCTGCCGGGGGACCTGCTGGGCCCGAACGTGACCATGGGCCCCGGCGACTCGCCGTTCCTCGCGACGTCGATGGGCCTCGAGGTCCTCACGGTCACGATGACAGCGGCCGGCGAGGCGGTGCTCGAAGTCGGCTTGCACGGTTGGACTGCGATCGCGTTCACCGTGAATGGGGCGGCGCTCGGCAACGATCCGCTGTCGCCCGGTGTGCAGAATGCGCTCGACAGGGGCGAGATCGATCGCAGCGTGTTCGGCTGGTGCCTGCCGATGAGCGAGATCGAAGGACTCACGATCGAGAAGGAGAGCGTGCGCTTGATGGCGCCGGACGCGCTGGGCCTGGAACCCGGGGACGGCATCGACGCGATGGACATGCACATGGCGCTGTACCACAGCGACCTGCTGGACTACGCGCACCACTTCACGACCAGCCGGCTGACGTCGGACATGTGGGTGTACTTCACGCTGCGGCCGCAGTTCCTTGCCACCGTCGTCGCGCAGCAGAGCGCAGCCAAACGGCTCGCGACTCATTGGCAGATGAGCACGGTGGACTCGAGCACGATCTACATGACGCAGTGGTCCGGTGGGTCCTGGACCACGCCGATCGTCTACCGGACGTGGGAAGCACTCGGCCTCTCCGCCTGGAACCGCGTGCCGATCGATGGCCTCGCAATCGACGCCGTCGTCGCTGGCACGCCGGATGTCCGTGATACGATCCTGTTCTCGCTCGCCGGACCGGTGCCGCTGCTTGCCGACACCGCGGCGCAGATTCTGCATGCCTCGCCAAGTGCGGCGCCCGGCCCTCCGCGACGCGTGCGCACGCGGTTGCCGACCGGCGGCTACGGCTCGCTGGGCCAGCAGCTCGGTGCTGGTGTCGGCGTCGGCGACTTCTGCACGGGGGACCCGGTTGGTCGCTTCCGACAAGCAAGCGGGATGCTGCTGCTCGACGACTTCTTCGTCGCCCGCCGCCTGGGTCCGCCGCCGCCGACCGCAGCCGGGCTCCTCCCCGCACCCCGGGGGAAGCTTGCACTGGCGAGCAGCGCCTACCGCATCCGGCACCGGGGGCCCTTCGGCGAAGTGCCAGGCCTGCGCTCCTGCATGTCGTGGCCGCGACATGGTCGGGGCGCGCGGGGCACGGCCGAGATCCACTGGGGAACCATGGCGGACTACCAAGGGGGTGCCGGCAGCATCAGTTGGACGGGATCGATGCCGATCCCGTACGAGGGCAAGCCGCTGAGTTACGACCTCGACCTGCCCAAGGGTGGTTTGCTGCGCCGCGTCGGGGCTCCGGCGCCGAGGCCGGAGGAGACCACCAAGGCGTTCGTCACGCAGTGGTTCCTCGAGGTCGATGGCCGTCTCTACCGCTCTCCGATCTGCGTGATGCGGTACTGATCGGGAACGAACTCAGCCGCCGAGCACCTTCTTGATCGCGGCGGTGACGCCTTCTTTGGTCTGCTTGTGGCTCGACTCCGACCACAGCACCTTGTCGTCGGCGTCGGTGATGACCATGCCGTGGCCCTTCAGGCCGTAGCGCTCGATGCGCTGCTGGCTGTCGCCTTCGTTGTGCTTGGCGATGACACACGTCATCCGGCCGGCGTACTCCTGTGCGAGCTCATTCACGATGGGCTCGACCTTCTCGCAGAACATTCAACCGGACATCGTGAAGTAGGTGAGCACCGGTACGCGCGCGGTGGCCGCTTGGGCACTGGCGTTGGCGGCCGGCGGTGTCTCGGCGGACGGCTGCTCGCGCCCGCAGGCGGCGAGCACGAGGGCGCCCAAGAGGAGGGTGAGGAAGGGTCGGAACATGGCGCACACGGTAGTGGGCCGATGGGCCCGAGGCCACACCGGCGCCGCCGTCACGACGGCCGTGACGCGTCGTTTGCGGATCCCGCGCCGGTCGGCATCCGTCTCTGGCTCCAGCAGGGCCGTGACCTTCGCGTGCGTCAGCCGCTCGAAGCTGAACGCAGGCGCTCGATGCGCAGCGCCAACGCGACCAACGCCCGCGTCATCCGGTTGCGCACCGAGTCCTCCGTGCAGCCGAGTTGTGCGGCGATCGCCGCGCGCGACATGCGGGCGATGCGCGACAGCGTCAGGACCTCGCGGTAGTGGTCGGGCATGGCGTCGAAAGCGGCCTCGAGTTCGCGCAGCCGCTCGGCGGCGATCAGCTCCTTGGTCGGCGACAACACCTGCGCGTACACGCCAGACAAGGCGGGGTCGCCGTCGCTGTTTCGGATTGCCACTTCGCGCCGCGCGTCGCGCATCTGCGCCCGTGCATCGCGCTCGTGTTCGAGCACCTTGTTGGCGACGGCGGTGTAGAGCCAGCCGCGGAAAGCCTCTTCGCCGCGGTACTCGAACGCCGGCAGCGCCTTGATCACCGCGCAGAAGGCCGATTGCACCAGATCATCGCTCGATTCGCGCGCACGCAGCAGCGGGCTCATGCGCAGTCGGGCGAACGCGCGCAGGGCCGGCTGGTGCGTTGCGAGCAACGTCTCGAGGGCCGCGCGGTCGCCGGCGTGCGAGGCGTGCAGCAGTTCGCCGCTGTGGCGATTCCCGCCGGAGGGTGCAGGCATGGCGGGATCATGGCGCGCAGTGGTGGGTGGTGCACGACGAGGCGTCGTGTTCGCCCGACGCCGCGGGGGCGGCGGTGCCACGGGTCGGTTCGGATCGGGACTTGCTTGCTGCTCGGTCCCGCCCAGGTCGGGAGATCGGTGGCCGCTGGCCTTGACGCCATTGATCAAGGGCGGCTGTTCCGCGGTTTGCCGGCCGCGGCCGTTCAGTTCATCGCGCCGACCTCGCCGCGCTCACCGCCGAATCTGCGAGACCTGCCGCGCGGCAGTGCATTCTGCTGGTGTTCGATGACTGCACCCCTACTGACTCGGGCATGACGGCACCAAATGCTCCCCGGCTCGTCGCGATCCACGCCCGGTCGCCAGCAAAGCGAGTGCTGACCACGCCATGAACGAGAAAGAACCTGAAGGCGGGGATGCCGCTCGTCCCGACGGCGCCGAAGCGTTGTTGCTGCGGTGCCTGGAGGCTGGCGACGACCGGCCATCGGCACTCGATGCAGTGCGTGCGAGTGAGTCGGCAGAGGCGGCGCGCGCGGCACGGCTGTTGGCGATGCTCGACGAGGTCGGGTTCTTGCACGAGCCGGGCACCAACGAGTCGGACGCGGCAGCGCCGGGCCTGCCGGAGCGCATCGGCGGCTACCGCGTCCTGTCACTGCTCGGCAGCGGCGGCATGGGCACGGTCTACCTCGCCGAGCACGAACAGCTGGAACGGCGCGTGGCGTTGAAGATCATCCACCGCGAACTCGCCGCGACCGAGAAGGCGCAGGCGCGGTTCCAGCGCGAAGCGTTGGCGGCGTCCCGACTCGACCATCCGGGCATCTGCACCGTGTACGAAGTCGGCCGCGACGGTGGGCAGGCTTTCCTCGCGATCCGGTACGTTCCGGGACGCGACCTCGCTGCACATCTCGCTGACACTCGGCGGCAGCAACGCACGATGGTGGCGCTGCCTGGGACGGGGTCCGGTGTGGGGCCGATCGTGCAGTTCGTGGCGAAGGCGGCGCAGGCACTGCATGCCGCCCACGAAGCGGGGCTCGTTCATCGCGACGTGAAGCCAGGCAACCTGATGGTGACGCCGGTGGGCGAGCCGGTGCTGCTCGACTTCGGCCTCGCACTGGCGGTCGACTCGGAGACGGAAGGTCGCGCGCTGACGTTGTCGGGCGATCGCATCGGCACGCCGGTCTACATGGCGCCGGAGCAGGTGGCGGGGCAGCGGGCTGACCGACGCGCCGACGTGTATGCGCTCGGGGTCGTGCTCTACGAGTGCTTGACCGGCGAGCCGCCGTTCCGGGAGGTGAACCGCGAGAGTCTGTTCCGCGCGATCCTCGGCGGCGACGTGCCGGACGCGCGGCGCACCAATTGCGCGATCGGGCGCGAGCTGTGGACGGTGTTGCTGACGGCGTTGGCGCGCGAGCCTGAACGGCGCTACGCGACGGCGGCGGCGCTGGCGGAGGACCTGCGGCGCGTGGCGGCGAACCTGCCGATCCTGGCGAAGCGGCCGGGCGTGGCGACGCGGGTGCAGCGCTTCGCGCAGCGCAACCCGGTGGTGGCGACGCTGCTCGCGGGGCTGGTTGCGGTGGCCGTGGTGCTCGGCTGGCTGTGGCGCGAACGCGGCGATGCGCTGGCGCAGCGTGAGGCGGCGCTGGAGCAGGCCAAGGCGGTTGAGATGGCACTGCGCGCGAGCGACGGGCGCGCGGGCCCGGTGCCGTCGTTGGTGCAGGCGATCGCCGGCTACGAGAAGGCGCCGAATGTCGACACGCTGTCGGCGCTCTACGCCGCGACGCTGCGCAGCCGTGAGGTGGCGCGGCTGGAACTGGACACGTTCCCCAGTGGCGTGCTGCCGTCGGAGGTGCACTTCGCTTCGGACGGCACGCAGTTCCTGATCATCGGTTTCGACGGGAAGGCGCGACTGGTGGATCTGCAGGGTCGGATCGTCGGCGTGTTCGTGCACGAGCAACTGGTCAACTCGGCCGTGTTCTCGCCCGATGGGCAGCAGATCTTGACCGCCTCCATGGACGGGACGGCAGCGGTCTGGACGAGATCAGGCCAGCGTCTGCTGACCTTGCGGCACGGCGGGCCGGTCGAGAACGCCGAACTCGGCTGGATGGACCCGGGCAAGTCGCACTGTGTGCTCTGGGCGAGCTGGTCGCCGGACGGGAAGCGCATCGCGACCGGCTGCTCGGACCGAAGCGTGCGCTTCTGGGATCCGCAGTCGGGCGAACGAGTCGGCGAGGAACTGCGGCACCACCAGGGGCCACCGATGCGGCATGCCTGGTCAGCGGATGGTTCGTTGTTGGCGAGTGCAGAGTGCGATGCGGGTGCCGAGATCGGGCTCGAGCCGGCGCACGCCCTCGTCTACCGAACGGACCCTCCTCACGAGCTCGTGGCGACGCTGCCGCATCCTGATGCAATCTACTCACTGGAGTTGACACCGGACGCGCGCCGGATGGTCACGGCGTGTGGTGACGGCCACGTGCGAGTCCTGGCGTTGCCGGGTGGCGCCATCGAGTGCTCGATCGACCTGGGTGCAGAGGTCAACAACGTCGACCTCGCGCACGATGCCGGGAGTCTGCTTGCCTGTGCGACGAACGGCGTCGTCGGCCTCTGGCGCTTGGACGGGTCGCAGTTGCAGCGGCGCACGTTCGACTGCGACACCTGGGTGCAGTTCGCCGGCGGGAATCGCATCATTGCTCACGGTCCGGGCCACGGTGTCTTGCTGCTCGACGGCGAGCTTCGCGAGCAGCAGCTTGCTCTGGGGCACTCGCGGCCATGTCGTGCGATCGCGATGTCGCCGGATGGCGCGCGTCTGGTGACCACCAGCGAGGACATGACGGTGCGCGTCTGGAGCGTGGTAGACCTCGACCTGCCGCGCTTCCTGGGTCATTCGCAGCAGGTGGTCGGGCTGGCGACGGTGCCCGATGGTTCGATTCTCAGCATCGCGAACGATGGCGCGGTCCGGGTGTGGGACCGGAGTGGGAAGGCGCTGCGGATCATCGGCACCGACCTGGCGTCCAAGGCTGCAGGCGGGATGGTGGTCAATGGTCGAGGAACGCGGGTCGCGGTGCCGGGCACCGATGCGGTGGCGCGGGTGATCGACCTGCCGTCGGGCGAGATCATCGGCTCGTGCGCCGCGTTCGGGCCGGGGGGACGCGGCTGTGCCCTCGCGTGGATCGACGACGAACGGTTGGCCGTCGGTGGTGTCGGTGGTCTCGCCGTCGCGATCCACGCGATGGACGGCAGGCCGCCGGCCAGTTGGACGAAGACGACCAACGGTGTCGTCAAGGCCATGGCGGTGGCGAGCCGCCACCGGTTGCTGTTCGCCGCCGGGTGGAACACGAAGGTCGCGGTCTGGCGGGACGGCGTGTTGGTTGGAGAACTGGCGACGGACAACCCGAGCTGGTTCCAAACGCTGGCGGTGTCGGCGGACGAGACGCGGTTGGCGGCGGCGGGTGGCGACCGGCTGATCCGGCTGTGGCACGTCGATGGCGACGGCATGCCGGTACCGTCGCTGCATTCACCGCTGCGGGGCCACGATTCGTCGGTGAGGACCGTGGCCTGGTCGCCGAACGGGAGATGGTTCGCGAGCGGCTCTGCGGATGGTTCCGTGCGGCTGTGGGACACGTCGGCGTGGACGACGGTCGCGGTGCTTCGTGGACATGACCGCGGTGGGATGACGAACGCCGTGAGCTGCGTGTCGTTCACGAACGACAGCGAGATGCTGCTGACCGCGGGCGACGATGGCGCAATCCAAGCGTGGCCTACGGACGCGGCTCGGTTGCTCGAGATTGCGCGGCGCAAGGTAGCGCGAGTCGCCCAGGGGACCCCGGCCATGCGGCACCTGCGCGCTCGGTTGGAGGCGAATGACCAGGCCGGTGCGGCGGAGCTGGCAGTCCGCATCGTCGATGACGGCATTCGGCTGGGTGACTGGAAGGGCCTCGGCATGGTGGCATGGCAACTCGTGGATCCCGCGATCCACCGGCAACCGATCGCCCTGGCACAGGCCGAGCGGGCGATCGGGAGCTCGTTGGCGATCCACCCCGAACCGGATGCCGATCGACTCGACACGCAGGCGAGGATCCTCTGCTGGAAGCGCGACTACGCGGGCGCACTGACCCTGCAGCAGAAGGCCGTTGCGCTGCTCGATCGGCCCGACCTGCGGGCAGCGTTGGCGGAGTACGAGAAGTTCGTGGTCGGGCGCCGCTGAGGCGCGACGGGTCCGCTTTCTCCGAGACTTCTGGGATGAGGGTGCATTCCTCGGTGCATGGCTTCGATTCGAGTTGGCGTGGTCCATGTTGCCGCGGTGCTGGTGCTGCTGGCCCCGGTCCTCTGCCAGGGGTTCGAATCCCACACGCCATGGGCGAGTTGCTCGCTCGCGTTCGACTCGGTCCGTTCGCGGATTGTCGCGTTCGGTGGGCAGCTGGCCTGGTCTGGATCAGCCGGTGGTTGGGGTGACCTCACCTGGGAGTTCGACGGCAGCGGTTGGCGCCTCGTCCACCCGATGACGCGGCCACCGGCGAGGTCCCTCGCGACGATGACGTTCGACCCGGTGCGCAACCGGACCATCCTCTTCGGCGGGGATCCGCTGTTGGGCGACACCTGGCTGTTCGATGGCGTGACCTGGACGCAGGTCGTGTCGGCGATGGCTCCGTCGGCGCGAGTTGGCGCACAGATGGTGTTCGATGTCGCGAGGGGGCGTGCGGTGCTGGTCGGGGGATATGGGCTCGCCGGACCCGCCGCGGGGACGTGGGAGTTCGATGGCACGAACTGGATTGCCAGTCCCGCCATGACGCCGGTTGGCGCGTCGGCTTTTCCCGACGCGCTCGCCTACGACGCTGCGCGGGGCTTGGTGATCGGCCTGCGCAACTGGGCGGGTGGGACCGAGGTGTGGGACTACGACGGGATGCAGTGGACGCTGGCGAGCTCGAGCGGGGCCGCGACGCCGGTGCTGAGTGCCGCGACACGAGCGAACGGACCGGGGATCACGGTGCGGTCGCCTGCGGCTGTATGGGACTTTGATGGCAGCACGTGGAGTCCCTCGCCCGCCGGACCCGCTCCGTACACCCGCCTTCTCCACGACAGCAGCAATGGCAGGCTGCTCTGCGAAGGTGGCGGCAACGTTGCTGCCACAGCAGGGGCGACGTGGCAGTACTTGATGTGCCCGACTCGGGGCGGAACGAGCGTCGCCTTCGATTCTGCACGCGGTTGCGCCGTGCTGTACGGTGGTTGGAACCTGGGTGGTTGGAACATGTACGACACCTGGGAGATGCGCGGCTCAACCTGGACGCAGGTGTTTCCGAACACGAATCCCAGTGGACGCGGGGAACACGCGATGGTCTACGACACTCGCCGTTCTCGCACGGTCCTGTTCGGCGGAGCCAGCTCGCCGGTTTCTGGATGGCTGGCCGACACGTGGGCCTTCGACGGAGTGGATTGGTCGTTGCTTGCCACGTCGGGCCCCTCCCCGCGCCAGCGTCACGTGATGGTCTACGATCCACTTCGCGACCGCGTCGTTCTGTTCGGCGGCACGACGATGGGTCCAGCAGGCATCGTCTCGCTGGCGGACACCTGGGAGTTCGATGGTTCGGCGTGGACGCAGCGCTTTCCGGTCACGACTCCGAACCTGATTGGGATGGACTGGACGAGGATGACCTTCGACTCGCGTCGTGGTGTCGTGGTCATGCTGGACCCGAGCAGCCAGCTCTGGGAGTACGACGGGAGCAACTGGACGATCGTCGTGACGCCGACGAACCCTGGACGAATCGGCGGGAACCTTGGCTTCGACCCGGTGCGGGGCAGGGTGGTGGCGCAGGGCGGCGTCATCTGCACCTTCGTCGGCTGTAGCTTCTCGGACACTTTCGAGTACGACGGCACCGACTGGATGTTGGTGGGTCCACATCAGGACGGCGCACTCCCTCTCGTCTACGACTCGACGCGCATGCAACTGCTGGGCACTGCTGGGGGCGCGCAGCGAATCACCTATGGCCTGCCTGCGACGGCTTCGTTCACGCGCCATGGCCTCGGTTGCGTTGGCAGTGCTGGGACGCCGTCGCTGGGAACGACCTCAAGCTCGACACCTGCTCTCGGCACGACGTTCCCGTTCCAGCTCTCCGCGTTGCCGACGTCGCCGTCGTTCGCCTACCTGACGTTCGGCTTCGACCTGGCGACGTGGAACGGCATCCCGCTGCCAATCGACCTCGCGGCGATCGGCATGCCGAACTGCAAGCTGTGGGTCGAGCCGCTCGCCGGTGCCATCTTGCCGACCACCGCGGGCGCCGCATCGTTCGCGCTGCCGATCCCTGCTCTGCCGACGCTCGCCGGTGTCGTGCTCGGCGCGCAGGCGCTGAGCTTCGACGCGCAGGCGGCGAACGGCTTCGGTGCGCTCAGCAACGGCGCGATCCTGCGTCTGTACTGATCACAGCCTTGATCGCCGTTGCGACGCATCGCGAACGGCACGGCGTGCCAGCCAATGGCTCCGGTGGCACTCTGCTTCGAGGCCTCGAGACCTCCTGCGGGGTCAGGCGCGCGACGACGGCTGTTGGGCTTCGCGGAATCTGCGAGACAGTCTCGTCGACGCCGCATTCAGATGGCCATGGCCAAGCGCTACCTCGCTGCCGTCCAGGCCGCCGTTTGCCTGACTTTCCTCTGCTCGACCGCGCCTTCGCAGATCCCGCGCGGCCACGTGGTCATGTCGTCGTTCAGCCTTTCGGGAGGCCCAAACGACGGCCTGTCGACGTGCCGTTCGTTCGGACCGACGGTCATCACGCCGATTGCTCCCCTGCCGGTCGGCATCACGGGCTCGGGACTTTCGACCCCAGCGGGTGCCGGCTCGGTGTTGGTCGATCCGAACAGCGGCGACATCGTCGTCGGCGAGCACGCCCAAGCCGGATCGTCGCTCGACGTGCACATGGTCGCGCTCAGTGGCACGACGGTGACCGGCGTCGTCAGCTATCCGCTTGGGACGGTCGCCGCCGGGAGTGTTGGCTCCACCGACCAGATGGCCTGGCTCGGCAGCGACATCCTGGTCCTCAACCGGCGCGCCGCGCTCGTCGCCGGGCCGCTGGCCGGCCACAGCCTTGGCATCGTTCGGCCGTCGGTGGGGCCGCCAGGCACGCCGGGCTCGGTCGTCGCCTTGCCGCTCACCATCCTGCTCGCGGGCACAGTGAACGCAATGGCGCTCGACGCCGCGGGCATGGCCGCCTACGTGGCGACGTTCGTCTTCTCCGGGGGCACCGCGACGTCGACCATCCACCGCATCCCTGTGCTTCCGCCGCACACGCCGCAAGTCGTGGCGACCGTGCCGGACGCTGTGTTGTCGCTGGCCTTCGACGCCGACGGTCTGCTGATGGCTGGCACCGGGTTCTCGGCCGCGGGCGGTAACTTCCTGCACGCGGTGAACGTCGCCACCGGGGCCATCGTCGCGTCGCTCGGCGCTACCTGGCCGACGACACCGTTCACGCTGCGTCATGCGAACGGTCTGGCATGCGATCACTCGACCGGCGACCTGTTGTTCGTCGAGGACCTGTTGCGGGTTGTCTTCCGGGTGAAGCGACTCGGCTTCGCTGCCTACGGATTGCCCCAGCAGATCGCCACCCGACTCGTCGATACGCCTTCCGGAATCGCGATCCGTCCGGCGGTCACGACCTACGGGCAAGGCACTCCGGGTGCGTTCTCGTACGCGTGGCAGACCACGCTCCTTCCCGGCGGTCCGGCGGCGCTCGGCAACTCGACGTTCCAGTTGGCCATGACGCCGACGGCGAGCACGGCGCTGACCGTGCTCGCCGTCAGCGCGGGTTCACCCACGCCGGCCCCGTCGCCGACGCCGTTGGGTGTCACGCTGCTGCTCGATCCGGCTACGGCGTTCGCGCCCTTGGTGTTCGCGCAGCCACCGGTCGCGATCCCCTTGGGCCTGCCGGCTGCCGCCGCCCTCGCTGGGCAGCACTTCTTCTTCCAGACGGTGCACCTGGAGCCCGCCGGCTTCGCGGCGTCGGACGGCCTCTGGCTGACGCCGTTTTGATCGACCACAGCACCTTGTTGTTGGTGACGGTGATCGCCATGCCGTGTTCTCGCGGCCGCAACGCGCGGCGCGCGGCAGGCTGTCGCCCACACAACCGGCGCGGACCTGTCACTGCGTCGGTGGCAACAGCACCCGGTCGATCACGTGCACGATGCCGTTGCTGGCGCGGATCGAGGCGAGAACGGTGGCGTCGTTGATCTTCAGCTTGCCGTCGGCCTTGCGGAACGTGACCTTCTTGCCGTTCGCCATGCCGAGCACCATGCCGTCCTTCAGCGCCGCCTGCTCGTAGACCGCGGCGGCGACGTGGTACTTGAGGATCTCGCGCAGGTCGGCCTGCTTCTCGGGCTTCACCAGGGTCGCGACGGTGCCCGGCGGCAGCAGGTCGAACGCGGCGTTGGTCGGCGCGAACACGGTCAGCGGTCCCGGGTTGGCGACCGACTTCACGTAGTCGGCGGCCTGCAGCGCCGCGACCAGCGTCGTGTGGTCCTTCGACCCGACCGCGATGCTGACGATGTTGTCGGGATCGAGCGGCGGCGGCGGCGTGTCGCGTTTGACGGTCACAGTGGCGGCGGGGCTCGGGGAAGCGGTCCCGGTGCCTTCGACCGAGCAGGCGGTCGCGAGCACGAGGACGGCGACGATGGACGGGGAGCGCAGGGTCGGGTGCATCGGGATCTCCAGTTGGCGAGGCACGAATGGCGGCGGCGCCCCCGGTCTTTCTGCTGCGCACTCGTTGCGCCGTGAATACCGCCGCGCGCCACCGTGCCGCGGTCGGCTCATGGTGCGCACCGCCGGGCGGCCCGGGTCCTGGTGCGTAGGCCGGCGCCAACTGCGGCCCGTCGCGGCCCGGACCGCATTTCCGGGCAACAGGGGCCATTGCGGCCCTGAGCCGATTCCGGCTCGCACCCGCCCGATGAACACCGTCCTGCGCTCCACGTCCCTGCTCGTCCTCGGATCGATTGCCGCGTGTGGTGGCCAGATGCCGACGCCGAAGCCCGGCGGCCACGACGGCGCGGTGCCGGTGGCCGCCGGTGGCACTGCCGGCGAGGCGCAGGCGCAGTTCGATTCGCTGTGCTTCACCTGCCACGGCGCGACCGGCCACGGCGACGGGCCCGGCTCCGGCGTGCTGAACCCGAAGCCGCGTTCGTTCTCCGACCCGACCTGGCAGGCGTCGGTCACCGACGAACACATCAAGAAGACGATCGTGTTCGGCGGGGCCGCCGTCGGCAAGAGCCCGATGATGCCCGCGCAGCCGCAGTTGAAGGGCAAGGACGCGACGCTCGACGCGCTCGTGCAGATCGTTCGCAACTTCAAGGCCAAGTGATCGTCCGTGACCGGCCGGGCCCGGCCGGTCTGTTCCGTACTCGAGGTGGAATCATGCAAGGCAACTGCTCGCTCCGTTCGCCACGCATCGTGGCGCTCCTGTCCCTCGCGACCCTCTGTGCGTGCGGTGGCCGCAGTGCCGCCGGTGGCGGTGGAGGCGGTGCCGGCAGCGACGTGCTGGCGCTGATGCAGGCGCGCGGCCTGTCGGAGGCCGACGTGACTTCGGCGCTGAAGACCTACACGCCGACCGGCCGGTTCGACGAGTACTTCACGTTCGCGTCGGGCGGGCACGGCGGCAACCTGATCGTGATCGGGGTGCCGAGCATGCGCATCCTGAAGTACGTCGGCGTGTTCACGCCGGAGCCGTGGCAGGGCTACGGCTACGGCGACGGCAGCGGCGACGTGATCGCTTCCGGCTACCGCGGCGGGCAACCGATCACCTGGGCCGACATGCACCACCCGGCGCTGAGCGAGACCGGCGGCGACTACGACGGCCGCTGGATCTTCGTCAACGACAAGTGCAATCCCCGGGTCGCGGTGATCGACCTGACCGACTTCGTGTGCAAGCAGATCGTCGGCAGTCCGCTGATCGCGTCCGAGCACGGCGCCACGTTCGTGACGCCGGACACCGACTACGTGGTCGAGACTTCGCAGTACCCGGCGCCGCTCGGCGGCGCCTACGCCGACGTGGCGGAGTTCAACGAGAAGTACCGCGGCGCGATGATCTTCTGGCGCTTCGACAAGCAGAAGGGCCGCATCGACGAGCAGCAGTCGTTCGCGATCGAACTGCCGCCGTACATGCAGGACCTCGCCGACTGCGGCAAGAAGGGCAGCGACGGCTGGGTGTTCTGCAACTCGATCAACACCGAGCGCGCCTACGGCGGCATCCTCGAGGGCAAGCCGCCGCTCGAGTCCGGGGCGACGCAGAACGACATGGACTACCTGCACTGCATCAACTGGCGGCAGGCAGAGGCGGTCGCCAAGGCCGGCAAGACCGAGACGATCGCGGGCATGCGCGTGATCCGCATGCAGACCGCGATCGACGAAGGGCTGCTGGCGTTCGTGCCGGAGCCGAAGAGCCCGCACGGTTGCGACGTGACGCCCGACGGCACTGCGGTGGTGGTCGGCGGCAAGCTCGACACCCACACCACGGTCTACGACATCGCCAAGATCAGCTCGCAGATGCAGGCGAAGAAGTTCGCCGGCAAGGACCCGTACGGCGTGCCGATCCTCGACTTCAAGGCCTCGATCGTCGGCCAGTGCGAGATCGGGCTCGGCCCGCTGCACACGGTGTTCGACGACCAGGGCTTCGCCTACACCTCGGTGTTCATCGAGACGGTGGTCGCGAAGTGGTCGCTGAAGGACCTCAAGGTCGTCGACAAGATCGACACGCACTTCAACATCGGCCACCTGGTGTCGGCCGAGGGCGACACCGTCAGCCCGGACGGCAAGTACCTGATCGCGATGAACAAGTGGTCGCTCGACCGCTTCGCGCCGGTCGGCCCGCTGCTGCCACAGAACTTCCAGCTGATCGACATCAGCGGCCCGAAGATGCAGCTGCTCTACGACATGCCGCTGCCGCTCGGCGAGCCGCACAACGCGCAGATGATCAAGGCCGGCAAGCTGAAGCCGGTCGACGTCTACAAGCCGATCGGCACCAACCCGTTCACGCACGGCGTCGATCCGGATGCGACGGTCGCCGGCAAGGAACGGGTCGAACGCAGGCCCGACGGCCTGCACGTGTGGATGACCGCGGTGCGCAGCCACTTCTCGCCCGACATCATCAGGGCGAAGCAGGGCGACACCATCCACCTGCACGTCACCAACGTCGAGCAGAGCAGGGACGCGACCCACGGTCTCGCGATCGGCGGCCAGAACATCAACGTCAGCCTGGAGCCGGGCAAGCACTGCAACGTCACGTTCAAGGTCGAGCAGGCCGGCGTGTTCCCGTTCTACTGCACCGAGTTCTGCTCGGCGCTGCACCTGGAGATGGCCGGCTACCTGCTGGTCGAGCCGAAGTGAACGCCGGGCCGGCCTCGTCCGGCACCGCCGCAGTCCCGATCGATGCCCCGCACCAACCATGATCCGGTCCTTGAATCTGCTGCTGCTGGCAGTGGCGGCCTGCCGCGCCGATGCCGTGCCGCCGCCCGGCGCGCTCGGCGTCGAGCGGACGCCCGCGGGGACCGTCGTGGTCCCGGGCGACGATCTCGCCGCGGCGATCGCCGCCGCGGCGCCGGGTGCGGTGCTGTTGCTGCAGCCGGGTGAGTACCGGGGGCCGATCGCGATCGACAAGCCGCTGACCGTGTGGGGGCCGCCCGACGCGGTGTTGCGTTGCGGCGAGGGATCGACCGTGCGCGTGAAGACCGACGGCGCGCGCCTGCTCGGCTTCACGATCGCCGGCAGTGGCCAGCGCTTCGACCTGATGGACGGCGGCGTGCACCTGCAGGGCGACGACCTGGTGATCGAGGGCGTCACCGTGCGCGATGCGCTGTTCGGCATCCTGGTCGAGAAGTGCCGGCGCGCGACGGTGCGCGGCAACCTCGTGATCGGCACCGGCCTGCCGGCGATGGGGCTGCGCGGCGACGCGATCCGGCTGTGGGAGACCAACGACTCGCTGGTCTGCGACAACACCGTGCGCGATGCGCGCGACGTCGTCGTCTGGTACTCGTCGCGCAACCGGCTGCTGCGCAACACCGTGCTGCGCAGCCGCTACGGCACGCACTTCATGTACAGCCACGACAACGTGGTCGAGGACAGCCGCTACGTCGAGGACGAGGTCGGCGTGTTCGTGATGTACTCGCACGACCTGCGGCTCGCGCGCAACCTGCTGGCGAAGGCCGCGGGCGCCGCCGGCATCGGCATCGGGCTCAAGGAAGCGGGCAACCTGACGATCGAGGACAACTGGCTGCTCGCCAACACGACCGGCATCTACGTCGACGCTTCGCCGCTCGATCCCGCGCACACGAATGTCTACCGCCGCAACGTCGTGCGCTTCGCCGAGTCGGCGGTGGCGCTGCACAGCACCGTGAAGCGCAGCGAGTTCGCCGACAACTGCTTCCGCGACAATGGCGCGGTGATCAAGGTCGGCGGCCAGGGCGACGCGCTCGGCTGCGACTTCACCGGCAACTTCTACGACGCCTACCAGGGCTACGACTTCGACGGCGATGGCCAGGGCGACGTGCCGTTCGAGTTCCGGCGGCTGTCGACGCAACTCGAAGGGCGGTACCCCGAACTGGCGCTGCTGCACGGCGCGCCCGCGATGGGCCTGGTCGACGTGGTCGGGCAGGTGATGCCGCTGTTTCTGCCGAAGCAGCTGCTGGTCGACAAGGCGCCGCGCACAGCACCCCTGGCGATGGCCTGGACTCCGGAGGTGCACCATGGACGTTGAACTGCGCGGCATCGACAAACGCTTCGGCCGCTTCCAGGCGCTGCGCTCGGTGTCGCTGGCGCTGCCCGCGGGCAGCCGCACGGCGTTGATCGGGCCCAATGGCTCCGGCAAGTCGACGCTGGTGCGCGTGCTGATGGGCTCGCTGACCAGCGGCGGCGAGGTCTGGTGCGACGGTGCGCGCGTCGGCGACGAACGCGAGGGCCTGCTGGGCCGCATCGCCTACGTGCCGCAGATCGCGCCGCGCTTCGCGGCGCCGGTGCGCGAGGTCGTGCGCGCGGTGACCAGCCTGCGTGGGCGGCCGGTCGACCAGGTCGAGGCGATCGCCGCCCGGCTCGGCGTCGAGATCGCCGCGCTGAGCAAACGCCCGTTCCGTGCCCTGTCCGGCGGCCAGCGGCAGAAGGTGCTGGCGGCGCTGGCGCTCGCGGCCGGCGCCGAACTGCTGGTGCTCGACGAGCCGACCGCGAGCATGGATCCGCGGAGCCGGGCCGCGTTCTTCCGGCTGGTCGAGGAACTGCCGGCGAACACGTCGGTGCTGCTGTGCTCGCACCGTCTCGACGAGATCCGCCGCCTGGTCGACCGCGTGGTCGTGCTGGCCGACGGCGAGGTGACGTGGAACGGCGCCGCCGACGCATGGCTGGACGAGTACGCCGAGGCGGTCGTCGAGGTGCGCGCCGCCGGCGAACGCGCCGACGCGTGGCTGACTGCCCGCGGGTTCCTGCGCGGCGCCGGCGGCTGGTGGAACCGGTCCTTGCCGGTGGGCGAGCGCGCGCGGCTGCTCGCCGAGCTCGGCAAGAACCTGAACGGCGAAGTCCAGGACGTCGTCGCGCGCGACGTCGAACGCCTCGAGCCGGAGGGCAAGGGGCCAGGAGGGTTACGGTGAGCACGTTCTCGACCCGCATCCTGCCGCTGGCGATGCTGGCGGTCGTCGGCGCGATCGTCGTCGGCGCCATCGCCTGGTCGGTGCTGGCGTCGGCGAAGCTGCCCGACGGTCCGGCCGAACTCGTCTGGGACAAGGCCGCCTGCGCCGCGTGCGGCATGCACGTCGGCGAGCCGGCGTTCGCCGCGCAGGCGACCACCAAGGACGGTCGCGTGCACGCGTTCGACGATCCGGGCTGCCTGTTCGTGTGGCTCGACGAGCAGAAGCCGGACTTGCACTCGGTGTACTTCCGGCACCACCGCGAGGACCGCTGGTTGGCCCGCGGCGCCGTCGGCTTCGTCGCGGTGACCCCAACGCCGATGGGCTTCGGCGTCGCCGCCGTCGACGGCACCGCTGCCGGCGCGATCGACTTCGACGAGTGCCGCCGCCGGTGCAGCGAACGGGCCGCCGGCCACGGAGGCACGCGATGAGGCTCGCCCGCGAGATCGCGGTGGTGGCGCGGCTCGACTTCGCCGAGGTGCTGCGTTCGCGCTGGCTGGTGTTCTGCCTGTGCGTGCACGCGATCCTGGCGGCGCTGTTCGTGCTGGTCGGGCTGCGCGAGTCGGGCGTCGTCGGCTTCACCGGCATGGGCCGCGCGCTGATGTCGTGGAGCCACGCGCTGCTGTTCCTGCTGCCGCTGCTGGCATTGTCGGCGACCGGCCAGGTCGTCAACACCGCGCGCGACGACGGCTCGCTCGAGCTGCTGCTCGCCAACCCGGTCAGCCGCACCGGGTACTTCGTCGGCACCACGCTGGTGCGCGTCGCTGCCTTGTGCCTGCCGCTGCTCGTGGCGATGCCGCTGATGGCGGTGCTCGGGGCCGGTGCGTTCGGCCAGGACGTGCCGTGGGACTTCCTGCTGCGCGGCATGTTGGTCAGCACCACGCTGCTGCTGTGTTTCGTCGCACTCGGCCTGCTGGTCTCGACGCTGGTGCGCAACCAGGCGAAGGCGCTGATGCTGTCGATCCTGATCTGGGCCGCCGGCGTCGCGTTGATCGACTTCGCGCTCGTCGGCGTGATGCTGCAGTGGGAACTGCCGCCGTCGGCGGTGGTCGCGCTGGCGGCGCTCAACCCGGT
This sequence comes from Planctomycetota bacterium, assembly GCA_049276695.1. Taxonomy (GTDB): domain Bacteria; phylum Planctomycetota; class UBA1135; order UBA1135; family UBA2386; genus UBA2386. Next base: position 27,283 of record JBASWX010000151.1, read on the forward strand.
GCAGTGCGCGCGGCTCGCGCTGCTGTCGGCGGCGCAACCGGAACTGTCGACCTTCGGCCCGGTCGGCTTCTTCCTCGCCAACAAGGTCGGCAGCACCGGCCTGTTGTGGGCGGGCATCGGCTGGCCGCTGCTGGTCGGCGTCACCGCCTGGGTCTGGAGCCTCGGCGCGTTCCGCCGCCGCGACCTCGTGTGATCGCCATGCGTCAACCCGCCACCGACTTCTGGGAGTTCCTCGACGCACCGCTGCGTGGCCGTTCGCGCCTCGTGCTGGTCGCGTTGATCCTGCCGCTGCTGCTCAGCTTCGCGTTCCCGCTGTGGCGGATCAGCATGAAGGCGCCGCAGTATCCCGACGGGCTGTCGATGGACATCTACAGCCACCAGGTGGTCGGCGGCAACGACGGGCACGACGTGCAGGAGATCAACGTGCTCAACCACTACATCGGGATGAAGACGATCACGCGCGACGAGCTGCGCGACCTCGACTGGATCCCGTTCGCGCTGGTCGGCATGGCGCTGCTGGCGCTGCGCGCAGCATTGCTCGGCAACGTGCGCACGATCATCGACCTGTCGATGATCGCCGCGTACGTGTCGCTGGTCGCGTTCGGTCGCTTCGTCTGGATGTTGTACGAGTTCGGGCACCACCTCGATCCGAAGGCGCCGGTCAAGGTCGCGCCGTTCATGCCGGTCATCTTCGGCGAGAAGCAGATCGCCAACTTCCTGACCCACAGCATGCCGCAGCTCGGCTCGTGGCTGCTCGGCGTGTTCACCTGCGGCGTGTGGGGCATCACGCTGCTGCACCTGTGGCGGGGCCGGCGCGCCGCGCGCGCGCTCGCCGTCGCCGCCTGAGGAGGAACCATGCGTACGCTCGTGTTGGTCCCGTTGTTCGTGCTGCTGGCTTGCGGCGGGGAACGTGCCGACGCCACGGCCCGCGTGCTTTCGGCGGCGCCGGCGACCGCCCCGGCGACGCCGCACACTCTGGTGGTGTTCGCGACCGCTTCGCTGCGGGCGCCGTTCGCTGCGTTGGCGGGCCGCTACGAACAGGACCACCCCGGTGCCAAGGTCGACCTGCACGTCGACGGTGGCGCGCAGTTGTTCGCGCAGGCGAACAGCGGCGCGCCGTTCGACGTCGTCGCGATCGGCGACTCGTCGCTGATGTCGCGCTTCGCCTCGTCCGCGTTGCTGGCCGCGCACAGCGCCACCGAACTGGCGCGTAACCGCATCGCGATCGCGGTGGCGCCCGGCAATCCGAAGCAGGTCCAGTCGCTGCGGGACCTGGTGCGGCCCGATCTGCTGGTCGCGCTCGGGGCACGTTCGTCGTCGATCGGGCGGCACGCTCGTTGGGCCCTGTCGCGGCACAACCTGGTCGTCGAGCCGAAGGCCGATGGCGCGCACGCCGACGCGCTGCTGGCCAGGGTGAAAGCCGGCGAGGTCGACGCCGCCGTGGTCTACGTGACCTCGTTCCGCGGGGTCGACGGGGTCACGATGGTCGCGATCCCCGAGGCCGAGAACACGCCGGTGCTGTACTCGATCTCGGCCGCGCGCACGGCGGCCGAACCACGTGGGGCGGCCGCATTCCGGGAACTCGCGCTCGGCGAGGTCGGGCAGGCCATGTTCCGTGAGCACGGCTTCCTGCCGATCGGCGCCAAGTAGGGCGAGACGGCGGCGCCCGGCCGGGGGGCAGCCGGCCTGTCGCACCCCTTCCGGAAGCCGGCGACACCTGCTGGATCGACGATCCGGCCCCGCTATGGTGGCGCCGAACTGTCTGCTGCTGAGGTCAACGGTCATGCTCCTCCTGCAACACCCCTCGTCCGCGGCGCCCCGCCGCACGGTCTCCGTCCTCCTGCTCCTGGGCCTCGGCGCCTGTGCGACGCCTTCGCCGGTGGTCGTCAACTCGACGTTGATCGCGCAGCCGGCCCTCGCGACCCGCAGTCCAAGCCAGGTCGCGGTGCTGCCGGTCGAAGACGGCACCGCCGATGGCTCGGTCCAGCGCCATCTGGTGTTCCTGCGCCAGGAACTGATGCGGCAGCTGCCGAGCCGCCTGTTCACGCCGCTGACCGCGACCACCGTCGACGCCGCGCTCAACAACGTCGCGAAGCCCGCTCCCGGCGACTCGATCGTGGTGCCGGCGACGCTGCAGAAGCTCGCGGGCCACGCCGCCGAGGACGCGGTGTTCGCGCTGCGCGTCGAACGCTGGGACGAGAACCGGCTGCACGTCGACCGCACCCTGAGGTTCCAGTTCCAGGCGGCGCTGATCGGCAGCGACGGCGTGCAGTTGTGGGGCGGTTCGATCCAGGGCGAGATCAAGGCCGGTGGGGCCGGGCCGGCGCCGCGCGACAAGGAAGGCATGGCGCGCAGCTGCGGCGAACTGGCGGTGCGCGAGATGATTGCGCGGTTGCCGCTCTGCACGCACTGACGTGCGGCCCGGGCGCTCGCGTTGCGGTCCCTGACGTCCGGCAGCAACTTGGCGACCGCGAGTTAGGTGCAGGCGCGTCTCGCGAACATGCACCTGCGCTGGTTCCTCCGGTGGCGTGCAGGAGCCATCAACGCTGCCGCTGCTTCGGGCGCAGTTCCTCGAGCAACCGCTGCTCACGCTCCATCTCGCGCGCGAGCTGCTCTTCGGTCGGCAGGACCTTCATGTACCGGGCGGCGAAGATCTGCCGTCCCTCGCTGAGCACCGAGTACTTGGCCATGGCCTCGTTCTTCGTCGCGCAGAGGATCAGGCCGATGGTCGGGTTGTCGCCCTCCGTGCGGGCGTGGGCATCGAACACGCGCACGTAGGTGTCCATCTGGCCGAGGTCCTGATGCGTGAGCTTGCCAGCCTTGAGGTCGATCAGGACGAAGCACTTGAGCAGGTAGTTGTAGAAGACGAGGTCCAGGTAGAAGTCGTCGTCCTCGAACCGCAGGCGCTTCTGCCGCGCGACGAACGAGAAGCCCTTGCCGAGCTCCAACAGGAATGCCTGCAGGTTGTCGATGATCGCCTGCTCGACCGCCGTCTCGCGCAGCGCCGGGTAGTCCTTCAGGTCGAGGAACTCGAGCACGTACGGATCGCGGATGAACTGCTCGGGTCCGACCTTCGCCAGTCTCGCAGCGGCTTCCTTGCGGACGGGCGACTTCTTGCGGCTGGCCAGCAGGCGCTCGTAGTAGAGCACCGAGATCTGGCGTTCGAGCTGGCGCGTCGACCAGTGCTGGTCCACCGCTTCGTTCATGTACCAGTCGCGGGCCGCGGCGCTCTCCACGCCCAGGAGCAGACGGTAGTGAGTCCACGACAGCTCCGCGCGCAGAGCCGGCACGCCAGCAGATCCCGCTCGCTGCCCCGACGATTTGGTACGCGCTGCGTACCGTTTCGCGGTCTGATTCGATTCGGTACGCGATGCGTTCCGCTTCTGGTCGGAGTCGCCAAGCGACACGGCCCCGCTCGTCGGGAAGACACGATAGAATTGACGCATGAATCGCAGGTTCCGCACATCGAACCCGCGGCCGAAGTCTGCAGTGAGTCGCAGCGACAGGTTGGCCAGCACCGTCTCGCCGTACGCGGCGCGCTTCCGACCGCCTTGTTCGTGTTCGACGATCAACCGGCCGACGTGCCAGTACGCATGAACCATGGCCTCGTTGACGGCGCGATAGGCGCCTGCGCGGGCCGATTCGAGGATGGCGCGGATCTCGCGGTACAGCGGTTCGGTCGAGCTGGTCAGGGATCGTGCTCGCTGCATCTCCACCACGCTCCGTCTTGCCACAAGGCGTCTGCCGTCCCGAGCATCAGGCCGAACGCGAAGTCCTTCATGCTGAACTTCAGCCTTGTCCTTCGTCCACGTGTCGAGCACGAGGTTGTCCTGCTCTGGGTCGCCGGTGAGCCGACGCTACACGATCGACGCCTTCGTGTCAGCACGGGTCACGTCTTCCACCCTGCGGAGAACCTCGGTCAGGCCGCGTTCACTGCGCGGCTCACGACACCGAGCCGCGCCGCTGCCGTTCGATCGACTCGATCGCGGCGAGCAGTTCCTGCGGTGAACGCGCGACGCCGCGCGGCTCCTTGCCGACGGTCAGGTAGACCACCGGCGCTGCTTCGACCGCGAGCCCCGCGCGCTGCAGCAGCACCGGGTCGTGCTTGGGGTCGAGCGTCTGCACGATGCGCGAGGGCACGTAGATCGCGAGCGCCTGGCGCCGCAGTTCGATCAGCGCCTCGCTATCGCGGTCGCCGACGATGGTCAGGAACAGCGGCTCGAAGAAGATCAGGTCGACCGCGCGCCCGTAGCCGGCGACGTAGTAGCCGTACTCCTTGTAGTCGTTGACGAACGACTCCAGGGCCTGCACTGCCTCGGCGTAGAACTCGGGCCGCCGCGACAGGTAGGAGAGCCGCACCAGCGACTCCGCCATCGTCGAGTTGTCGAGGATCGAACGGTTGCGCCGGCGCATCGAGCCCTGGTTGCCCGGGTCGTGCAGGATGTCGTAGAAGCCGCCGCTCGGCGCCTTCTGCCGCGCGATCGCGCGCTCGGCGATCGCCTCGGCCGGCAGCAGCAGGTCGGCGTCGCCGGTGTTCTGCGAGGCATCGATCAGCGCCCGGATCAGGTGCGCCTGGTCGCCGAGCATGCCCGGCAGGTGGTAGGTGCCGTCGTTGTAGTGGTAGACGTCCTGGCCGTCCCACAAATGGTCGAGCAGGAAACGCAGCGTCGTCATCGCGGCGTCGCGCCAGTCGGGGCGCGCCAGCACCGCGGCGGCCTTCAGCAGCGACGACACTGCCAGCGCATTGGCGTGGCAGTAGACGGTGCGGTCGAGGGCCGGCGGCTGGCGGCGCGCGCGCTCGTCCTTGTCGCCGACGAACCAGTCGCCGTCGCCGTCCTGGCTGCCGGCGAAGGCGCCGGTGTGCGGGTCGCGCATCGTGCCGAGCATCCAAGTCACGATGCCCTCGGCGGTGGCGCGGTAGGCGACCTTGCCGAACACCTGGTAGGCCTCGAGGAAGGCGCGCAGCACCAGCGCGTTCTGGTCGAGCAGCTTCTCGTAGTCGGGCGAGTGCCAGTCGGGCGTGCGCGAGAAGCGGAAGAAGCCGCCGTCGACCAGGTCGTGCAGCGGGCTCTCCATCATGTGGTCGAGCGTCAGCGTGACCACTTCGCGCATGCGTTCGTCGCCGCGCTTCATCACCGCGACCAGCGCGAAGTCGACCGCCTCGGGATGCGGGAACTTGCTGCCGTCGCCGAAGCCGCCGTGGCGGTGGTCGAACTTCTCGTAGATGGCGTCGGTGATGTCGTCGACCATCTCGCGGCGCAGCCGGCCGCGCGGCGTGGCGGGGCGGTCGGATTGGTGCGACCACAGCTCGCGCAGCCCGCGCCGGATGTCCTGCTTGTTCTTGTGCCAGGTCGTGCGCACGCGTTCGAGCTGCGAACGCAGCGCGTCGGCATCGAGCCAGTTGTCGTGCGCGATCAGGTCGCCCTCGGGCGTGAGCCACGCGATCGTCGGCCAGGAGCCGGTGCCGTAGCGCTGGTTGACGTCGGGCCGCCGTTCGGCGTCGACGTGGATCGGCACGAACGAGTCGTTGACCAGCTGCACGACCTGCGGGTGCTGGAAACTGGTCGCCAGCAGGTCGCGGCAGTGCTGGCACCACGGCGCGGTCAACAGCAGCAACACCGGCCGATCGGCAGCGACCGCGGCGCGCAGCGTCGCGGGTTCGAAGTGCTGCCAGCGGATCGTCTCGGTCATCGGTGCAGGTCCTGCGGTTGCATCATCGACGGAAAGGCCGCCGGACTCGCAGAACTCGCGCCCCGGCGTCGGCGGTGCGCGGGAGCGGAGGGGGCGCCGGTCAGTCCGGCTGCCGCTGGGCGTCGCCGGGCAGGAAGGCCCCGAAGCCGTCCAACGTCGGCTGCCGCACCTCGGTGCGCCCGGTCTCGTGGTGCGCGGTCGGCGTGAACGGCAGCCGCGGCACGTCGGCCCACAGCGCCTCGAGCGCGTAGTAGGCGCGGGCCTCGGGCAGGAACAGGTGCACGACGATGTCGTCGAAGTCGAGCAGCACCCAGCTCGAGTGCTCGGTCTGGATGCCGCCGGTGTTGCGCCGGCGACGGCCGCGCAGCGTCTTGTGTTCGGCGTCGAGTTGCTTGCCGAGCGCCTGGCCCTGGCGGGTGCTCTGCACGGTGGCCACGATGAAGTAGTCGGCGATGACGAGCGGCCCGGACACGTCGAGGATCGCGATGTCCTTGGCCTGGTTCTCGTCGAGGCGGGCTGCGATCTGCAGCGCCAGGTCGCGGGTGGCGGAATCGGGTGCGCGGCGAGCGCGCGGGGAGGTCAGCGGTGCTGGGTTGCTCAACTCTCGGTTCTCAGGGCGTGGTGTAGGACGCACAGGTTCGCAGGTTCGACCGAAGGATAGCCGTTGCCCGGGGCGGCGGAACCCCCCGAGCAATGCCTGATCCGATCTTCACCCGACCCTATCGGCCGGCGGCGGCGTCGGGCCAAGCACGCCGGAGACGGCCGGACCGCGTCGGCGGCTGGCGGCGGTGGCACGGCACCGCTCGGCCCGGTTGGCCCGCCCCGCCCCGCCGTGCAGGTGGGTGGCGGGGCGTCAGTTCTTGAACAGCGGCAGCGCGATCAGCGCGGCGATCGTCATCAGCTTCATCAGGATGTTGATCGACGGACCGGCAGTGTCCTTGAACGGGTCGCCGACGGTGTCGCCGGTGACCGCCGCCTTGTGGGTGTCGCTGCCCTTGCCGCCCAGGTGGCCCGCCTCGATGTACTTCTTGGCGTTGTCCCAGGCGCCGCCGGCGTTGGCCATGAACAGCGCCATCATCACGCCCGCCGCGGTCGAGCCGCCGAGCAGGCCGCCGACAGCTTGCTTGCCGAAGATCATGCCCATCAGCACCGGCGCCAGCACCGCCAGGAGGCCCGGCGCCACCATCTGCCGCAAGGCGCCCTCGGTCGAGATCTGCACGCAGCGCGCGTAATCGGCCTCGCCGCCGGTGCCGTCCTTCAGGCCCTTGATCTCGCGGAACTGCCGGCGGACCTCTTCGACCATGGCGTTGGCGGCCTTGCCGACCGCCTTCATCGCCATCGAGCTGAACAGGAACGGCAGCATCGAGCCGACCAGCAGGCCCATCACGACCTTGGCGTCGTCGAGGCCGAGGCTGACGCCGGCGGCGACCTTGTAGGCCGAGAACAGCGCGAGCGCGGTCAGCGCCGCCGAACCGATCGCGAAGCCCTTGCCGATCGCCGCGGTGGTGTTGCCGGTCGCGTCGAGCGAGTCGGTGCGCTTGCGCACTTCCGGCGGCTGGTGCGTCATCTCCGCCATGCCACCCGCGTTGTCGGCGACCGGGCCGTAGGCGTCGACGCCGAGCGAGATGCCGAGCGTGCTGAGCATGCCGACCGCCGCGACGCAGATGCCGTACATCCCGGCCAGGTCGTTGCACCAGTAGATCGCCAGCGCCAGCAGGATGGTCGGGATCCAGGTCGACGCCATGCCGGTGGCGAGGCCGTAGATGATGTTGGTCGCCGCACCGGTCTGCGACTGCTGCGCGATCGTCTGCGCCGGCGCCATCTTCTCCGAGGTGTAGTACTCGGTGACCTTGCCGATCACGACGCCGACCACGAGGCCGATCACCATCGCCCAGTACACGTTCCAGTGGCTGGCGACGCCTTCCGGCTGCGGCGTCATGAACGCGGTCACGGCGGCACCACCGATCACCAGGAACACCGACGCCGCGATCAGCCCGCCGAACAGCGCCGACGACAGCTTGCTCTCGTCGTCCGCCTTGACGCGGAAGGTCCCGAGGAAGCTGGCCAGCACGCCGACCGCCGACAGCACGACCGGGTACAGCAGCAGGTTCGTCAGCATCGCGTCGCGGGCGTCGCCGGTCAGCGCCGCCGGCACCAGGCTGTAGCCGATGATCGCGGTCGAAATGATCGCGCCGACGTAGCTCTCGAACAGGTCGGCACCCATGCCGGCGACGTCACCGACGTTGTCACCGACGTTGTCGGCGATCACCGCCGGGTTGCGCGGGTCGTCCTCGGGGATGCCGGCCTCGACCTTGCCGACCAGGTCGCCGCCGACGTCGGCGGCCTTGGTGTAGATGCCGCCGCCGACGCGCGCGAACAGCGCGATCGAGGACGCGCCGAAGCTGAAGCCGAGCACGTAGTTGACGAAGTTCAGCCCGTCGGTCCGGTAGATCAGCATCAGGAACGTGATGCCGACGAGGCCGACGCCGACAACGGTCATGCCCATCACCGTGCCCGACTTGAAGGCGACGTCGAGCGCTGCGCCCAGGCTGCCCTTCGCCGCCTGTGTGGTGCGCACCGCAGCGCGCGTCGCGCAGTGCATGCCGAAGTACCCGGCGCCCGCCGACGCCGAGGCGCCGAGCAGGAACGCGATCGCGGTCTTCCAGCCGAGGAACTGGTCCTTGCCGTTGTCCGGGCCCAGCCCGACGGCGATGAACACGACCACCGCGAACACCGCGAGCCACTTGTACTCGGCGTGCAGGAACGCGCGTCCGCCCTGCTGCACCGCGGCGGCGATCTTCGCCATCTTCTCGTCGCCGGCGTCCTTCAGCATGATCTGCTTGAACAGGTGCACGGCGTAGGCGATGCCGGCGACGCCGACGAGAAGGGAGAGGACGTTCCAGAAGACGTACATGGGATCGGGTTCGCCAGCAGACGGGGCCGGCGCGGCAAAAGCGGGCCGGGACGTTAGCCGCGGGGGGCTTCCTTCGGCAAGCGCGAGTCGTCGGACTCCGCAGCGCTCGCGTCGCCCGGCGCGACATCCGGCGTCGCCGTGCCGGGCGGTGGGTCCTGCACCGGCAGCTGCGGCTGCACGAACGTCTCCACCGGCTTTTGATGCCGCCGCAACGCCACCCGCCGCCGCCACAGCCACAGCCACACCGCAGCGACCACCAGTGCCCCGAGCGTGCCCCACAGGATGCCGCGTTCGGCCCGTTCGATCACCGCGACGATGCGGTCGATGACCCCGGCGCTGTGGTAGCCGATCCAGGTCATGATCGGCACGATCAGCAGGATGCCGAGCCCGTCGAGGAACAGGAACCGGCGCCACGGCATCTTCATCGTGCCGGCGGTGAAGAAGGCCACGACGCGGATGCCGGGCAGGAAGCGCGCGATCAGGATCACCCAATCGCCGCGGCGCCGGAACCAGCGGTCGAAGTTGGCGAGCCGCTGCCGGCTGATCACCCGCCGCACCCAGCGCAGCCGCAGCAGCCGCACCCCGAACACCCGGCCGAGCACCGTCGGCACCAGGTCGCCGGTCAGGATCGCGCCGGCACACCACGCCATCATCACCGGCAGGTTGGCGCGCTCGGGCCAGCTGGCGCAGATGTAGCCGCACGCCAGCAGGATGATCTCCTCGGGCAGCGGCAGCCCGATGCCGCACACGACGAACACCACCGCCGCCCCGATGTAGGGGTAGGCCTGGATGGCTTCGACGAGTTGTTCGAACATGGGCGGGGGCGGGCGCGCGTCAGCGGAGCCAGGGCAGCAGGGGTTGGAAGCGCGGATCGGCCTGCACCAGGGAGAGATCGACGGTGGCATCGCCGCCGAGCCAGCGCGCGACCTCGTCGAGGCGGGCCCGCCACTCGGCGGCCAGGGCGGCGTCGCGCACGTCGTGGCTGCGTTCGATCGCGGTACTCAGCACCGCGCGGGCGCCGGCGCGGTCGTTCGCTTCGAGCAGGCCGGCCACCAGCCGCACCGAGTGGAAGGTGCGCTGCTCGCGCCGCGCCGCACTCGGGAACAGCCGTTCGGCCTCGGCCAGGTAGCGGTCGGCGATCGCCGCCGCCCCGCCTGCGGGCGCCAGCAGCGACTGCAGCGCCGGTTCCTGCTGCGCCGCGACCTGCGGCAGGAACGCCATGTCGAGCAGCAGGGAGGCCTCGCGCCGGCCGGCCTTGGCCCGCGCGTCATGCAAGTACGCGAGCGCCAGCTCGAGGCGGGCGCGGGCCGCGGCGCCGCGTGAGCCGTCGTCACCGGCGCCCGTCGGCGCCAACGCGAAGCGGTACGCGAACACCGAGTGGCCGTCGGCCCATTCCGGCAACAACCGCAGCAGATCCTGGGCGCGCGCGAACATCTCGACCGCGTCGCCGCGTTGCTGCGCCGCGCTCACCGCCTGCCACCGGAACGGCAGCACCAGCGGCCGGGCTACCTGGCGCACGGTCTCGGCGAGGCCTTCGGGAGTCGGTGGCGTGAGCCCCACGGCCGTCGCCAGCGCCGCCACCGCCGCCGCGGCGCGGAACGGACAGGTCGTCATCGGCGGAGCACCGGGCGCAGCAGCATGGCGGCGATCATGGCCACCGACCCCACGGCGAGGGAAGGCGCGCATGCCGGGAAAACGCCCGGCCCGAGCAGCCATTCGCCGCGCAGCACGGCGACGGTGGCGCCCGCGATCGGGCCCACGTCGCCGACCCACTGGACGAGCCACGCGACCAGCGCGGTCGCCAGC
>JBASWX010000152.1:0-4684 GCA_049276695.1 Planctomycetota bacterium
GTCCTGGCCGCTTCGTCCCAGGTCAGCACGCCATCGGCGAGCACGAAGCGCGCGAGTTGCGCCGCGACGCGGTCGCCGGCGTCGGCGACGACGTAGACCGCGAGGCCCTTCTTGTCCTTCAGCGCCCGCACGCCGCCGAACACGTGGCCGGTCGACAGGACCTGCGCCTCGGCACCGCCGGCACGCGCGTCGACCACGACGGCGTCGCCAGCACCGGCTTCGGCCAGCTTCGCAGTCGCCGGGCCCGCGCCGAACACTTCGGCGAGCGCCGCACGCAGCGGCGTCCGCGCACCGACCCAGAACCACCTCCGGGTGGTGGCCATCGCGCTCAGCGCTTGCTGAACTGCGTCGAGCGGCGAGCCTTGTGCTTGCCGTACTTCTTGCGTTCGACCTCGCGCGAGTCGCGGGTCAACAGGCGGTTGTCGCGCAGCACCTTGTCGAAGTTCTCGTTCTCGGCGCGCAGTGCGCGCGCGATGCCGAGGCTGACCGCGCCGGCCTGACCGATCGGCCCGCCGCCGGCGACGTTGACCGCGATGTCGTAGTTGTTGCGGGTCTCGGTGACGACCAGCGGCTGCAGCGCGGCGCGCCGGGTGTCGTCGGTCACGAAGAACTGGTCGAATTCCCGGCCGTTGATCAGCAGCTTGCCGGTGCCCGGCTTGATGCGGACGCGGGCCGTCGCGGTCTTGCGCCGGCCGGTGCCCCAGATGTACGGGTTGTTCACTGCCACTGTGCCTTTCCTCGTCTGCGTTGGTTCGTGGTGTCGGGCTGCGGTCGGTCGGTTCTGGGGATCACTTGCCGGGGATCACTTGCGCGCCGTCGGCTTCTGGGCGACGTGCGGGTGCGCAGCCCCGCGATACACCTTCAGCCGGGTCATCATCTTCCGGGCGAGCTGGTTCTTCGGCAACATGCGGCGCACGGCCAGCCGGACCAGCTCCTCTGGCTTCTTCTGCAGGTAGTCGCCCAGCTTGACGTGCCGCAAGCCGCCCGGGAAGCCGGTGTAGTAGGTGTACTCGCGCGTCTGCGCCTTGTTGCCGGTGACCTTCACCTTGTCGGCGTTGACGACGATCACGCCTTCGCCGACCAGCATGTAGGGCGTGTAGTCGAGCCGGTGCTTGCCCATCAGCAGCGTGGCGATGTCCGTGGCCATGCGGCCGAGGGTGCGGCCGGCCGCGTCGACGACATGCCAGGTGTTCATGGCCTTGTGCCGGTCGGCAACGGTGGCGAGGGTGGTCTTCGTCATGGCTGGCGTTCGGTCGCGGCCCGCGGTCGTGCCGCCGGGCCGAGAATGAGGCGGAGGATGCTAGCGGGCACCCGTTGCGTGTCAACGGCGAGCAAGGCCCGTCCAGCCCGTTCGGGAGCACCCGGCGCAGGCTGCGGCGGCTCACCTGCCGGCCCGCCGCACGCGCACCGAGCGCACGCGCCGGGCGGACACCTCCACGGCTTCCAGGCTCACCCCGGGCATCGCAATCACCGCACCCTGGGCCGGCAGCGAGCCGCCGGCGAGGTGCACCATCAGGCCGCCGATCGTGCGCACGTCCTCGGGCGCGTCGAGGTCGATGCCGGTGAGCCGGTGGAACTCGCGCACGCCGAGCAGGCCGGGGGCCAGCCACGCGCCGTCGGCCTCGCGTTTCGCCGCGTTCGGCGCCTCGACGTCGCGTTCGTTGAAGATCTCGCCGACCAGTTCCTCGAGCAGGTCCTCGAGCGTGACGAGGCCGCTGAAGCTGCCCGCCTCGTCGACGACGATCGCGAGGTGCAGGCGCCGGGCCTGCAGTTCGCGCAGTGCGCGGTCGGCCGGCATCGTCTCCGGCACGAAGTACGGCGGGCGCACCACTGGCGCGAGCGACAGCGGCTGCTTGTCCCACAGCAAGGCCATCACGTCCTCGCGCAACACGTAGCCGACGATCTCGTCGACCGCGGTCTCGTACACCGGCACGCGGCGATGGCCGGCGACCAGCAGGGCATGGCGGATCGCCTGTTCGTCGGCGCTCTTCGGCAGCACGACCGCCCAGCGGCGCGGCACCATCACGTCGGCGACGCGCGCGCCGGAGAAGTCGATCGCGCGCTGCAGCACCTGGCGCGTGGTGGCCGTCAGGTCGCTCTGGCTGGTCGCGTCGCTGACCATCGCCGCCAGGTCGTCGCGCGTCAGCTTGGACTCGACGAAGTTGGTCGAATCGTGGAACGGCCGCAGCACCAGGTTGCTGCTCTTCACCAGCAGCCAGATCAGCGGGCGCGCCAGCAGTTCGAGCAGCTGCACCGGACGCGCCATCGCCATCGCGATCGGTTCGGCATGGCGCAGCGCCAGCGACTTCGGGATCAGCTCTCCGAACACCACCGACAGGTAGGTGATCAAGGCGACGACCACGCCGAACGCGATCTCGTCGGCGGCTTCGGCACAGCCCGGGATGCGCGCCAGCAGCGGCGTCAGTACGCCCGCGAACGCCGAGCCGCCGAACGCGCCGGCGATCGCACCGACGAGCGTGATCCCTACCTGCACGGTGGCCAGGAACTGCTCCGGGTCGCCGCGCAGCCGTAGCACGGCCTTGGCCGAGCGGCTGCCGCCGTCGGCGGACGCCTGCAGCTTGCCGCGGCGCGCCGAGACCACCGCCATCTCCGAGCCCGACAGCAGCGCGTTGACGAGCACCAGCAGCAGGATGATCAGCAACTCGAACATCGACCGGGATCAGACCGGGCGCGGCCAGCGAAGTCGCGTGTTGCCGGTGCCGATGCTCACATCTCGCGGATGCTCATCGTGTTGGTCAGCCCCGACTGGCGCACCGTACCAGCGATCTGCACGATGCGTTCGCCGGCCTTGACCAGGCCCTGGCTGCGCATGATGCGGTCGCCGTCGAGGGTCAGTTCGTGGCTGGTGCGCCCCGGCCGGATCTTGCGCGCGACGATGCCCCAGACCAGGGCCAGCTTCTGCATCGTGCGCTGCGAGGGCGTGAAGGCAACCACGTGCGTCGGCGGCCGTTCACCGGACAGCAGTGTCGCGGTCGAGCCGGTCTCGGTGTAGACCGCGATCAGCCGGGCCTTGGCTTCGTAGGCGGCGTAGGCGGCGGCGCGCACCGTCGCCGCGGTCACGTTGACGCTGTCCTCGGCGCCGCGCCGCCGCCGGTCGCCCATGCGCGAGTACACGTCGCGCTCGGCGGTGCGGATGATCTTCTCCATGATGCGCACGCTGCGCAGCGGGTGTTTGCCCGACGCGGTCTCGCCCGACAGCATCACCGCCGAGGTGCCGTCGTAGATCGCGTTGGCGACGTCGGAGGCTTCGGCGCGCGTCGGCCGCGGATTGAGCACCATCGACTCCAGCATCTGCGTCGCGGTGATCACCGGTTTGCGGGCCAGGTTCGCCAATTCGATGATGCGCTTCTGCACCGGCGGCACCGCCTCGGGCCCCATCTCGACGCCCATGTCGCCGCGGGCCACCATCAGCCCATCCGCGACCTCCAGGATGCTGGCGACGTTGCGCACGGCTTCCGGCCGTTCGATCTTGGCGATGATCTGCGCGTCGGACTTCGCCCGCGCGACGTGGCGCCGCAGGTCGAGCACGTCTTGCGCCGAACGCACGAACGACAGCGCGACGTAGTCGATGCCGTTGGCGAGCACGCAGCGCAGGTCGGCGAGGTCCTTGGCCGACAAGCAGTTCGCCGACACCGCGCCGCCGGGCAGGTTGATGCCCTTGAACTGGTGCAGCATGCCGCCGTGCACGACGCGGCAGTGGATCGCCGGGCCGTCGACGCGCAGTGCGCGCACCTCGAGGTTGCCGTCGTCGAGCAGGATGCGCTCGCGCGGCCGCACGTCCTTGGCGAGGTCGCGGTAGCCGGTGCCGATGCGCACCCGGCCCTCGCCGAGCGCTTCGCCTTCGACGCCCGGCGTCACGTCGATGACCAGTTCGGACCCGCGCTTCAGGTAGATCGGCTCGGCACCGCGCAGCCGGCCGACGCGGATCTTAGGGCCCTGCAGATCGGCCAGGATGCCGACCGCGCGGTGCTGCTTCTTGGTGACCCGCCGGACCCGGGCGATCGTCGCCGCGATGCCGGCGTGATCCATGTGCGCGCAGTTGATGCGGAACACGTCGACGCCGGCCTGCACCAGCCGGCCGATCATCGAGTCGCTGTTCGACGCCGGACCGAGGGTCGCGACGATCTTCGTACGGTTGTGCCACGCCATGCCAGGTCTGCTCCGGGTCGGGATTCGCCTTCGTTCGGCTGTCACACCGAGGGGGCGAAGGTTGTAGCGACCGTGGCGGCGGCCGTCGAGACACGGCCCGCCGGCCCGGCGCGGCGCGGCGCGTCAACTGCCGAACGTCGCCTTGTTCTTGTCCCACCACTCCTGCCAGCGCTGGATCGCGCGCGCGCGCGCGTCCTTGCTCGCCGCCGCGTCGAACGCGAGCTTCTGGCCGGTGAGGTCTTTCAGCGAACGCCACGCCGCCCCGCGCACCGACTCGTCGGCGTCGGTGAGCGCCACCAGCAGCGTGTCGACGATGTCCGGCCGCTTCCACTGCGCCAGTCCCTCGACGGTGAGCCGGCGCACGAACGAGTCCGGGTCGCGCGTCAGCGGCAGCAGGTGCGCAACCACCGCCGCGTCCTTGCTCTTCAACAGTTCGTCGACCGCCTCGAAGCGAACCGCCGCGTCGGCCGCCGTCAGCTTCTTGACCTGTTCGACCAGTGCCGCGGGCAACGCC
>JBASWX010000153.1:0-5144 GCA_049276695.1 Planctomycetota bacterium
ACCCAGCAGCACGCCGGCGAACGCCGGCGTCGCCGCGAGCCACAGCCACAGGCCGGCGAGCACCTGCAGCGTGCGGCCTGGCCGGCGCCACTTGCGCGCCAGCAGGGCGCCGAGCAGAAACAGCAGCAGGACCGACGCCGGGGGCAGGAACAGCGTCTCGAGCGACCGGCGCAGCATCGCCCCAGCATACGGGCACCGCCGGACGGCCGATGTGGTCCGGCGCAGACTCAGCCGCGAGCCGTCACTTCTTCGGCGCGTGCAGTTGGCAGGGCGCCGTCAGCGTGTGCTTGCCCCAGGCCAAGGTGAACGTGCCCTTGCCCGCACCGCCCTTCTCGGCGGCGAACGTCATCGTCATCTTGACGACCGATTCCTTGGCGCTGTCCTTGTTCAGCGTCAGCGCGGCGCTGACCTCGGGCTTCCAGTCCATGAACGGATTGACGCCGTCCTTCATCGCCTTGCTCGAGTCCATGAACGCGAGCGAGAACTTGCCGTCCTTGTCGCAGTGCAGGCCGACGACGTAGGAGCCGGCCGCGAGCCTGGTGCCGCCGATCTCGAACTCGCTGCTGGTGATCAGCGTCGTGAACCAGTCCTTGCCGAGCCGGTTGGTCTTGCCCTTCAGGCTGTCGAACTTGCCGTCGTACTCGGCCTTCCACTCGGGCTGGCCATGCGTCAGCGACGCCATCGCGAACACCGAGAAGTCCTCGGTGTAGACCATGATGCGCGTCTCGTTGCGCATCGAGTTGGCGTCGGCGCCCTGGATCTTCTGGGCGGTGGCAGGGAGGGTGAGGCAGAGGGCCGCGAACGCGGCGGTGAGGAGGGGGAGGCGCATGTCAGTTGCTTTGGAGAAGTGCGGAGGCGTCGGCGAGGGGCCGAACGCGGGGGAGGGAAGGTACGGATCCGGTCGCCGCGCGCAAGCGATCAGGCGAGGTGACGGCGCAAGCAGGCCAGCACGTGTTCCACTTCCTCCTGGGTGTTGTAGTGCAGCAGGCCCAGGCGCACGGCGCCGGCAGGTTCGAGGCCGAGCGCTTGCGACAGCGCCAGCGCGTAGCTGTTGCCGGCCCAGCAGTAGATGCCGTCGGCGGCGAGGCGGCGAGCGAGTTCCTGCGGCGGCATCTGCCTGCACGCGAACGACACCGTCGGGCAACGTTCGGCAGTGCGCCCCGGATCGGCGAGGCCGACCACGCGCATGCCCGGGATCGCGGCGAGCCCGGCGAGCAGCCGTGCGGCGAGGTCGCGTTCGTGCCGTTCGATCGCGGTGAACGCAGCCGCGAGTGCGGCGCGCCGGTCGGCGGCGCCCGGTGCGACGCTGCGGCCGATCGCCGCCAGGTAGTCGACGGCAGCGAGCGCGCCGGCGATGCCTTCGAAGTTGGCCGTGCCGGTCTGCCACTTCTCGGCGCCGTGGTCCGGCGCGGGGCGCACCTTGTCGGCGGTCAGCGACGCCAGCAGTTCGCCGCGACCCCACAGCACGCCGACGTGCGGGCCGAAGAACTTGTAGGCGGAGCAGACGAGGAAGTCGGCGCCGAGCGCGCGCACGTCGAGCAGCCGGTGCGGTGCGTAGTGCACGGCGTCGACGAACGTCAGCGCTCCCGCCGCCTTCGCCAGCGCCGCGACCGCGGCGACCGGTTGCACGGTGCCGCTCAGGTTGCTGGCCGCGCCCACGGCGACGAGCCGCGTGCCCTTGGTGATCTTGCGCTGCGCATCGTCGAGGTCGAGCGTGCTGTCGGGCCGCACCGCGATCGCGCGCACTTCGCAGCCGGCCGCGCGCGCCGCCAGCACCCAAGGCATCACGTTGGCGTCGTGGTCGCTGTCGGTGACGACGACCTGCTCACCGGGCCGCCAGGTGCGCGCGAGCTGGCGCGCCAGATGGAACGTCAGCGTCGTCATGTTGGCGCCGAACACGATCTCCTCGGGCTCGTCGCCGCCGACGAAGTCCGCGAACGCGCGCCGCGCTGCGTGCACCATCGCGTCGGTTGCCCGCGACGTCGCGAAGGTGCCGCCGTGGTTGGCGTTGTCGTGCAGCAGGTAGCGGGTCATCGCGTCGACGACGCACTGCGGCACCTGGCTGCCGGCGGGTCCGTCGAAGAACACCGCGGGGCGACCGTTTGCCGTTCGCAGCAGGCCGGGGAACTGCCGGCGAAGGGCCGTCACGTCGAGAGCAGTGGGTGTGGCGGGCATTGGGTCGCAGAGTACCTGCCCGGAGACTCCGTTTGCGAGTAGGCTGCCGAGCTGCCCGCAGCTCGCATGCGATTGGTCCTGTTCGTGTCGTCAGCCTTCGCTGTGGCACCGGCTGCCGCGCCGGAGGACCGCGCAGTCGATGAGACGAGCAAGCCGTGAGGATCTTCTTCGATCCCGAGACCGCGACCCGCACGATGCGCCCCGAACACCAGGGCGAGGTCTACGCGATCGCGAACCGCGGCCCGGGGCCCCGCATCTACGACGTGTTCGTGCAGGACAGGCCGCCGATCTGGATCGGCCATGCGCGCTTGGTCGACGAAGCAGAGTCGCTGCACCTCGACTGGGTCGCGCGCTCGCAGCAGGCACGGTGTGCGCGCGAGCAGGCCGCGAATGCGGCAGGGCTGTCGGCGCCGCCGCCGTCGAGGACGGTGCCGTGACCGCGATCGACGACGGCGAGGGTCCTGCGCACGCCCGCGGACACGCGAAAGAGCACGGTGGCCGGGTGCCCGCGCTCGCCGCGGCGGTGTTCCGCCAGCAGGCGTTCGTGATGGACCTTGCGGCGAACCCGCTCGGCCTCACCAACAGCAACGCGATCACGGCGACGCTCGGCGTGCGGTGAGCAAGGAGGCGTGCGGTGAACGGTTGACGATCCAGGACTGCGCGCGCGCCGTGGTGGTGCGCGCAGTCGCACGCTAGGCTGCTCCGCCCGATTCCGGAACCGAGGCGCGCGCGGCGACACCATGGGTCTGTTCGATTTCCTGAAGAAGAAGCCAGCCGACGTTCCGCCGGCGCCGACTCCGGATGCAGCGAGCCCGCCGCCGACTCCGGAAGGGAAGCAGACGGCGCCGCTGTCGCCCTCGGTTCCAGCTGCTCCCGCCTCCGCGACGCCGGCGAGTGCGCCGGCGGCGAATGCGCCGCCATCTGGCAAGCCCGAGCCCGCCGCGTTCATCGAAGCGCGCGACGGTGCTGGTCGGCCGGTGCGCATTCCGCGCGACGAGTACCGCAGCAAGGTGCTGCCCGACCTGCTGAAGGCGCACGGCAGCCACCCCGAGCAGTTGGTCGCGGTGATCCTGCAGGCGCTGCGCGATGGCTTCGCCAACGACGTGCTGCCGGCAGCGATCCGGCTCACGGTGATCGACAAGGACGTCGAGCGGGCGCTGTCGGTGCTGGCGGTGGTGCAACGCGATGCCGGCGAACTCGACTCCGCCGAACGCACGCTGCTGGAACTGCAGCAGAAGCGGCCGAACTCGCCGGCCTCACGTGTCGGACTGGGCATGCTGGCGCAGAGCCGCGGCGACGCCGCGCGCGCCGAGGCGCTGCTGTGGGAGGCGCTGCAGCTCGATGCCAACCACGCCGACGCGGTGCACGGCTGGTTGCAGCTCCGCCATCGCATCGTCGGCGAAGTTGGCTACCGCGCCGAGCTCGAACGGGCGGCGGCGCTGCCCGGCGCGTGGCGCGCGCCGCTGTGGCTCGCGCGCTTCCTCGCGCAGCACGAGCAGGCCGACGCCGCCATCGCGATCTGGCGCGACGTGTTGACCCGCGCGGCGAACGAGAGCGACGCGCTGGTGATGGCCAGCGCCGACCTGTTGCAGCTGCAGCAGCACGACCTGCTGCGCGATCTCGTGGTGCCCCGCTTCCAGCCCGGCCGCCACCATCCGCACGTCGGCCTGGCGTTGCTGCACCACCATCTGCAGCAGAAGGACGTCGGGGCGGGCCAGAGCCTGCTGCACCAGATGCACCTGCACTACGGGCACCTGGTCGGCGCCGAGCTGCACCCGTTCACCGGCGAGTTCGATCGGCTGCGCCTGCAACAGTTGCCGCCGCCACCGGCACCGTCGCAGCCGCCGCGCGTCGGGCTGTACCGGCTCGACCGGCCGATCTGGTACGCGGGCCTCGAGGACCCGGCGTGGCTGCTGCCGCCGAAGATCGCCGGCGCTCGTTCGGTGCTGTTCTTCGCGCTCGCGGTCGACGGCCAGCCGAGCCTGCCGCCCGGCCGCGAAGACGAACTCGGGCGCTTGACGCGCAGCCTGCCGCTGTTCCTCGCCGAGCACTGCTGGTTGTCGACGCCGCACCGCGGCGTAGCGGTGCTGCCGATGGCCGAGCAGGGTGGCTGGGCGATCATGGGACGGCCGTGGCCGGAGGAGCAGCTGGTGCTGCAGGTGCCGGAGGGCGAACGCAAGGACACGCTGCTGGTCACCGGCGTGCTGCGCGTGGACGGCGAACGGCGGCGCATCGACCTGTGGGTGTTCGACTGCGGCCAGAAACAGCGCATCGGGCACGCGGCGACCGAGGGCACGATGGCGGAACTCGGCCGCATGCTGCTGCAGGTGATGGCCGAACTGTGGCCGGTGCTCGGCGGCCCGGCCGGGCACCAGCCGCCGATCGGCGACGAAGCGTTCTGGCAGCGTTACTGCGAAGGACTCGGCCAGCACGCCGCGCTGGTGGTGACGCAGGCCGGTGGCATGGCGAAGGAACGGCTGTACGGCGAGCGCTACATCACGCAGTGGCTGCAGACGACGGCGCTGCAGGAGACGCGGTGGCAGCCGGGCTTCTGGTTGCTGGCTTCGGCGCTCGGCGTGCTGCACCAGCTGGGCTCGCCGATCCCCAAGGAACACGCGCGGCTGCTCGCCGAAGTGTTCCGGCAGTCGCCGGCGAACAGTGCGTTCGCGAAGCTGGCGGTGCGGCCGTTGCGGGCCTGTGGGCTGGACGCGCTGTGGCAGGGGCGCCGCGCCGAGATCGTCGGTGCGGCGGGTGCCGATCCGGCGTACGCGGCGTGGCTGCAGCGCGCCGAAGCCGCCGGCTGACTTCCGCCGGGCGCTTGCAGGGTTTTTCCGCGCGAAGTGCCACCGCGCGGCGGATCGGGGCACTGAGCACTGTGCATGGTGCTGATCCGTTCCCACGAGGCGCTGGTCCGGTTCGTGTTCGGCGAACCGGCCCAGATGGAGGAGTTGCTGGCGGCGATCCTGCCC
>JBASWX010000154.1:0-23813 GCA_049276695.1 Planctomycetota bacterium
CGCCTACGCCGCCGAGCAGTCCCATCGCTTCGCCGATGCCGCCGCCGCGTTCGTAGCACTCGCGCGCGCCGAGCCCGACCGCGCCGACTGGCTGGTCGCCGCCGGCCGGTGCCTCGGCCAGAGCGGCCAGTTCCGCGCCGCGGTCGATCTGCTCGACGCCGGCCGCAAGCGCTTCCCCGGCCTGGTCGAAGTCGCGGCGATGCTGGCACGCACGTTCGTGCTGCAGGCCGAACTCGATCGCGGCGTGCTGCAGCCCGAGGTGCTGTGGACCGACGCGGTCGATCTCGCCGAGGGCGTGCTGGCGGTCGACCCGAACCACGAGGACAGTGCCCTGGTGCTGGCACAGGCCCGCTACCAGCTCGGCCAGTGGGACAAGGCGGTGGCTGCGGCCGAGGAAGCCGTGCGCCGCCACCCGGGCCGCGCCGGCGCCCACATGCTGCTCGGCCGCATCGCCGGCGACCGGCTGCGCGCGCTGCTGAAGCGCCACGCCGACGAACAGCCGACCGGACAGGCAGCCGCGGACCTGGTCGGCCAGATCGATGCCCAGCGCCAACTGGCCCGCAAGAGCTACGGGGAAGCTGCACGGCTCGATCCGACCCGGCCGCGCCCGCACACGGCACTCGGCGAACTCGCCTGGCTCGACCGCCGCCCCGACGAGGCCCGCAACCACTTCGCCGACGCGCTGGCCGTCGACCCGGACGCCCCGATCGACCACGACGCGCTGTGGGCCGGGCAAGGTTGGGAAGCGCGCGCCGCGTTCTACGCCGCGGTCCGCCACCGTTACGCCGCCACCACGAATGCGCAGCCGGCCAAGGCGGCGACGCTGCGTTTCCACGAGGGCCGCGCCCGCAGCGACGGCGGCGAGTGGCAGGCTGCCCGCACCTGCCTCGCCGAAGCGCTCGCCGGCAACCCGGCGGCGACCAACGCGCACTTCTACCTGTTCCTGTGCGCCTACAACCTCGGCGACCACGACGCCGCCGAGCTGCACGGCGCCACCTACGCGGCGCTCGGCGCGCCCACGTTCGCCGACGTGATCCGCGGACTGGCCGGCGACCGGCGCGGCCAGGTCGGCGCGGTCGTCGAGTTCCTCGCCAACCGCGCGTTCGCCAGCAAGCACATCGAAGCGAGCCGCGACCTCAACCACGTGATCGCGTGCCTGAAGGACAGCGCCGACGCCTGGAACAACCACGCGCTGCTGTGCCGCGACACCGGCCGTTTCGACGACGCGCTGGCTTCGTACCAGCACGCGATGGAGAAGGAGCCGGACTCGCCGCAGCTGCTCAACGACACGGGCGTGATCCTGCACTACCACCTGCGCTCACCGGCGAACGCCCAGAAGGCGCGCGAGCTGTACGGACGCGCGGTCCGGCTCGCCGAGGCGCAGCTCGCCGACGATCGACTGCAGGGAGCGGCGCGCGAGCGCGTCGCCCGGGCGAAGGACGATGCGCTCGCCAACCTGAAGGAACTCGGCGGCAAGTAGCCGCCCGCGGTCAGCCAGCGTCCGGATCGGGCAGCAGACGCCGGCCGAGGTTGCCGTAGTTGCGGTAGTCGGTGACGTCCGGCGGTCCGGGGGCATACCGCCACAGCAACTGCAGCGGATCGCCGTCCGGGATCGCCAGCAGCGAACTCGACACGGTGCCGTAGCCGTCGCCGCGCTTGCAGATCGCGTGCTGGCCGTCGCCGCCGCGATCGCGCAGGATCGTCGTCAAGGCCGCGAGGCGCTGGTCGAGAGCCAGCACAGGGGCGGTCGCCAGCGACAATCCGCGCGGCACCAGCTGCCCTGGTTCGTGTTCGTTGGTGACGACCAGCACCGGCTCGGTCCACTCGCTGACGCGCAGCACACCGCGAGCGTGCCGCAACACCAGCAGCCGCGAACGATCGCCGACCACGAGCTGGAATCCCGAGTACGGGTCGGCCGCGACGCGCCGGCGCACTTCGTCGACACCGGCATCGAGATCGGGTTGGTCGAGAACCAAGTGCACGAGGTGACCGCGCGACGGCGCCTCCGGCACCGGTGGCACCCCGGCGAGGTTGGTGATGCCGGCGAACGCCAACCGTTCGTCAACCGCGAGCCAGGTGCCGCCAGCGCGCCGGTCGCGCGGCGACAGCACGGCCCGCCGTTCGCCAACCCACAGCCCCGGCGGCGACGCCAGCCGGTCGATGCGCTCGTCGCGGTTGCCGGCGACCACCAGCGGGTAGTCCGGGTGGAACCCGCGCAGCACGATCAAGATGCACATCGGAACACGAGCGGGAACCCCCGCGCGCCGCAGCGCGCGGGGGAATGGTGGAGGCGGCGGGAATCGAACCCGCGTCCCGAGATGCTCCGTCCTGGGCCTCTACGCGCGTAGTCCGTCGATTGGTGTCGCCAGCGTCGCTCCGACGAACAGGATCGCCGCTGGCCAGCTCGACTGTGTCTCGCCGCGGATGGGCCGAGCAGCCATCCGCGACCAGCCTGCTGTGTGTCGCCTCGGCCCCCCGCAGGCGAGGAGACCTCGGCGCTCGTCACCTAGTTCTTAGGCAGCGAGGGAGTAGTGCGTGTTGGCACTTGGTTGTTTCCGGTCGGATTTACGAGGTGCCCGGCCCTCGGCGCGCCACCCAGGTCGAGTCGGCATCCGGTCGAAGCCGATCGCCCCCGAAATGTCGTGGGCGCGTTATCGGCGAACAGTCGCCGGCTCGCAAGGCCCCGCACCCGACGAGGGCCATGAACGAGACCGCGGAAAACGACGACGGCCACGCTGCCGGAGGCAGCGTGGCCGTCGTGCGGCGATCCGGAGACCGCGGCAGCAGCGATCAGTAGTCGCCGATCTTGCCGTCGATGCCGTTGCTGGTGATCGCACCGAACGCGTTGACCGGCGGCACCTGGAACGACGCCGACGTCGTGTAGATGTGCACGTTCAGCAGCGTCGGGTTGGCCGGGATCGCCAGGCTGTACGAGTGCGGGCCGCCGCCCGGGTAGGCGCTCAGGAAGTCCAGCGATGCCCGCAGGCCGCACCCCGGCATGCCGAGGAAGAACAGGTCGTTGATGCCCGGGTCGGCGACACCGAAGATGTCGACGCCGATGACTTGCGTCGCCGGGATGTTGTTGACGGTCAGGTTCCAGTTGGTGCCGGTGACCGGACGCGAAGTCGCGGTCAGGCCCAACGGAATGATGTCGGTGGAGCCGAGCACCAGCGCGACGAGCGCCGAGATGTCGGTGTTGCCCGGATTGGCCGAAGCGCCGCCCGGCGAGTAGCCGACCAGGTGGCCGGTGCCGCTGGCACCGAGCAGCGACATGGCGCCCCAGGCGATCACGACGTTGCCGTTCGGATAGAACTGGAACTGCAGGTTGCTGGCGTCGGCGACGCTGGTGCCCGCGTAGTCCCACACGCCGTCCCAGGTGACGACGGTGACGGCCGCACTCTCTTCCCACTTGACCGTGCCGCTACCGGCGATCGACGGGTTGTAGTCGTGCCACGACCGGAACGAAGTCGCCGGGTCGCCGAGCAGCGTCGCGACGGTGGGCGTGAAGCCGGTGCCGTTGCCGGTCGCCGTCGACACGAAGCCGTTCGAGCAGACGGTCAGGCCGGTGGAGC
This sequence comes from Planctomycetota bacterium, assembly GCA_049276695.1. Taxonomy (GTDB): domain Bacteria; phylum Planctomycetota; class UBA1135; order UBA1135; family UBA2386; genus UBA2386. The sequence continues at coordinate 3,573 of JBASWX010000154.1, forward strand.
CGGGGAAGGACCCGGTCGTGAAGGCCTGTGTGACGGCGGTGTCGTCACCGAGCGCGAGCACGGTGGGCACCGGCTGGATCGCGCCGACCGGCAGGAAGGTGCCGCCCGGGGTGACCGCGTAGCCGCTGCCGGTGTTGATCATCGTGATCGCGGTGTTGGCGAGGTCGAAGCCTGCCGCCGTCGCGAAGTTCTCGTAGAACGACGCGTACGAGGCGATGCAGCCAGCGCCGATGCTGCTGTTGGTCGCCAGCACCGTGCCGGTGCCGCCACTGACGAACACGTTGACGCGGCACAACGTTCCGCCCACCTCCGACCAGCACGGGTTGCCGCCGCTGCCACCGATGCCGAATTGCGTACCGAACCGGGTCAGCGTCGTCGGGATGCCCAGGATGTTGCCGGCGTACGCGCCGACCGAATCGTACGAGTTGTACATCGTCGTGGAGCCGACCGACGCCATGCTCGCGCCGAGCACGCCGTAGTAGTTGCCGGCGACACACACGATCGAGGTCGGGACGATGGAGCCGCCGGCGGTGTTGTTGCTGTAGTGCAGCTGCGTGCCCACGACCGTGGCCGGGTAGGCAGGCGGTGGCGCGAGGCCGAGATCGATGAACTCGAGGGCTTGGAAAGGCTGGCCGGCTTCGTTGGGTGCCTGCAGGCCGGTGACCACGAACGTCGTCGGTGCCTGGAACCAGAAGCCGCGGGTCTGCGGCGCGGTGTAGGTGGAGACGAAGGCAGGCAGGGTGATCTGCGCGACGGCTGTGCCGGCCAGCAAGGTGGAGAGAGCGAGTGCGAGAGGTAGTCTTTGCATGGGTCGAATCCGGAAAGAACCCGGGGCTGGGGAAACATCGCGAAGCCCCGGCGGGGCGACCGTCAATGATGACGAGACGACACCCTTGGGACCAGCGTGCGGTGAGACAGCCGCAGTGGCCCATGCTACCTCACGCAACGACGCGGCCAAGCACCACCCAAGGGCGGCCCCGGAGATGGCCCGAGCCGTAATACGCCCTACCGCCCCGGGCACCAGGAACGACGACGGCCACGCTGCCTGAGGCAGCGTGGCCGTCGTGCGGCGATCCGGAGACCGCTCGAGCAGCGATCAGTAGTCGCCGATCTTGCCGTCGATGCCGTTGCTGGTGATCGCACCGAACGCGTTGACCGGCGGCACCTGGAACGACGCCGACGTCGTGTAGATGTGCGCGTTCAGCAGGGTCGGGTTGGCCGGGATGGCCAGGCTGTACGAGTGCGGGCCGCCGCCGATGTAGGCGTTCAGCACGTCGAGCGACGCGCGCAGACCGCAGCTCGGCATACCGATGAAGAACAGGTCGTTGATGCCCGGATCGGCGAGACCGAAGATGTCCACGCCGAGGGCCTGCGTCGCCGGGATGTTGTTGACCGTCAGGTTCCAGTTGGTGCCGGTGATCGGGCGCGTGGTCGCGCTCAAGCCCAACGGGATGACGTCGGTCGAGCCGAGCACCAGGGCGACGAGCGCCGAGATGTCCGTGTTGCCCGGGTCAGCCGAGGCGCCGCCCGGCGAGTAGCCGACCAGGTGGCCCGTGCCGCTGGCGCCGATGGTCGACATGGCGCCCCAGGCGATCACGACGTTGCCGTTCGGATAGAATTGGAACTGCAGGTTGCTGGCGTCGGCGACGCTGGTGCCCGCGTAGTCCCACACGCCGTCCCAGGTGACGACGGTGACGGCCGCACTCTCTTCCCACTTGACCGTGCCGCTACCGACGATCGACGGGTTGTAGTCGTGCCACGACCGGAACGAGGTCGCCGGATCGTTGAGCAGCGTCGCGACCGTGGGCGTGAAGCCGGTGCCGTTGCCGGTCGCCGTCGACACGAAGCCGTTCGAGCAGACGGTCAGGCCGGTCGAGCCGGGGAAGGACCCGGTCGTGAAGGCCGTCGTGACCGCGGTGTCGTCACCGAGCGCGAGCACGGTGGGCACCGGTTGGATCGAGCCGACCGGGAGGAAGGTCCCGCCCGGGGTGACCGCGTAGCCACTGCCGGTGCTGATCATCGTGATCGCGTTGTTCGACAGGTCGAACGCCGCCGCGGTCGCGAAGCTCTCGTAGAACGACGCGTACGACGCGATGCAGCCCGCGCCGATGCTGGTGTTGGTCGCGAGCACGGTGCCGGAGCCGCCGGACACGTACATCAGGACGCGGCCCATCTGGCCGGTGGTCGGGGCCAGATAGACGCCGGTCAGCGGCGTGACGCCGATATCCCACTGCCAGCCGTTGCGCTGGATGGTGTGCGGGACGCCGTTGATCGTCGTCGCGAAGTTGGCCATGGTCGCGGTGTAGCTGTTGTGGGCGGTGAAGTTGCCCGGCGCCGCGGGCGACCAGTTGCCGATGATGTCGACGGTGTCGTTCGGGATGATCGGGATGCTGGTCACGATCGCCGGTCCGACGTTGCCGACGCTGTGCAGCGCGGTCACCCCGTTGACGCGGACCAGGAAGCCTGCGGTGTCGCCCGCCTGCTGCGCGTTCGTCGGCAGCTCGAGCGAGACGATGTTGAACGCCGTCTGCGCGACGAAGTAGTAGCCGCGGCTGAAGCCGTTGTAGACCGCGGAGTGCGGCGGAATCACGACCTGGGTGAGAGCGACCGAGGCGAACAAGGACGCCGCGGCAAGGGACTTGATGGCAGTGAGCATGGGTTTGGTGCGGGGCATGGCCCCGCGAGACAGGGGACTAGGAAACAGCGATACGGCTTTATGACGGCCGCACCGGGATCGAGGATCCACGAAAGATGGTAGCTCACCGGCCGCAGCGCGGCCAAGTGGAGGCTCTCCCGATGGGCTGGGAAAGTGTCTTGCGCGAACCCGTAAGAGCCGGGCGCGGCCGCGCTTCATTTGCCGCGTGGTCCGAGAACCGCAGCGACCTGCGTCGCGACCCATGCATTGCCGGCCGCGGTCATGTGCCCGGCAAACCACTCGTGTCGCAGTTCGGGACGTTCCTTGGCAAGGGCAAGGAACGCCGCCCGCAGGTCGAGGCAAACCACGCCGATCGCCGCGGCATCGGTGAGCAGCCGCGCACCGTCGGCGAACGACCACGGCGGCGGGGACGCGACGTCCTGGAGCACCACCAGTAGCCGCACCTTCCGGCCCTGGCACGATGCCGCGAGCCTGGCCAGCAGCTTCGCGGCGATCACCGAGCCGGTGCCGCGCGGGTGCACGTAGAGCTCGCGCTGGTCGCCGACCCACCAACCCGGCGCGACGTTCCAGCAGACCAGGTCAGCGAGCGCGCTGTAGCCGAGCAGCTTGCGTACGTACTGCCGGTCGAGCGGGCTCGCGTCGCTGTCCGGCACCGGCACGTTCTTCAGCACCAGCTCGCCGCCGACCAGGTCGTACCACGGCACCTCGGTGAACCGCTTGCTCATCTCGCAGCGCTTGATGTCGTCGGGGATCAGGCTGACGACCAGCGTGTCGGGCGACAGCACCGGCAAGAGCTGCTCGGCCCGCAGCACGGTCTGCACGAAGCTGTAGCCGAACACGCCGCCGTTCCACACCGGGCGGCCGAGCAATTGCTCGAGCCGGGCGGGCCAGGTGTCGCCGTCCGCAACCTGGTCGCCGAAGGTGAACGAGTCGCCGACCGCGAGCACGCCGCCGGGACCGGGAGGTCGCGGCCGCTCGCCATTCCGGCGCAGGCCACGTTCGTCGATCGACACCATGACCTGCCAGCGGTTGTCGGCGCTGGCGAACCCGGGCCGCGGCACGTAGCCGAGCAGCGGGTCGTGGGCCGCCGGGTAGCCGCGCCGGATCAGGTCGATGCGCTGGTCGCGGTAGTTGGCCGAGGCGACGGGTGAGAACGTGCGGTGGTCACGGAAGGTGCGCGCAGCGACCTCGCCGAGCGCGAGCAGCAGCAGCAGCGGCACGCCGGCGAACAGCAGCTTCTTCCTGCGCGACCGGCGCCCCGGGTTCACGACCGCCCCAGCACCGCCAGCAGCGCGCGCGCGAACGCCGGCAGGTCGTCGGGCTTGCGCGCCGAGACGTGGTGGCCGTCGACCACCGCGGGCGCATCCTCGAAGCGGGCGCCGGCGTTGACGAGGTCGTCCTTGATCCCGGCCGAGCCGGTGTAACGCCGGCCGCGCACCACCTCGGCCGAGATGCAGACCCACGGCCCGTGGCAGATGCTGGCGACCAGCTTGCGCTCGCGGTCGAAGCCGCGCACCAGGTCGAGCACACGGGGGTCACGGCGCAGCTTGTCGGGCAGCCAGCCGCCCGGCACGACGACGCCGGCGAACGACCGGCCATCGGCATCGGCAATCGCGACGTCGCTGCGCGCCGGGTAGCCGTGTTTGCCGCGGTAGGTCGTGTTCGCCTGCGGGCCGGCGAACACCGGCTGCACGCCGGCTTCGCGCAGGCGCAGCGCCGGGTACCACAGTTCGAGGTCCTCGTAGTCGTCGCCGACGAACAGCAGCACGGCCGCGCTCATGCCTGCCGGATCTCCCGCTTCATCTCCTTGTCCTTCAGGTGCTGCCGCTTGTCGTGCACCTTGCGGCCCTTGCCGACGCCGAGCGTCACCTTGGCGAAACCGCGGGCGCCGAAGTAGATGCGCAGCGGCACGATCGTCAGTCCCTTGATCTGCGCCTTCGCCTTGAGCTTCTTCAGCTCGCGCGCGTGCAGCAGGCACTTGCGCCGGCGTTTGGGTTCGTGGTTGCGCAGGTTGCCGTGGCTGTACTCGGGGATCGTGGCGCCGATCAGCCACAGCTCGTCGCCGTCGAAGCGCGCGTAGGCTTCGTCGAGGCTGACCTGCCGGCCGCGCAGCACCTTGACCTCGGTGCCCTGCAGCACCAGCCCCGCTTCGTAGTGCTCGACGATCTCGTAGTGGAAGCGCGCCTTCCGGTTCTCGCCGACCAGCGTTTCCGTCGGCGGCGCTTTCTTGTCGGCCGGCTGCGCCATCGCGTTCTCGCTACGGGATCCGCGGGGCGCTGGCAAGCGTCGGCGGCCGCCCCGGCGAAAGGGGCAGCGCGCGCTTGCATCGCCGGACCGCCTCGCTACCTTCCCCGTCCCCCACTTGATGCCCAGGTGGCGGAATTGGCAGACGCACTAGGTTCAGGTCCTAGCGGGAGTAACATCCCTTGGAGGTTCAAGTCCTCTCCTGGGCACCAGTATCCGCAGCCGCAGGCCGCGCGCACCCGGCGCAAGCACCCGGACCGGCAGCGATGACGTCCCCTCCGGCCAGCCTGCGCAGCCCGTTCAACCGCGACGTGCCGGTCGCCCGTCCCGGCGAGTTCGCGCCGCTGCGCCTCGGCCCGATCGTGGTCGATCCGCCGGTGGTGCTGGCGCCGATGGCCGGCATCACCAACGCGCCGTTCCGCACGCTGTGCCGCCGCTTCTCGGCCGACCGCTGCCTCTACGTCAGCGAGATGATCACGGCGCGGGCGTTCGTCGAACGCCACGCCCGCACGCTGCAGCTGGCGTCGTTCGGCGCCGACGAGACCGGGCGCCGCAGCCTGCAGCTCTACGGCACCAACCCGGAGACGCTGGCGCAGGCGACGAAGATCCTGGTCGGCGAATGGGGCGTGCACCACATCGACATGAACTTCGGCTGCCCGGTGCGCAAGGTCACCGCGGCCGGCGGCGGCGCGGCGATCCCGGTGCGGCCGAAGCTGCTGCAGAAGATCGTGCGCGCGGTGGTGAAGAGCGCCGGTGCGATCCCGGTCACGATCAAGTTCCGGAAGGGCATCGACGAGTCGCTGCTGACGTTCCTCGACGCCGGCCGCATCGGTGAGGGCGAGGGCGCGCGGGCGGTGGCGCTGCACGCGCGCACCGCGGCGCAGCTCTATTCGGGCGAAGCCGACTGGAACGCAATCGCGACGCTGAAGCAGCACGTGACGACGATCCCGGTGCTCGGCAACGGCGACGTGTTCGAGTGCTGGGACGCGCTGCGCATGCTGCGGCAGACCGGCTGCGACGGCGTCGTCGTCGGGCGCGGGTGCCTCGGCCGGCCGTGGCTGTTCGGCGAACTGTGCGCGGTGCTGACCGGCCAGGAGCCGCCGCCGCCGCCGGACCTCGGCGCCGTGATCGACACGATGCGGGAGCACGCGCGCCTGCTGGTCGGCTTCTTCGGCGAACACCACGGCATGCGGCAGATCCGCAAGTTCACCGGCTGGTACCTGAAGGGCTTCCCGCACACCAAGCGCGAGCTGCCCGCGCTGCACATGGTGGCGACGATGGCCGGGCTCGAGGCGCTGCTGGCGGCGCTGCCGCGCGAGGTGCCGTACCCGGAGATCGCGCTGCGTGCTCGGCGCTGCAAGAACGCCAGCACGCAGGTGGTGTCGTTGCCGCCGGGATTCCTGGACGCGCGCGACGAGGACGTCTGCGTCGAGGACCCCGACGAGATGGACGGCGGCTGAGCCACTGCCTCGCGGTTGCGCCCCCAGACGGCCGTGCGCCCATCGGCTACGCTTCCGGCGCTCGCCCCGAGCCCTCGCCGGCCCTTCCCACGAGAACTCCATGCTCGCCCGCGCCACGTTCCCCCTGCTCGCCGCCGCCAGCGGCCTCCTCGCGCAGAACGACTACAACTACGACAAGCTGACCGCGGCGCGGCTCGGCGACACGCTGACCCTGCAGATCAGCAGCGCGCCGATCATCCAGGCGGCCCTGTTCCTGGTGTCGGCGAACGCCGGCCCGACGCCGCTGGCGCTGATCGATCCGCTCGACCCACGCTGGCTGGCGGTCGGCACCGACCTGCTGAGCCTGATGACCTTCGCGATCACGTCGCCGACCGGCAGCGCCAGCTACTCGATCGCGCTGCCGAACGACCCGCAGATCAACGCGATCGTGCTGCACTGGCAGACGGTGATCCTGAACCTCGGCGTGCCGTTCTTCGGCGCACTCGGCAACGACGTGGTGACGCAGACCGGCCTGCCCGACACCGGGGTGCTGGCGCCGGACGCGCTGACGCAGGCGCGGGCCTTCGCCGCCGGGCTGGTCGCCGCCGACAACAACGGCGGCGCGCACGACGTGCTGCTGACTGGCGGCGGCACCGGCACGCTCACCGCGGCGACCGGGCTCGCCACGACCGAGCTGTGGGACTTCCGGCACATGGACGTGGTGCCCGGCCCGAACATGACCTCGGCGCGGGCCCTGCACCTGGCGGTGCGGCTGCCCGACAACCGCGTGCTGCTGATCGGCGGCGTCAACGCCGGCGGCGGCACCCTCGCCACCTGCGAGATCTACGATCCGGCCAGCAACTCGTTCAGCGCCACCGGCAGCATGGCGACGCCGCGCACGCTGCACGCCGCCTGCCTGCTCGCCGATGGCCGGGTGATGGTCGCCGGCGGCACCTCGACGCTGCAGCCCGACGCGGTCGCCGCGATCACGGCGACGTTGAGCAGCGTCGAGTTCTGGAGCCCCGCGACCGGCACGTGGAGCGCCGGGCCGGCGATCGGTGGGCCGCGGCTGGCGCCGGCGCTGACGCGACTCGGCAACAACCAGGTGATGGTGTCGGGCGGCGTGCAGCCGTCGTTCCTGTTCGGCGTGCCGATCAACGCGGTCAGCACGACCGCCGTGCAGCGCTGGAACCCGGGCACCAACACCTGGACCAACGGCACCAACATGAGCCAGGGCCGCGCCGGCCATCACTACAACCAGGTCACGCTCGCCGACGGCCGCGTGCTGATGACCGGCGGCGTCAACGTGCCGAGCCTGCTCGGGGCGACCACCGCAGCGCCGATCAGCGGCGCCGAGGTCTACAACTACACCAACAACAGCTGGGCAACGGTGAACATGCCGACCGCGCGCGCGCTGCACAGCGCGACCCGGCTCGCCAACGGCCGCGTCGTGGTCGCCGGCGGCGCCCAGGGTACGCTGCTGGCGCCGACCTCGATCGCCAACGTCGAGGTGTTCAACCCGGCCAGCAACTCGTGGGCGCCAGCGCCGAACCTGCTCGCCCCGCGCGGCGGCCACGTCGCCGACCTGATGCCCGACGGCACGCTGATCCTGTTCGGCGGCCAGGACGCCTCGGCGACCACCAACACGATCGAGACGCTGCGATTCTGACCGCCGCGTCGAGCGCTCGGCCCTGGCGCCGGTACGCCTGGTGGGCGATCTGGCTGCTCGTCGCCGTCGTGCTGGTCGGCCGCGCCGCCGGCCGCAAGCCGACGCGCGGTGTGCTGCTCGACCACCTCGAGTTCGGCCGTCGCCTGCTGCACGGCGACGACGTGTACGCCGGCTGGCGCTCCGATCCGGACGCGCCGGAACGCCCGCTGCACGCGCCGTACCCGCCGTCGTTCGGGCTGTTGACGGCGCCGTTCCACCTGGTCGAAGCAGCCTTCGGTCTGCGCGCAGCGCGGCTCTGCTGGGCGCTGCTGCAGCTCGGCGCGCTGGCCTGGTGCGCGTGGACGCTGCGGCGGCTCGTCGAGCCACGGGCACCCCCGCCCGCCTACGACTCGCGCTGGCAGTGGCTGTGGCTCGGCACGTTCGTGCTCGGTTCGCGGTTCGTGCTGCGCGACACCCACGGCGGCGGCGGCAACCTGATCAACGTGGCACTGGGGCTGGCGGCGTTCGCGGCGAGCGAACGCGGTGCGAACGGGCGCGCGGGCCTGTGGCTCGCCGTGTCGCTGGTGACCAAGCCGACGATGCTGTGGCTCGTGCCGCTGCTGCTGGTGTTCCGACGCTGGCGCACCCTGGCGTTCACCGCGACGTGGGCCGCCGGCCTGCTGTTGGTGACGCTGCTGCTGCTGCGCGGCGACACCGCACCGTTCACGCGGTGGTTCGCCGGCAGCGTGGCGATGGCGACGCAGGCCGACCCGTGGTCGGTCCCGGCGTACGGGTTCCCGCCGTTCGAGTGGATGAACCAGGCGTTGCGCTTCTGCGTCGCGCGCTGGTGCGGCGACGTGCCGCCGGAGTTCGCCGCGCGGGTGGCGTGGGGTGTGCCCGCCGGCCTCGGGCTGCCCGTGGTGGTTGTCGGCTGGCTGGTGCGCACAGCAAGCCTGCTGCTGGTTCTGGCGGTGCTCGCGACCGCCTGGCGCGCCCGCCGCGACGCCGCCGCGAGGCTGTGGTCGGTCGCCGGCACGCTGGTGCTGACGCTGCTGCTGAGCCCGATCGCCTGGAAAGGCCACCACGTCGCCTTGCTGCCCGTGCTGGTGCTGGTGCTGCACGCGGCGACACGGCCCGGCCGTGGGCTCGTGCGCACCGCACTCGGTCTGTGGTTCGTCGTCTGTGCACTGCCAGGAGGCGATCTGGTCGGCGATGACGCCGACGAGTGGCTCAACAGCCTCTATGTCGTCACGGTCGGCGACCTGCTGCTGCTCGGCCTGGCGCTGGCGTTCGCGTGGCGTTCCGCGCAGTCAGCGGCGCAGGAACACCACGATGCCGCGATCGCCGGCGAGCTCGCGCAGTGACACCGGCAGTTCGACCCGCGCAAACGACGCGGCGATTCCGGCCTCGACCGCGGCGAACTGCGCCTGCTGGCTGCGGCTGCTCAGCACGACGCATTGCACCGCGGGATCGTTCGCCTGCTGCAGCAGCTGCGCCGACGAGAAATGGCGCGGCGGTGGCGGGCGGCGGCCGGCGAACCACGCGACGCGCATCAGGTCGGTGACGATCGCCGCCCCGGGCGGCAGGCGCTGCGCGAGCCAGCGACCGACCTCGACCTCGGCGGCGCGGTTCGGATCGCTGCCGGGCCACGCGAGCACCAGGCCCGCCGCGACCACGATCGTGAGCGCGCTGCGCCGCACGCGAACCGGCCACGCCGCGAGTTCGCGGCCGGCGAGCGCGAGCACCGGCACGGCGCACGACAGGAAGAACCGCTTCCTGACGACGAACGTCAGGATCGCGCCGGTCTGCAGCAGGATCTGGGCGGGCAGTGCGAGGGCGATGCCGCGGCAGTGCCGCAGGCCGGCCAGCGCGAGCAGCGACGCGACGCCCAGCGACTCGACCCATTGGATCGGCACCTCCAGCAGGTTGTGCAGCACGTCGCCGCGGTGCGGCAGGTCGTCGCGCAGTTCATGGAACGCGAGCATCGGCAGCGGATCGACGCCCTGGCCAGCGGCTGCGCGCAGCAGCCCGAGCGCCAACACTCCGGCGGCGGCGCCGACCAGCCCGCGCCATGCACGGCGTGGCGCGACCAGCACGAAGCTCACCGCCAGCAGCAGACCCTCCGGACGGACCCAGTACGCGGCCCCGGCCAACGCGCCGCACCACCACCAACGTCGCGCGAGTCCGGCGACGGTGCCCCACGCCATCAGCAGCAGGAACGGCGGCTCGCTGTAAACCTCGGCGGCGACGTTGAGCAGGTGGGGCGACCCGAGCAGCAGCAGCGCCGCGCACGTCGGCGCCGCAGTGCCCGGAGCGAGATCGGCGGCGATGCGAGCCACCGGTACGACCAGCAGCGCGAGGCACGCCGCGCCGACGAGCACGCCCGCCGCCCAAGGGTCGATGGCGAGCGCGATGAGCGGCGCCATCGCCAGCGGGAACCCTGGCGGAAAGACCGTCGACAGCGCCTCGCTCCAGTTCCCGAGCGCGAACTGTTGCGCCATCCACAGGTACGCGGTGCCATCGCCCGATGGCCCGGGCTCGCGCCATCCGAGCACGGCGACGGCGACGAACACGCACGCGCTGATCGCGAGGCGGGCGCGCGCGGACATCGTCAGCGCGCCGCTTCCTTGACCACCGGATTGCGCAGCACGCCGAGCTTCTCGATCTCGACCTCCATCACGTCGCCGTGCACCACCGGCCCCACGCCCTCGGGTGTGCCCATCGCGATCAGGTCACCGGGCCGCAGCGTGGTGCAGCGCGCCATCGCCACCAGCGCCTGTTCGATCGGGAACACCATCGCACTGGTGCGCGCCTGCTGCTTGACGGCGCCGTTGACGCGCATCGTGATCTGCAGGTCGTCGGCAGCGAACGCATCGGCGGGCACCACGAACGGGCCGAACGGACAGAACGTGTCGAGCGACTTGCTGCGCAGCCACGGGTACTTCTGGTCGCGGTCCTGGCCCTGCAGCTTGCGCGCGGTGACGTCGTTGAGCACCGTGTAGCCGGCGACCAGCGGGCGCGCGCCCGCCTCGTCGACGTACTTGGCGCCCTTGCCGTGCGGATCGTGGAAGCCGAGCACCAGGCCCAGCTCGGCCTCGTGGTCGACGCGGCTGTCGAGCCAGTGCGGGATCACGACCTCGTCGCCGTGCGCGATCAGCGTGTCCGGCAGCTTGGCGAAGAAGATCGGTTCCTTCGGTGCTTCGGCGCCGAACTCCTTGGCGTGCGCCACGTAGTTCTTGGCCAGGCACAGGATCTTGCCGGGGCGCGGCACCGGCTTCAGGAAGCGCGTCGGTTGCGCAATCACCGGGGCTCCGGCCATGCGCGCCGCGAGGTCAGCGGCGCGCAGTTCGCCGCGCGCCAGCAGCGCCATCGCGTCGAGCGGCCCGAGATCGAACCAGCGCCCGCGCTGCGGATCGACGGCACCGAGGTGCGCGCCGGGCCCTTGTTCGAACCGGAACCACGCCGGTGCCGCCGGCAGCACCAGCGGCGGCGCGGTCACTGGCAGCGCTCCAGCGCCACCATCGCGTAGCAGGTGCAGAGCAGCGGCAGGTTCTCCATCCAGCGCTCGTTCTTGCCGTTGATCCAGGTGCCATCGGGCTGCTGGATGCTCTCGAGGTGCGCGCGCAGCGCCTTCCGCCAGTCGACTTCCTCGACCTTGACGGCACCCTTGTCGTCGGTCTTCGACACCTTGACGGTCGCGACCTTCGCCGCATCCAGCGCCTGCGCCAGCACCATGTAGTAGTAGAACAGGCCCTGGTACTGGACCTTCTCACCCAGCGCCGGGTCGGCGCCGGGATTGACCGCCAGCGTCCAGTTGTCGGCGATCCACTGCACCGCGGCCTGCACGCGCGGATCGTCGCCCGGCACGCCCGCGAGCGTGTACGACTTCAGCAGCGCGTAGGTCATCGAGCCGTAGCTGCGCGGCTCCGAGGTGCCGTCCGGGTGCACGATGTAGCCGGCGGCGCTGTTGCCCGGGTAGTAGGCGGCACCGCCGTTGTTGCCGGGGACCGCGTCGAGCACGACGTCCTGGCGGTCGGGGTCGGGGACCTTGCCCTTGAAGTCGTTCACCGACTTCAGGTTCTGGGTGCGCTGCAGGAAGACCAACGCCTTCTGGAACGCCTCGTGGTCGGCCGGCAGGCCGGTCTGGCGCAGCGCTTCGAGCGAGAAGTGCAGGTTGCTGAGGTCGCCGCGCTGGCTGTTGCCGTAACCGATCGAGCCGTAGTCGCGGTCGCCCTTCTGGTAGCCGCCGGCTTCGCTGTTCTGGAAGCCGAGGATCGCCTTCTGCGCCTTCGCCAGGGCCGGCAGCGCCGCCGGGTCCCCCGACTTGTGCAAGGCACCGACCACCACGCAGGTCGTGTAGTTGACGACCTGCTCGCCGAAGGTGCCGTCGTCGTTCTGGTTGGCGAGCAGCCAGCGCAGGCCTTCGTCGAGGAACTGCTGCTCGTCGGCGGTGCGCTTGTCCTTCGGCTTGGTCTGCAGCGCGAACAGGCCGAAGCCGGTGAACGCCGGATCGGGGAACGACTTGTCCCCCATCGTGAAGTGGAACACGCCGTGCTTCTGCTGGCCGAGCAGCCAGGCGTACGCCTTCTGCTGGGCCGGCGACCAGGTCACCGCGGGCGCCGCTTTCGGATCCTGGCCCGCGCGCCCGCGGTCCAACGCCTTGTTGGCGACCTGGCAGGCGACCAGCTGCACCAGCGCCTCGGCAGCCTCGGTTCGCACGAGACCCTGCGGCGACTGCAGCCACGGCCTCACCTTGCCGCCCGCCTCCTTGCCCAGGTGCTGCGGGAACACGTCGGCGCGCACCTGGTCGAGCACGGCCTGGACCCGGTCCTGGAACACCGGCACCTTCGCCGCCTGCCGGGTCAGGAACGCGCGCGCCTGCGCCACTTCCTCGCCGAACGCGCTCGCGTCGAGCGGCAGCAGCGACAGCGCGTCGACCACCCACGCGGTCGTCTCGGCGTCGCCGAAGCCACCGTCCTGCCGCCGGTGGCGGATCAGGAAGTCGACCGAGCGCGTGACCGCGGGCACGTCGCCGGGCCAGTAGTAGCGGCGGTGGCACTTCGCCATCGCGGCCAGGATCTTCGCGGTCGCCAGCGCCGAATCGCCGCCGAGCGCCGGCAGCTTCGCGGCGCGTTCGCTGTCGACCAGCACGTCGATCAGCGTGTCGACTTCGTCCTTCCAGATGGTGCCCTTCTTGCGCGCAGACGGGTTGCTCCCCTGCGCGCAGGCGAGCGACGGCGTGAACAGCAGAAGTGCCAACGTAGCGAGGATCGGCGTGTGCATGACGGTTCGGCGGCAGGTTAGGAGGGGCCCGATCGACCGCCAAACGGAAAGGCCGCTGCCGCGGTTCAGCGTCCGCCGATGCGTGGCGGCGGTCGCACCGGCGCTGCGGCGCCCTGCGGGCGGCGCCGTTCCGGGCCCGGGACGACACCGCGACGTGCGATGGCTCCGGTGCGCCCAGCCGGTATCCTTCCCGCCCCGCATGTTCCGCGACCGGACCGTCTCGCTGGTGATCCCCGCCTACAACGAGGAGGAGACGATCCAGGAGGTCGTGACCGAGTTCCGGCAGGAACCCCACCTCGACGAGATCGTCGTCGTCGACAACAACTGCAAGGACCGCACCGCCGAACTGGCGGCGGCGGCCGGCGCCCGGGTCGTCGCCGAGAGCCGCCCCGGCTATGGCTCGGCACTGCTGGCCGGCATGAGCGCCGCGACGGGCGACATCCTGGTGCTGGTCGAAGCCGATGGCAGCTTCCGCGCCCGCGACGTCGTCAAGCTGCTCGTCTACCTGGACGACGCCGGCATGGTGATGGGCACGCGCACCACGCGGCAGATGGTCGAGCAGGGCGCCAACATGCGGTTCCTGCTGCGGTGGGGCAACGTGTTCATGGCCAAGTTCCTGCAGCTGTGCTGGCTGCGGCCGTCGGAGCCGCGCTTCACCGACGTCGGCTGCACGTTCCGGGCGTTGACCCGCGTCACGTTCGACAAGATCCGGCCGCGGTTGCGCCAGACCGGGCCGGCGTTCTCGCCCGAGATGATGTGCGCGGCGCTGCAGGAACGCTGCCGCATCATCGAGGTGCCGGTCACCTACAGCAAACGCATGGGCGGCGAGAGCAAGCACTCGGACACCTTCGCGCGGCAGGCGAAGACCGCGTGGAAGATGTTCCGCACCATCTGCCGCAAGCGTTTCCTCGAACGCAGCGCGCCGCGGACCGGGAACGGCCTCCGGTAGCCATGGCGACGGCGAGCACCGCGAACGCCGAGGCCGGGGGCGGCACGCCGCCACCCCCGGACACCGTCGAGATCACGAGCTGCCAGCTGTGCGGCAGCGGCGAGCGCACGCTGAAGTTCACCGACGGTCCGTTCCGGGTGTTCACCTGCCGCTGCGGCCTCGTCTACGTGACGCCGCGGTTGTCGGGCCAGGCGCTGCGCGACGTCTACGACGCCAGCTACTGGCAGAGCGCGAACCCGAAGACCCGCGGCTACGCCGACTACGCCAGCGAGGCGGAGCTGTACCTGAAGACGTTCAGGAAGCGCATGGCGCTGGTGTCGCGCTGGCTGCCGCCCCGGGCGCGCGTGCTCGACGTCGGCTGCGCTGCCGGCTACTTCCTGCGCGTCGCGCGCGAGCACGGCCACGACGTGCACGGCTGCGAGCTGTCGGCGGCGATCGCCACGCACGCAGTGCGTGAACTGGGCGGCGAGCGCATCCACGTCGGCCTGCTCGACGAGGCGGTCGCCGCGAAGGGCTGGGCGCAGCAGTCGTTCGACCTGGTCACCGCGTGGGACGTGATCGAACACGTGCCCGATCCGCAGGCACTGCTGCGCCAGATGCGCGCGTTGATCAAGCCGGGCGGGCGGCTCCTGCTGGAGACCCAGAACGTGGCGTCGCGCTGGGCGCGCGTGCTCGGCAAGCGCTGGCACCACTACAAGCACGACGAGCACCTGTACCACTTCTCGCCGGACACGCTGCGCGCGTTGTTGCGCAACTGCGGCTTCCGCGAACTGGCGATGACGTCGCGCTTCGCCGGCAAGTACGTGTCGTTCGGCTTCCTGGCCGAACGCGCCGGGCGGTTCGGCGGCGTTGCCGCGCTGCTGGCGAAGCCGTTGGCGCTGCTGCGCGCGGCCAACTTCTACGTCAACCCGCAGGACGAGCTCATCGTGGTCGCCGAGCCGGCCTGAGGGACACGAGCGTCCGGAAGGTGGCGCGGTGAACGATGTCACCGCGGCAGGCGGTCGACGAGTTCCGCGTGGCCGGCGCGGCGGGCCGCGCTGCCGAACAGTTCGCGCAGGTCCCTGTCGGCGTCGGCGAGGGCGACTTCGGCGATCGCCAGTGCGTCGTCGATCCGGCCGACACCGATGAGGGCTTCAAAAGCTGGCAGGGCCTCCTCGGCCGCGAAGCGACGCAGGTTGCTCTCCGACTCCGGGTTCTTCGCGCCGGTGCGGCTGGCCATTCCCCGCATCATGGCGAGCCTGCCCTTCACCGCCTTTGGCTCGCAAGCACCACCGTCGACCACCAGGGCGTAACGCCGATCGGCGACGAGCTCCTTGGTGGCCGCCGCTGCCAACGCGCGCAACGCACGCCTGGCCTCGTCGCCCTTGGCCGTCAGGGCGTCCGCGGCATCCAGCACGGCCAGCGGTTGGTGCAGCTCGCGCGCGAGCGCCGCGAGTTCGTTGGCTGCCTGCGTCAGGTTCTTGCCGGCCACGAGTTGGTCGCGGGCCGCGGCCATCCACTCCTGCCCGCGCGCCTGCGCTGGCGCATGCGCGTCGGCGAGGCGCGCCATCTCCGACACGAAGAAGGACAGGCGCACGCCGGCCTGAGCCATGTCCGTGCGGCTCTTGCGCCAGTACACGGCGGCGGCGGCGAGGGCGTCGTCGTACTGACTCGCCCGCCGCGCCTCCTGCATCAGTTCGAACTGCTTCATGCAGTCGTTCGGGGCCTCCGCAGCGGCCTTGCGCGCCTGGTCGAGCGACGAGATGCCGCGCAACCGGTCCTCGGCATCGCGCAGGAACTTCGCAGCGTCGACGTAGCCCGTGATGCGCCCGAGTTCCGTGCGGTCCGGGCGCAGGAACAGCATCGTCGGCACGGAGTCGACCCGGAACTCCTTCGCCAGCGCCGGGGACTGGTCGATGTCCACGCGCAGGAAGATCGCATGTTTGCGAAGCCACTCGTCGACGCCCGGGTCGGCGAGCGTGGTCAACGCCAGCCGCTTGCACGGGCCGCACCACTCGGCCCCGAAGTCGACGAACACGACCTTGCTGCTCGTGCCCGCGCTCGCGAGTGCGCTGGCCAGATCGGCCTCGGTGGCAGCCGAGGTCCGGTCGCTGCACCCGTTGAGCAGCAGGGCGGCGAGCAGGCTCACCGAACCACTTGCGGACAGCCGGGGCGAAGCCATGGGCGTGGACCGGGATGCTATCGCCAACGGCCCGGACGTTGCCCACCGGCCCCCGTTCGCCGCCCGTGGCCCCGCGTCGATGTCCTCCAGCGCGCGCGGGGCGGGCCGCCGACAGTCACGCGTCACTTGCTCTTCTTCGCGAGTTCCTGGTTCGCGGGATGCCGCCGCGCGCCCTTGGCCCAGACTTCCTTGGCCTTCGCCGCGTCGCGGGCCTCGAGCAGGTTGCCCAGGTACAGGTAGGTCTCCGCTTCGTGCTCTTGCGGCGGCATCGTCTCCTGCTGCGCGACCAGCGTCTCGAAGTGCGTGATCGCGTCCTTCTTCTTGCCGAGGAAGTCGGGCCAGAAGGTGTAGCTGACGGCCTTGGTGAAGCGTGCCTCCCAGTGCTTGTCGTCGAGATCCAGCACCCGGTCGTAGACGCCGTCCGCCTTCATCGACAGCTGCCACTTGGTCTGGTCGAGCTGCAGGTACGCCATGTAGGCGTTGGCCAGTTCCATCTGCACCTTGGTGTCGTTGGGCGACGCCTTCGCAAGTGCCTCGAACTTCTTGATCACTTCGTCCATCTTCCCGGCGGCGTGTGCGCGCTTCCAACCGCTCGGGTCCTCCCAGTAGTTCACCTTGAGCGCGGCGAAGTCGGCATCGAGATCGAACTTCGGCACGGCCGCCACCGCCGCCGCGTCGGCCAATTCGGGACCGGCGGCGTTCTTCAGGTAGGCGGCGACGGCAGCGGCGATCTGCTCCTGCGACACCGTCGGGGCCGCGCTGCGTTCCGCCGAGGCCGGCGACGCCGCGACCGGCGCAGCGCTGGCGAGTGCTTCGAGGCGCTGCTGCAGCTTCTGGTTGGCTGCGCGCAGTTCGGTGAGTTCGCGCTGCACATCGGTGAACCCATTCGGCGCAGCCGGTGCCTCCGGGGTGCGCAGCGCGAACGTCACGGCGACGGCAGCAGAAGTGGCAACGAGGACGGAGAGAACGAAGGAGGCGGTCGGAGTCATCGTCAGGTGGCGCCGCGGCAAGGGAGGTCGCGGCAGCAATGGCGGCTACTGTAGCCGCCGTCGGGTATTTTCCGTCGCGATGCAGGTCTTCGACACCCACTGCCATCTCGGCCTCGACGGCAAGGTGCCCGCCGACATCGACCACGCACACGCCCTCGCCGCCGAAGTCAGTGCGATGCTGGTCGTCGGCATCGACGCGGCGACCAGCGCGACCGCGCGCGAGTTGGCGCGGCTGCCGGGCGTGCGCTGGAGTGCGGGCCTGCATCCCAACGACAGTTCGCGGTTCGACGCCGAGTGGCCGACCATCGAGGCGCTGGCCCGCAGTCCGGACTGCACGGCGCTCGGAGAGACCGGGCTCGACTGCTTCCGCGACCGCACGCCGTTGGCCCAGCAGGAACGCTCGCTGCGCGCGCACCTGCAACTGGCGCGCGATCTCGATCTGCCGGTGATCTTCCACTGCCGCGACGCCTTCGCGCCGCTGTTCGCGGTGCTGCGCAGCGAAGCCAGGGTGCGCGGCGTCATGCACTGCTTCTCCGGCACGTTGGCCGACGCCCAGCAGGCCCTCGATCTCGGCCTGTACCTGTCGTTCGCCGGGCCACTGACCTACCCGAAGAACGACGCGCTGCGCACGGTCGCTGCCGCCGCGCCGGCCGACCGCATCGTGGTCGAGACCGATGCGCCGTTCCTGCCGCCGCAACGCCGGCGCGGGCAGCGCAACGAACCGGCGTTCCTGGTCGAGACGCTGAGTACGTTGGCCGCCGTGCGCGGCATTGCGCTCGCCGACGCGGCGGCGCTGACCTTCGCCAACGCCAGCGCGCTGTTCGACAGGCGCTGACCGTTCACACCGCGAGCAGCACGACGATCCCGGCAACCAGCGCGATGGCGGCACCGGCGACGACGCCGCGGCCGAGGCCCTTGCCCATGCCGGCCGCCATGCCCGCCTTCACCAGGGTGTTGGCGACGCATGCCACCACGATCGCCGTCACCGCGAGGCCGGCGTCCGCAGGCACCTGGCGCGCGCGCTCGGCCATCGCCAGCGTGATCGCGTCGACGTCGGTGAGGCCGGCCAGCGCCGCGACCACGTGCACGCTGCCCGCCGGCAGGTGCTCCTGGCCCAGCTTCAGCACCAGCTGCACGACCGCGAACAGCAGCGCGAACTTGCCCGCCGCGAGCAGCGAGAACGGGTTCTTGACCGCCAGCGCCGGCGCGATCACCGCGGCGCCAGGGCGCCGGAGGCAGACGACCGCGGCGCCGGCACAGGCGAGCGTCATCGCGGCGAACGCCGGCGCCATCGCCGGCAACAGCACCGGGCACACGACTGCCGCCGTGACCAGCACGCGCGCGAACATCACGCTCCAGGCCAGCAGCACGCCGCCAGCAAGCTGGTTCGGCATCGCCCCCGGCTCGTGGCTCTGTTTCGCCATCGCCAGCGTCACCGCGGTCGAACTGGCGAGCCCGCCCGCCACTGCGGTCACGGCGATGCCGCGCCCGGGCCCCAGCCAGCGCGTCGCGACGTAGCCGACCAACGACAGGCCGGCGATCAGCAGCACCAGCAGCCACAGCTTGTACGGATTGATCGCGCCCCACGGATCGACCGCGCGGTCGGGCAGCAGCGGCAGCACGATGAACGTCGCCAGCAGGAGGCGCAGCCCCACCAGCACGTCCTCCCAGCCGAGGCGGCCGACCAGGTCGTGCAGCGGCTGCTTGTAGGCGAGCAGCGCCGCGGTGCCGACGCCGAGCCCGACCGCGACTTCGCGGTGGCCGGTGGTCGCCAGCGCCCCGATCAGGCATGCGGCCACGGCGGCGAGTTCGGTGGTCAGGCCGATCTGGTCGGGCCGCTGGCGCAGCGCCGCGAAGTAGCCGGCAATCACCGCCGCGGTCGCCGCCGCCAAAGTCGCCGGCAGCATCCACGGCATCTGCAGCTTCACTCCGAGGAAGCCGCCGACCGCCCCCAGCTGCGCCAGCAGCACGAAACTGCGCAGGCCGGCGACGCCGAAGCCCTCGCGCATGTTCCGCTTCTCCCGTTCGACGCCGAGCAGCGCCCCGAGCAGCAGCGCGGTGCCGAAGTCCTGGGCGACGTCGAGGTCGAAGTCCGGAAGCACGCCGCGAGCGTAGCCGCGCCGCGGCAAAGCTCTACTTCGGCGGCGCCGCCGTCTCCTGCAACGCCCGCATCACGCCGGGGTCGCCGGGGTGCTCGCGCGCGGCGCGCAGCAGTTCGCGGTGCGCCTCGCCAGCGCGGCCGAGTTCGCGCAACAGGGAAACGCGCTGGAGGCGCACGCCCACTGGCGCGAGCCCGCGCGCGATGCTGGCGTCGAGGTGGGCGAGCGCACCCAGGAGGTCGCCAAGCCCCTGCCGCGCGTCCGCGGCGAGCTGGAACACGTAGCCCTTGGGCTCGGCGATCTCGAGGCACGACAGCGCGAGCCGTTCGGCGCGCTCGAAGTGCTCGCGCCCGGCGCGCACGCGCCCGGCCTGCAGTTCCGCCTGGGCCTGCAGCGTGCGGGCCCAGGGATCCCGTGGTGAGGCAGCCGCCAGCGCCGCGGTGACCGCGAGCGAGCGTTCGGGGTCGGCTTCGGCATCGCCGACCGACACCAGCGCCTCGGCGTAGTGGCGGTGGGTGTCGAAGTGCCCCGGATACAGCGCGTGCGCCTTCGCCAGCGGCCCGATCGCGCCGGCCGCGTCGCCGGCGCGCAGCGTCGCGGTGCCGAGCCCCCACCACGGCCGGAACGATTCCGGGTGATGGGCGAGATCGGCGCGCCACAGGTCGGCTTCGTCGCGATACAGCAACGAGCGGTCGCCCGAACGCCATCCCGCCGCCAGCAGCAGCGCGGTGCCGGCAACGGCTGGCAACCAGCGCGGCGCCGGTCGCAGCCAG
>JBASWX010000155.1:0-7285 GCA_049276695.1 Planctomycetota bacterium
GTCGCGGCCGGCGCGCCCGGCCTCGGCGGCGGCGCGGTCGACCCGGTGACCGGCGATCTCGTGTTCGTCGGCACCTACGGTCACCTGCTGATCCTGCGCCAAGGAACGGCGTGCGGTACGTTCGCCAACTACGGCGTCGCGTCGCCGGGGGCGGCGGGCACGCCCTCCATCAGTGCCTCCGGCTGCGCCCGCATCGGCCAGACGATCACGTTGGTGCTCGGCGGCGTCCCGAACGGCATCGGCATCGTCGCCGCGGGCAGCTACCAGCTCAGCGTGCCCTTCGCGAACCTGACAGTGCTGCAATCGCTCGAGGTGACGGTCACGGTGATCCTGAATCCCGCCGGCAACGGGACGCTGCCGTTGACGATCCCGCTCAACCCGTTCCTCGGCTGGCAGAGTACCTACTTCCAGGCGGCCTTCCTCGACGCCAGCACCAGCTCGGGGCTGATCGCCAGCAATGGACTCGACGTGTTGATCCGCTGAGGCGGCCGGGACTCAGGCCCGCCGCGTCGACCGCGCCAGCACGACCACCGCGATCGCGAACACCGCGAGTGCCACCAGGCTCTCCCACGCCGCCCGCGCCGGCTCGACATGGCGACCGGCGCCGCTCGCGTACGCCCAACCGGCGATCAGCACCCCGGCGAGGCCCTCGCCGGCGACGAAGCCCGACGCGCACAACACGCCGCTCTCGATGTCGGCGTGGTCCTTGCCGCGCCGTTCGACGAAGCGCCGCACGCAGCCGCCCGCGAACACGCAGGCCAGCGTCGACAGCGGCAGGTAGATGCCGAGCGCGAACGGCAGTGCTGGCAGCCCGACCAGGATCCCGGTGCCGGCGACCAGCCCGCCCATCGCCAGCAGGTCCCACGGCAGCCCGGCGCCGAGCACCGCCTCGACCATCGTCTTCATCAGCATCGCCTGCGGTGCGGCGAGGTCCTTGCCGCCGACTTCGTAAGTGCTGCACAGGGTGATCACGACCGCGGCGACGACCCAGCAGGCGACCGCCGCCGCAATCAACTGGCCGTACTGCTGCCGCCACGGCGTCGCACCGACGAGCCAGCCGGTCTTCAGGTCCTGGCTGATGTCGCCGGCCTTCGACGCCGCGACGCACACCACGGTGCCGACCGTCAGCACGGCGGCTTGCGCCAGCACGCCCTTCCAACCGAGCAGCAGGAACACGCTGGCGGTGCCCGCGAGCGTGATCAGCGCCATCGCCGAAGTCGGATTCGACGACACGCCGATCACGCCGACCAGCCGCGACGACACCGGCACGAACAGCATGCCGAACAGGGCGACGCCGAGCGCTGCCGCGATGCGCCCACCCAGCGGCAGGTCGCCGGCGAAGATGCCGGGCACGAGCACGAGGGCGGTGACCAGGACCGCGATGCCGCCGAGCAGCACGCCGCCCGGCACGTCGCGGTCGGTGTCGTTGCCGCTGCTGCCGGCATCCGACCTGCGCACGCCGGCGATCACCGCGCGCAGCGACGCCAGCATGGTCGGCGCGGTCTTGACCACGGTGAACAGGCCCGCCGCCGCGACCGCACCGGCCCCGACGAACAGCAGGAAGCGATCCTTGACCGCCTTGGCCGACAGCTGCGCCGCCGCGGTCTGGCCGGCGTCGACGAGCCCGGCGAGGTGCATCTTCGTCACCAGCGGGTACAGCACCAGCGAGGTGAGCAGCGCCCCCGACACCATCACCGCGGCGGCGCGGTAGCCGACGATGAAGCCGACCGCCAGCAGGGCCGGGGCCAGCGCCAGCGCGAGGTTGCCGTTCGGCAGCAGCGACGGCGCCCATGCGACCTGGTCCGGCAGCAGGTGCGTGGCGCCGAAGAACAGCTTCATCGCGAACGCAACCGCGATGCCGATCACCAGGAAGCGCCCGCCGCGGCCCGCGCCCTGGGTCGCGCGCAGCACCTCGGCGCAGGCGCGGCCTTCCGGATACGGCAGTTCGGCGTCGGCCTGCACGATCAGCAGCCGCCGCAGCGGCACCATCGCCAGGATGCCGAGCACGCCGCCGGCCAGCGCCAGCAGCGCGACCTGCCACACCGTCGGCACGACGCCCCACAGGAACAGCGCCGGGATCGTGAAGATGGTGCCCGACGCGAGCGAGCTCGACGCGCTGCCGACCGTCTGCGCCATGTTGGTCTCGAGGATCGTGCCCTTCCTCGGCAGCATCGCGAACACCAGCGCCGACAGCACCGCGATCGGGATCGACGTCGACACCGTGAGGCCCGCGCGCAGTCCGAGGTAGGCGTTCGCGGCGCCGAACAGCACGCCGAACAGCAGCCCCGCGAGCACGGCCTTCAACGTGAACTCGGCGAGACGAGGCGAAGCCGGATTCGTCATGCGCGCCTGTTCTAGCGGAAGCCCGGCGAGCAGCCTCGCGGTCGCCGGCGGATTCCGTGCTCGCCGCCCTGGCTAACGCGGCGGCAGCACGACGCGCACGGTCTGCGGGTTGCTCGTGACCATCGCGTCGACGACCGCGGAACGGTGATCGGCGGCGAACACGAACGTGCGGCACGGTCCGCACGGCAGGCCGCGCAGGCGTGCCGTGCCCAGGATGCCGTCGAGTTCGTGGTCGGCGACCACGACCATCGCAGCAAGCGGCTGGCCATCAGCGCCGACGATGTCGAGGTCGAGCTGGCCCGCCGGCACCGCGACCGTCCACGGTCCCGGGCCGTGCAGCACGGTGCGCCAGGGCAACGCCTCGCGGTCGCGCTGCACGACGATCGTGTCGCCCTCCCGCAGGTCGGGGCCAGCCCAGACGCCGGCGGCACCGAGCGGCCAGCGGCTAACCTGCCCCGCTTCCTGCCAGCCGGGCCGCGCGAAGCCGACCAGTGCCGCGGGCGCTGGCGCGCCGTCCGCGTCGACGACGCGCAGCTGCGGCTCACCGCCGACGACGACCGCGCCGAGTTCCACGCACTCACTGGTGCCCGGCGCTGGCACGTCGACCCACAGCAGGCGGGGCCGCACTCCCGCGGCGGCGGGCGCCAGTTCGAGCAGCACCGTGCCGGTGTGCACGCAAGGCAGATCGAACTCGCCGCCAGCGCAGGCCAGCGGGGCGATTTCCTCGCGTTCGTAGTGTTCGTCGCCGCCAAACCAGTGCTTGCGGACGCGCACGCCGACGGCGACGGGCTGCTCCGCCGGATCGACAGCGCGGCCACGCAGACGCACGGCGGGGGTCCACTGCACGACGAGCGGCTCGCGCACCGCCGTCGCATCGAGGAACGGAAAGCGCCGCTCGCTCGGGTCCTTCGGGCCGGCCGCCGACACGACCAGCTCGAACGGGCCTCGTTCCGGAACGAAGACGTGATCGGCCGCCGGTTCGCGGTCCGGCTCGTGGCCCGGCACGACCGTTCCGAGTTCGAGCGCCGCCGGTGCGCCTTCGACCGCCACCCGCACTTCACGCATGGCCAACGGCTGCGGGTCCTTGGCCAACTGCTCGACGACACCCTCGTGCGCCTCGGCTTCGGCGAGGTCGGGCAGGCGCAGCGTCACCGGCCACGCCGTCGACGTGCCGAAGTACACATCGCGCCCCTGCGGCAACACGACGAGGTGCGGGTACGTCGGAGGCTTCGCGCCGAGCACCGTGAACGAACCATCGGCGGCGGTGCGCGCCCACGGCCCGCGGTGCTGCGAACCACCGCACACGAACGCACCCGCGACCGGCGCGCCACGATGGTCGACGACCCTGCCGCTCATCGTCGGCGCGTGCAAACAGCGCACGTCCATCGGCACCCCACCCGGCAGCCACTCGACCGGCTCGTAGAAGTAGTGCAGCCCCGGGTGCTGCACGTAGAGGTCGGCGATGCCGTTCTGCGGGTCGACGCCGCGCAGCACTGCGATGCCGTTGCTGTCGGCGACCGCGCTCACGAGGTCCGGCGTGTGGCCGCAGCCGCCGCAGAAGCCGATGCGGGCACCCGGTTGGGGCCGGCCGAGCCAATCGGTGATGCGCACCGGTACGTCGAAGCCGCGCCCGACGCGCCACACCAGCTCGGTGCCGGTGCGGGTCGCGACGCCGCATTCCCGATGCCGCACGACCTGCCACCCGAAGCTGGTCGCACCGGTCGGCAGCGCGATGCGCACGAAGCCTTCGGCATCGCTGACCGCGCGCACCGAATACCAGAACTCGCCCCCGATCGGCGTCCGGCTCTCGTCCACCAGGAACACTTCCGCGCCGATCAGCGGGGCCCCGGTCAGGTCGTCGACCACCCGGGTCAGGAGGACATCGTCCTGGAGCGCCAGCTGGTCGTTGCCGCGCACGCCTTCACGGAAGGGCTCCGGCCCGACACAGGCGGCGACGAGGAGAGCCAGGAGGAACGCGGAGAGTGTGGTGCGCACGGAGGACACGTTCACGGTGAGAAGGGCGGACGTGCACGAGCCACTGCACGCCGAGTGCCATCGTGCGCGATCCGCACCTCGTACCGGTTCGCCGTTTCACGGACCGCCCGTCGAGCCCTTCGCTGCGGCCGTCACGCTGATGCTGAACGGCACTCTCGCACGGCGCAATGCTCCGGCGCAGGGGGTATCCTGCACCACCATGGATGCAACCCTGCTGATCGCACGCATGCAGCCGACGCTTGCCGCGCAGCCTGCGGTCGCCGTCGCATGGCTGTTCGGATCGGCAGCGCGCGGCACGATGCGCAGCGACAGCGATGTCGACGTCGCCATCGTGTTCGTCGAAGGAGTCCTCCCCGCCGAACGTGAACGCATCCTGGTCGACCTGTCGTCGCGGCTCGAGTCGGCGACGTCGCCGCACCCGATCGAAGTCGTCGATCTTGCCGAGCAGGGTTGGGTGTTCATCCACCGCGCACTGATCGACGGCAAGCGCATCGTCGTCAACGACGAGGAGCGGCGGGTCGAGTTCGAAGCCAACGCACACGTGCGCTATCTCGACTGGAAGCCGACGTGGGACATCGCCGCCAACGAGCAACAGGCCGGCATGCGACGCTGGCTGGCGAGGCAACGCCGGGCATGACCGGCAAGGGCATCGAGGCGAAGCTGGCGGTGCTGCGCGACAACCTCGCGCGTCTGGGCGCGATCCCCCAGTCCAGCCTCGCCGAGTTCGAGGCCGATTTCCGCAACGTCGACAGCGCACTGCACCGCCTGCAGACGTCGGTGCAGGCCCTGGTCGACATCGGCAGCTACAAGCTCGGTCGCCGCGGGCTGCGCCCGCCCGAGTCGAGCCGCGACGTACTGCGCACGCTGGAAGACGATCGCGCCGTGCCGCCGGGAACGACCGATCGGTTCGCGCCGCTGCTCGCGTTCCGCAATCGCGTCGTGCACCTGTACGATCGCATCGACACGCACCGCGTCTTCGAGATCCTGACGCGTCACCGCGGCGACCTGGCGGCCCTGCTGGACCTGCTGCTGGCGATCCCGGACTGAACGCGGCGCGCGCCAGCGGCTCGGGAACCGCCGGTCAGCCCCCCTTGGCACCAGCGAGCCGGCGCGCCAGGGCCCGCAGCACCGCCGCCCCATCGCCCCGGTACGCCGCGCCGTGCATGCAGGCGAGCAGCGCCGGGCCGAACGCGGCGAGCCGCTCGATGGCGGCGCCGGCGGTCTGCGCGTTCGAGTAGTAGTCCATCGCCGCGCGCATCGCCTCGCTCGGCCCGAGCACGTCGCCGGTGGTGACCGGATCGTGGGTGGCGCCCGGCTGCGTGAGCAGGTCGCCGCAGAACAGCGTGCGCGTGGTGGTCTCGGCGAGGAACCCCGAGTCCCAACCGTGCGGCACGTGCGGCGCATCGAACCAGCGCACGCGCTTCCTGCCGAGCGCGATGGTCTCGCCGTCGGCGAACGCGCGCGGTGCCCGCGGCGAGACGTCGCCGACCGACACCATCGCGGCGATGCTGCTGCACAGCGGTGCCGCGTGCGGCGCGGCAGCGAGCCACTGCTCGAGCGCTCCGCACTCGTCCGCCTCGAAGTGCGAGAACGACACCCAGCGCAGCTTGCCCACCGGCATCACCGTGGCGACGGCCTCGCTGGTCAGCGCGAACATGCGGCGCGGCCCGGTGTGGAACAGCAGCGGTTCGTCGTCGACGATCAGGAACTGGTTGAAGGTGAAGCCCGCGGGCAGCGCCGGGTTCGGCGGCACCGGCGTCGAGATCCGGTAGATGGAGTCGGCGATCTCGTCGATGCGGGTGCCGGATTGGGCATTGGTGACGGCCATGGCAGCGCCTCCGCGTTGCGGTGACTTCGGGCCGGTCCGGCTCGGCGGATCCGGGCGGCGCAGTGTGTCGTTCCATTCCGCTGCTGTCCACGTTCCGGCCCGCGGCGCTCGCGGTGCCGGACGTCGCGACCGCGGACCACGCCGCACCGCGCGCGTCGCTCACCCGGCCGGGAGCCGTCGCCGCGAGTCGGGTTCGACATCGAGCGGCGGCGGCAGCAGCACGCCGGCGATCAGCATGCCGGCGACGATCGAGCCGCCGACCAGCAGCATCTGCAGGATCAGCGGCGCACTGGCGGTCGCCGTCGGGATCGCCGCGCTGGTGAGCCCGCGGAAGCCGAGGCTGCCCGGCACCAACAGCAGCAGGCCCGGCGTGCGCACGACCGCCGCCGGCAGCCGGCGCCAGCGCGCACACAGGTTGGCGGTGAACGACACCGCGAGCGCGCCGACGAACGCGCCGACGAACGCGCCGTCCTCCGCCTCGAGCACGCGGCTGCCGAACCACGAGCCGCCGTAGCCGATCGCCACCGCCAGCAGGATCCAACCGGCCTGCTTCTTCACCGCACCGAGCAGGATCACGTAGGCGAGCCACGTCGCCGCGAGCGCCAGCAGGTGCCACGCGACGCCGAGCCGTTCGGCGTTCACCGCGGGCGCCCAGCCGACGATCGCGCGCGCGCAGCGGTCGCCGATGGTGACGCCGACCGCCATGGTCGCCAGCACCGCGACCGCGCCGAGCAGGCGCGCGCTCCCGGACGACAGGTGCCGCATCGCCAGTTCGGCGAGCGCGGTGGTGAACGACAGCCCCGGCAGCAGCACGACGATCGCCGCCAACGTGGTGATCACCGGATCGATCCGGATCCCCGACGCCGCGGCGACGTTCGCCGCGAAGGCGACGAGCGCACACGCCAGCGGCGCCAACACGTCGGCGAAGCCCGGGCGCAGCCGGGCCAGCAAGGCCAGCAGGCCGACCACCATCCCGGCGATGCCGGCGAACCCGGCCTCGAGCACGCCGCGACCGAACAGCACGCCGGCCGCCGCCCCGGCGAGTCCGCACGCCAGCGGCAGCAGCAATCGCCGCCGCCGCGCCGGTGCTGCCAGCACTGCAGCGATGCGCGCCAGGCC
>JBASWX010000156.1:0-4019 GCA_049276695.1 Planctomycetota bacterium
GCCGGCGACGCCGCCGGAGCGCTGCGCCTGGTCGCCGGCGCCTCGACCGCCGACGGCCGCTCGGCGGTGATCCGCGGCCTGCCGGACCGCTACGTCAGTTCGCAGATGAACGGCGTGCTGCTGCCGACCGCCGACGAGGACAAGCGCGCGGTCGAGCTCGACCAGTTCCCGACCGAGGTCATCGACAGCCTGCAGGTCAGCAAGACGTTCACCCCCGACCAGCAGGGCAACGCCTCGGGCGGTGCCGTCAACCTGATCCTCAAGGGCGTGCCCGACCAGCCGTTCTTCCTGCGCTGGAAGGTCGGCGCCAGCAACCACGAACGCTACAGCGGCCGCGACGACTTCCTGACCTACCGCGGCGGCGGCGTGCACGCGTTCGGCAAGAGCGGCGGCGAACGCGGGGTCCAGGAGGTCGGCGAGGACTGGAACGGTGCGGTCGGCGTCACCCGTCGCGACGCCCCGATCGACGTGGACTTCAACGGCGCGATCGGCGGCAAGGTCGACCTCGGTCGCGGCTGGCGCCTCGGCGGCTTCGTCAACGGCTTCTACGAACGCGACAGCTCGTTCCGCGACGATGGCCGCGACGACTCGCTGTGGGCGCTGCGCGTCGGCGAGCCGCTGACGCCGCAGTTCAGCCAGGGCGCGCCGCAGACCGGCGAGTTCTACACCTCGCTGCTCGACGTGCAGCAGAGCCGGCAGTCGGCGACGTGGGGCGGGCTCGCGACCGCCGGCATCGCCAGCGACGACCACGCGCTGACCTTCGCGTGGCTGCGCACCGAGACCGCCGAGGACACGGTGACGCTCGCCGAGGACACGCGCGGCAAGCAGTACTTCTTCCCCGGCCACGACCCGGAGGTCGAGACGTCGCCGGGCTTCGAGCAGATCCTCGGCGCGCCGTACCTGCGGCTGCAGACGCTCACCTACTCCGAACGCAAGACCGAGACGCTGCAGGTGAACGGCCGGCACCGCGTCGCGATCCACGGCGGCGCCTCGCAGCAGCCGGTCGAGATCGACTGGACCGTCGCCAGGAGCTCGGCCGAACGCGACGAGCCCGACAAGCGGCAGCTGGCGTCGGCGTGGAACCCGAACGGCGTGTTCCTGCAGTACAAGCCGGCCGCACAGTTCACGCTCGGCAACCTGCAGCGCACCTTCGAACGCATCACCGAGGACAGCAGCGAAGAGGTGCTGTCGCTGAAGCTGCCATTCCGCGGGTTCGGTGACCGGCCCGGCTACCTGAAGTTCGGCGGCTTCCGCGACCGCGTGCGGCGCCAGTTCGACCAGGACACGTTCAGCAACTTCAACGATCCGACCTTCTTCCAACCGGGCCAGTTCGACGAGATCGACTGGAGCCAGCTGTGGGAGCAGCAGGAGCACCCGATCACCGCCAGCGAGACCGACGTCGACTACGCCGGCCGGCAGCAGATCCGCGCCGGCTTCGCGATGGTCGACTTCCCGCTGTGCGAATGGGCGGCGCTGATCGGCGGCGTGCGCGTCGAAGCGACCGACATCGAGATCGTCAACTCGCCCGAGGCGCAGGCGCTGTGGGTGCCGCCGGGCCAGTTCGGCACCGCGACGCTGCTGCCCGGCGACGGCGACGTCGACTTCTCGCAGCAGGACAACCTGCCGGCGGTGGCGCTGGTGCTCGAGCCGCTGTCCGGCATCACGCTGCGCGCCGCGTACTCGGAGACGGTGGCGCGGCAGACGTTCAAGGAGCTGACGCCGATCTTCCAGCAGGACTACCTCGGTGGCCCGGTGTTCGTCGGCAACCCCGGCCTGACCACGAGCGAACTGAAGAACTACGACCTGCGCGTCGACTGGGTGCCGGCGAGTGGCAGCCTGCTGTCGGCGTCGTGGTTCAAGAAGGACATCGAGCGCCCGATCGAGTACGTCGAGAAACTCGCGACCTACTCGTTCACCACCGCGGTCAACTACCCGCGCGGCAAGCTGCGCGGCGTCGAGGTCGAACTGCGGCAGGCGCTCGGCTCGTGGTGGCATCCGCTCGACGGGCTGTCGCTCGGCGGCAACTCGACCTGGATCGACGCTTCGGTCCGGGTGCCCGACGAGGAGCTCGACGCGTTCGAGCAGCTGCAGGAAGTGCGGCCGAACTCGGTGCGCGACATGACCAACGCGCCCGACTACCTGTGGAACGCGTTCGGCACGTTCGACATCACGCTGACCGGCACCAGCATCGGCGTCTTCTACACGGTGACCGGCGACACGTTGGTCCAGGGGCCGGGCCCCAGCAACGACTTCTTCGTGCCGGCGACCTACCGGACCCGCCACGACAGCCTCAACGCGGTGCTGAGCCAGAGCCTCGGCGGCCACGTCAAGCTGACGCTGGCGGCGAAGAACCTGACCGACTCCTCGCACACCGAGGTCTACCGCTCCGAGTTCCTCGCCGGCGACACCGTGCGCCGCTCGTGGAGCACCGGCACCGAACTGTCGCTGTCGATCGGCGGCGAGATCCGCTTCTGAAACCCACCACTGCCATGCATCCCACTCGCATCGTCGCCGGCGCGGTCGCAGCCGGCCGCGCTTTCTCCGTCGTCCTGCCGGCACTGGTCGCCACGCTGGCCCCGGCCCAGACCACTCCTGACGCGGTGCTCGCGACGCGGACCGCGCTGGAGAGTTGGGTCGACACGCGCGCCGCGATCTCGCAGGAGGCCCGCGACTGGACGCTGCAGAAGGATGCCCTGCAGGCGCGCAGCGACATCGTCAAGCGCGAGGTGGTCGCGCTGCAGAAGCGCATCGCCGAGGCCGAAGCGAGCCTGGCCGCCGCCGACGTCAAGCGGCGCGAGCTGGCCGCCGAGGAGGACAAGGTCAAGACGGCACTCGCGGTGCCCGACCAGCACATCGGCAGGCTCGAGGACCGCGTCAGGAAGCTGCTGCCGCGGTTGCCCGAGCCGCTGCGCGAACGGGTGCTGCCGCTCAGCCAGCGGCTGCCCGAGCCCGGCGCACCGACCCGGCTGCTGCTGCCCGACCGCTACGCCAACGTGATCGGTGTGCTCAACGAGGTCCACAAGTGGAACCGCGAGATCACCGTGACCAGCGAAGTGCGCCAGCTGCCCGACGGCCAGTCGGTCGAGGTCGCGGTGCTCTACGTCGGCCTCGGCCAGGCCTGGTACGCCGGCGGCAACGGCAAGGTCGCTGGCGTCGGCACCGCGACCGCGACCGGCTGGGTGTGGCGCCCGGCGAACGAGTTCGCGCCGGCGATCCAGCGCGCGATCGCGATCTTCCGCAATGAACAGGTCGCGGCGTTCGTGCCGCTGCCGGTGCAGGTGCAGTGAGCGAGGCGACCATGACCAACATCCATCGCGGTTCGCTGGTGCTGTTCCTGCTGCCGCTGTTCGCCAGCGCGGTCGCCGCCCAGCAACAGACTCCCGTGCCGCCGGCGCCAGCGGCCGAGGCCCGCAACCAGGCGACGCCGTCCTTCGACCAGGCGGCCGCGGCAATCGAGAAGCAGCTCGGCGACAGCGTCACCGAGCTGGCGCGGCTGCGCGACAAGGTCGCGGCCGAGAAGATCCCGCTGTCGCAGGACCTGCGCGAACTGGAGGACCTGCTGCAGAACGTGCGCGCCGACCTGCAGCGTGCCTCCCGCACGCTCGACTCGCGCACGCTCGACCTCGACACGCTGCGCCAGGGCATCGCGCAGCGCGAACAGCACGCGTCGTACCTGGGCAACCTGCTCGGCGAGTACGCGCGCAACTTCGAAGCGCGGCTGCACATCACCGAACTGCGCCGCTACCGCGCGGTCCTCGACCATGCCGCGCTGGCGCGCCAGAACAGCCAGCTGTCGGGCGAAGCGCTGTTCACCGCCGAAGCGGCGCTGGTCGACGCCTCGCTCGACCGGCTCGACGACGTGCTCGGCGGCAGCCGCTTCGAGGGCAAGGCGGTCGATCCGGGCGGCATGGTCCGGCCGGGGTCCTTCGTGCTGGTCGGCCCGACCGCGGTGTTCATGGCCGCCGACGGCCAGCTCGCCGGCACCGCCGAACAGCGCCTGGGCTCGCTGGAGCCGACCG
>JBASWX010000157.1:0-33404 GCA_049276695.1 Planctomycetota bacterium
CAACGGCGCCAACCACGCGCGGCCACGACGGCCGCTGCCGGGCGGCGCCGAGGGTTCCGGGTCGATGGGCTCGGTGGTCGCCACGATCGCCGCCAGGATACCTGGGTCGTGCAGCGGGCAACCGGCGGCGGCGAGCCCGGTACGCGGCGGTGCGGATGCGCTCGGCGAGACAACCATGCCAGCGGGGCGACGGCCGCAGCAGCGGCTACCGCTGCACTTCCGCCAGCACGGCGAGGACCCCCGCGGCGTCGGTGCAACGCAGCAGCCGTTCGCGCACCTCGGCGCGCGACAGCAGCTTGGCGATCTCGGCCAAGGTCTTGATGTGGGCCAGCTTCTTGGCGCGCGGGATCACCAACCCGATCACGATGCGTGCCGGTTCGCCGTCGAGCGTCTCGAACGGGATGCCGACCGGGTTCAGGCCCAGCACCGCAATCAGGTCCTCGATGCCGTCGATCGCGGCGTGCGGGATCGCGATGCCATGCTCCATGCCGGTCGTCATGCTGCGCTCGCGCAGCACCAGCGCCTGTTCGACGGTCGGCGCAAAGCTGGCCGGGTAGCGCCCTGCGCGCACCGGCACGCGGGCGATCACGCCCAGCGCCTCCCACTTGTCGGCCGCCCGCAGCGGCAGTTCGATCATGTCCTTGGTGATCAGCTCGGGCAGCTTCATGGGCTCGGAAGCCGGTGCGAGTCACCTCGAGCCGGTGTCGCGCAGATGCAACCGACGCCGCGGGAGTGGGGCAACCCCAAAGTCGGAAACACCGACTCGACGCTTCCTTGCGTCGGCGGCCGGAAATAAAAGCGGCGCGCACCCGGTCCCAACGGGCTGCCAACCCTCGCTACCCGGGGGCAACCGCGAACGCTGACCACGATGGCCGATCACGCACCCGCCAGCGCCTCGAGCGCCTTCACCCCGAAGCCCTGGTTGCCCCGTCGCCATCGGCGAAGCGCCCTGCTCGCCTTCGCCGTGCGCCTCGCGGCGCTGGCGACCCTGGCACCGGCCTTTGCCCTCGCCCAGGTGACGCCACCGCCACCGCCGGCCGGAGCGCAGGACCCGGTCAAGCCCCGCATGGAGTTCGACCAGGCGACCAACACCATGGCGTTCTCGATGAACGAGACGAACGGCATGGAGCTGACCGAGTTCATCAAGTGGGCCAGCGAGTTGACCGGCAAGCGCTTCACCTTCACCACCACCGACATCGCCAGCCAGGGCGGCGGCGCCGGCAACACGATCAGCTTCCTCGGCACCTTCCGGATCAAGCGCGAGCGCTTCACCGACGACTTCTTCTCGTTCTTCCAGACGATGCTCTACATCAAGGGCTTCGCGGTGGTGCCGCGCGGGGAAGGCGACCTCGAGATGCTGGAGATCGTGTCGATGGCCGGCGCGCGCGGGCGCGAGGTCACCAACGGCGCCCGCTACGTGACGCCGGACGAACTGCCGCAGTATCGCTTCCAGACCGGCGTGCCGATCATGACCACGGTGCCGCTGAAGCACATCAACGCGACGATCGCGACCAACTCGCTGCGGCCGTTCTACGCGCAGACCGGCGGGCAGCAGGGCGGCACCGTGCAACTCGGCAACGTCGGCAACGCCTCGGCGATGCTGCTGCAGGGCTTCGGTCCGCAGGTCTACGCCGCGGTCAGGCTGCTCGAACTGGTCGACGTGCCGACCGAGCAGCCGAACCTGGAGGTCGTCGTGGTCGTGCTCGACTACCAGGCGCCCGAGGAACTCGAACCGATCCTGACCGAGGTGCTCGAGAGTCGCAGCCGGATCCGCCAGCAGGTGCTGCAGGAGCAGGCCGGCCAGGGCGGCGGTGGCGTCGCCGCCTCGGGCCAGCCGCAGCTCAAGGTCGTCGTGCACAGCTCGCAGAAGGCGGTGGTGCTCAGCGGCACCCACGAGCAGGTGCGCGAGGCGCAGGAACTGATCGCGCGGCTCGACGTGCCGAGCCAGCTCGCCGAGGGCGCCGCCAGCGTGATCCAGTTGAAGAACGTGCTCGCCACCGACCTGCAGCAGACGCTGCAGAGCTTCCTGCAGGAGGACAACCAGGCCGAGCAACAGGCGCAGACGCCGACCGGAGGCGCTGGCGCTTCGGTCGCGCGGCGCACCCGCCGCACGGTGATCAAGGCGCACGAGGAGAGCAATGCGCTGCTGGTCTCCGCGGCCGGGACCAAGTGGGCGCAGATCCAGGCGCTGATCGACAAGCTCGACCGCCGGCAGCCGCAGGTGCTGATCGAGGCGGCGCTGGTCGAATTGTCGACCAACGACCTCACCCGCTTCGGCGTCGAACTCGGCCTGATCGACCTCAAGGAGCAGGGCGACTTCACCCGCGGCTTCGGCTTCACCAGCTTCGGCCAGTCGGTGTTCCAGGACACCGACGACGACGGCCTGCCCGACACCCGGCTGCCCGACTTCGAAAACCCGCTGCAAGGCATCACCGGCGGCATCATCAGCGGCCAGGACTTCGCGATGCCGCTGCTGGTCAACGCGCTGGCGACCGACAACCGCGCCAACATCCTGTCGCTGCCGAGCGTGCTGGTGAACAACAACGAAACGGCGACGGTCAAGTCGAAAGAGTCGCGCCCGACGCAGACGCAGAGCCAGGGCACCGCGACGACGTCGAGCGGCGTTGGCACGCCGCGCGACGCCGGCATCACGCTCGAGATCTCGCCGACGATCTCGCCGAACAACTACCTGCGGCTCAACGTCAACCTCGAGGTCTCCCGCTTCCTCGGCGCCTTCGATCCGGGCTCGGTGACCGGCGGCGGCGTCACGCTGTCGCGCATCATCAAGACCCAGGTCACGATGCCCAGCGACGCGACGATGGTGCTCGGCGGCGTGATCGAGGACTCCGAGTCGCAGAACGACGGCGGCATCCCGTTGCTGAAGGACATCCCGCTGCTCGGTTGGTTGTTCAAGAAGGGCGAGAAGCAGAGCAACAAGACCAACCTGTACTTCTTCGTCACGCCGACGATCCTCGACGAGGACGACTTCCAGGACCTCTACCACGCGACGCTGATCCGCAAGCTGCAGGCCGAGGAGTACATCGGCGAACGCCGGTTGCGCATCATCGACCGCAAGTGGAAGGCCAACCCGAACGGCGAGGCGCGCACGCTCGATGACATGGGAGCGACGCTCGAGGACCTCGACGCGCAGGGCGAGTACGAGATGCCGACCTGGCGGCGCACGCGGCAGCCGACCACCCAAGCACCCAAGGGCCCGTCGGCGCCGGCCGATCCGAACTCGCCGCCGGGCGGCGGCGCTTCCGGCAGTGGAACGGGTGGCCGATGACCGATCCGGGCGCACTGACCACGGCGAACCACTCGGGCCCCGCGGACCGCATCCGCACCGGTCTGTTGCGCAAGGCCGGACTCACCGCCGCGCAGATCGACGACGCGCTGGCGGCCGAACGCGAGACCGGCCAGCAGCTCGACCAGGTGCTGGTCAGCAAGAACTTCCTCAGCGAACCGAAGTGCCTGCAGTTCTTCGCCGACCTGCTCGGGCTCGAGTTCCGTGCCAGCCTGGAGGGCGTCGGCGTGCCGGGCGGCTTCATCCAGCAGATCCCGGTGCAGTTCGCGCGCACCCACGGCCTGATCGCGATCGAGGACACCGGCACGCTGCTGCGGGTCGCGACGCACAAGCCGCTCGAAGTGCAGCCGATGGACGACCTCGCGACGCTGCTCGGGCGCGAGATCGAGGCGGTGCTGGCGACGCGCGGCGAGGTCGCGAACCTGATCAACCGCGCCTACCGGCACAAGGCCGACGGCGTCGACGAAGCGCTGCAGGACGTCAAGGACACCGACATCGTCAGCATCGCCGAGAACATCCAGGAGTCGGAAGACCTCCTCGATGCCAACAAGGCGCCGGTCATCAAGCTGGTGAACATGCTGCTGTTCCAGGCGCTGAAGCTGCGCGCCTCGGACATCCACCTGCAGCCGTACGGCGACCGGCTGCAGGTGCGCATGCGCATCGACGGCGTGCTCTACGACATGGAGTCGGTGCCCCGCCGCGCGCAGGAAGCGATCGTCTCGCGCGTCAAGGTGATGGGCAAGATGGACATCGCCGAGCGCCGCCTGCCGCAGGACGGCCGCGCGTCGATCCGGGTCGGCGACGGCGACGTCGACGTGCGCATCAGCACGGTGCCGGTCGCGGGCGGCGAGCGGGTGGTGTTCCGCCTGCTCGACAAGACCACCAAGATCTACACGCTCGACCAGATCGGGCTCGAGTCCGAGTCGGAGCGCACGATCCGCCGCTACATCAACTACAGCCACGGCGTGATCTTCGTGACCGGCCCGACCGGCTCCGGCAAGACGACGACGCTGTACGCGTGCCTCGATGCGATCAACGCCCCGGACCTCAACATCCTGACCATCGAGGATCCGGTCGAATACAACCTCGACGGCATCAGCCAGGTGCAGGTCAACGTCAAGAAGGGCCTGACCTTCGCCAACGGCCTGCGTTCGTTCCTGCGCCAGGACCCCGACGTGATGATGGTCGGCGAAGTGCGCGACAACGAGACCGCCGACATCGCGATCCGCGCGGCGCTGACCGGCCACCTGGTGTTCTCGACCGTGCACACCAACGACTCGGCGTCGACGGTCACGCGCCTGATCGACATCGGCGTCGAGCCGTACCTGGTGTCGTCGTCGCTGCTGCTGGTGGTCGCGCAGCGCCTGCTGCGCACCGTGTGCGCCAACTGCCGCGAGCCGGTCGCACCGAGCCAGGAGATGCGTTACTTCCTGGAGGACCTGAAGCTGTCGCCCGACCAGTTCCCGGGCGGCAAGATCATGCAGGGCAAGGGCTGCGACGAGTGCTTCCGTTCCGGCTACGCCGGCCGCACCGCGATCTACGAAGTGATGCCGATCGACACCCACATCCAGGAGCAGATCGTCAACAAGGCGACCGCCAGCCAGATCAAACGCGGTGCGCTCGAGCGCGGGCTGAAGACGCTGCGCATGTCGGGCGTGCAGAAGCTGCTGGCGGGGCTCACCACGCCGGACGAAGTGCTGCGCGTCACGCAACTCGATGTCATGTAGGGCCGCCGGGATGACGATCCGAACAGCCCTGCGACCCACGACGACCAACTGACAGCCCGTGCCGATCTTCGAGTACAAGGCGATCGACGGCGACAACCGCGTCAAGAAGGGCATCATCGATGCCGACACGCCGCGCGACGCGCGCGTGAAGCTGAAGAAGGACCGGCTGTTCGTCACCGACATCCGCGAGTCGCGGAGCAAGAAGCCGGCGGCGATCCGGATCCGGGGCGTCACCGGCGTCGACGCACCGAACAAGGCCCGCACCGAACAGGTCGCCGCGGTCACCCGCCAGATGGCAGCGCTGCTGCAGGCCGGCATCCCGCTCGCGGAGGGGCTGCGCATGATCATCGAGCAGGCGCCCGACAAGAAGATCGAGGAGGCGTTCCGCGACATCCGCGAGAAGGTCACCCAGGGCATGCCGTTCGGCGACGCGGTGCTGCTGCACCCGGCTTACTTCACCGAGCTGTACGCCAACATGGTGAAGGCCGGCGAGTCGTCGGGCGCGCTCGACAAGGTGCTGCTGCGGCTCGCCGGCTTCCTGCAGGCGCAGACGCGGCTGAAGAACAAGGTCGGCGCCGCACTGATCTACCCGATGGTGATGTCGGCGGTCGGCGTGATCGTCGTCGCGGTGCTGATGACGTTCGTGGTGCCACGCGTCACGCAGCTGATCAAGCACAAGGGTGAGGAGCTGCCGACGCCGACCAAGGTGCTGATCACGGTGTCGGAGTTCCTGGTCGGCTACTGGCTCCTGGTGCTGGTCGGCGTGCTGGCGCTGGTCGTCTGCTTCCAGCTGTTCGTCAACAGCGAGAAGGGGCGGCTCGCCTTCGACACGTTCAAGCTGCGGCTGCCGGTGTTCGGCGACCTGATGAAGAAGCAGGCGATGGCCCGCTTCTCGATCACGCTGTCGACGCTGCTGCGGTCGGGCGTGCCGGCGCTGCAGGCGCTGCAGGTCACCAAGGCCGTCGTCGACAACAAGGTGCTGCAGAACGCCCTGCAGAACGTGCACGACCGGGTGCTCGAAGGCGCCGATATCGCGACGCCGATGAAGACGTCGGGCGTGTTCCCACCGATGATCTCGTACATGGTCGGCGTCGGCGAGCAGGCCGGCAACCTCGAGGAGATGCTGGAACGCATCGCCAGCACCTACGACGAGGAAGTCGACCTGGCGACGCAGAAGCTGACCAGCGTGATCGAGCCGATCATCATCGTGATCCTCGCCGCAATCGTCGCCGGCATCGTCGTCGCGATCGTGATGCCGCTGCTGCAGCTCAACAAGACCTGACGCGGCCTCCAGATCGAACCCGCCGGGTCAGGCCGCGCCCGTCGGCGGTTCGGCAACGAACTCGCGCGCCAACGCCAGCAGTGTCGCACGCTCGTTGCGCGCCGGGTCCGCGAGCACCTGGTCGAGCAGCCGGTCGATCACCACGCCGAGTGCGGGCCCCGGCGGCATGCCGAGTTCGCGCATCAGGTCGTGGCCGTCGACGGCGAGGTCGCGCGCCGACAGCACCGCCCCCGCCGCAAGCACCCGCGCGACGTGTTCCCGCAGCGCCTGCAGCGGTTGCAGGTCCTCGGCACCCACAGCCACCGCCTTGCCGCGCACGTCGGCCTCGCCGAGCCGGAACAGGTCCTCCAACCGCTCCTGGCCGACGCGACGGATCCACCGCCGCACCGCGGCGTCGCTCCACTGGTCGTAGTGGAACAGGTGGTGCCGCACCAACGCGACGATGCGCTGCCGTTCGTCGTTCGAGAACTTCAAGCGCTCGCAGATCGGATCGGCGATCTCGGCGCCGATGCGGTCGTGTTCGTAGAAGGTCCAGTCCTTGGTCTTGTCGCTGAACGCGCGCGTGCGCGGCTTGCCGACGTCGTGCAGCAGCGCGGCGATGCGCAGCACCGGGTCGCCGGTGCACGCATCCAGGCACGCCATCGCGTGCTTCCACACGTCGAACTCGTGCCACTTGTTCTGGCTCAACCCGACGCCTTCGAGCAACTCGGGGCAGGTGATCGCCAGCATGCCGGTCTCGCGCATCAGTTCGAACGCGCGCGACGGCTGCGCGGCCCGCATCGTCTTGCACCACTCGTCGCGCACGCGCTCGGCGCTGACCTTCGCGAACGTGCCCAGGGTCGGGCCGATCGCGGCGGCCGTCGCCGGGTCGAGTTCGAAGCCGAGCGTGGCCCGGAACCGCGCCGCCCGCAGCACGCGCAGTCCGTCTTCGGCGAAGCGCGCGCAGGGATCGCCGACTGCGCGCAGCACCCCGGCCGCGAGATCCCGGAGGCCACCGAAGGGATCAATAACGGCACCGGTCGTCGGGTCGACGGCGATCGCGTTCACCGTGAAATCGCGCCGCGCCAGGTCGGCCGCGATGTCGCCGACGAACTGCACCGCGTCCGGACGCCGCCCATCGGTGTAGGTGGTCTCGCCGCGCAAGGTCGTGACCTCGTAGTGCCGTTCCCCCACCACCACGGTGACCGTGCCGTGCTTCAGCCCGGTCGGCACGGCCCTCGGGAACACCACCAGCAGCCGGTCCGGCGGCGCATCGGTCGCGATGTCCCAGTCCGCCGCCGGCTGTCCGCGCAGCGCGTCACGAACGCCGCCGCCGACCAGCCACGCCCGCGCCCCCGCGTCACGGAGCTTCGCGACGATGCCGATCACGTCGGCAGGCACGACACCCATGTCGAAGGCAGGCGGCATCACGAACCTGAGCCTACCGCCGCGAAGCCGCCCAACCGAGGCACCTCGCCGCGGCCGAGGCGCCCATTGCGCATTTCGCCCGCAGCCTTGGTCGCCCGGGCGCGGCGGCATCGCAACCTGTTCCAGGCGTGAGCGCGGCTCCGCCGCGACTCACTGCAGGAACAGCATCTCGCGGTACTTCGGCAGTGGCCACTCGGCGTCGTCGACCATCGTCTCGATCGCGTCGGCCAGTTCGCGCAGCTTCGCCATCGCCGGCACCACCTTGTCGCGGTAGCTGCGCGCGTGCTCGGCCGGGGCGCCGCCGTGCTGCTCGCAGTGCTCGAACTGCGCGGTCAGCTCGTCGATCGCGAGCACGAACGCCTCGAGCCGCGCCGACAGGTCGCGCAGCCGCTTCTCCTGCACCTTGACGTCGATGCCGATCGCCTTCGCGGCGGCCAGGCTCTGTGCCACCGCACCCTGCGAACGCTGGGCGCACGGCAGGATCATCGTGCGCGCGATCGACAACGCACTCTGCGCCTCGATCGCGATCGCCTTGCAGTAGCCCTCGAACATGATGTTCATGCGCGACTCGGCCTCCTTGCTGGACAGCACCGCGAAGCGCTCGAACAGTTCGACGTTCTTCTTGCTGGCGAACTGGCTGATCGCGTCGACCGCGTTGCGGAAGTTCGGCAGGCCACGCTTGCTCGCCTCGGCGTGCCACTCGGCCGAGTAGCCGTTGCCGTCGAACAGGATGCGTTGGTGCTTCTTGAACAGGTCGACCACCACGTCGTTGACCGCGGCCTGCAGGCCCTTGCCGGCCTTGGTCTTCTCGATCTCGTTGGCGATGTACGCGAGCGAGTCGGCGACGATCGTGTTGAGCACCGCGTTGGGCTTCGCGGTCGCCTGGCTGGAGCCGACGGCGCGGAACTCGAACTTGTTGCCGGTGAAGGCGAACGGCGAGGTGCGGTTGCGGTCGGTGGCGTCGCGCGGCAGCGGCGGCAGCACCGAGACCCCGAGCCGCATCGTCTCGCGCTTGCGTTCGCTGCCGCGGCCGGTGCCGGCGATCATCGCGTCGACGACGTCGGTCAGCTGCGCGCCGAGGTAGATCGACAGGATCGCCGGTGGCGCCTCGTTGGCGCCCAGGCGATGGTCGTTGCCGGCGTGCGCGATGGTCGTGCGCAGCAGGTCGGCGTGCAGGTCGACCGCGCGCATCACCGCTGCCAGCATCACCATGAAGCGCATGTTCTGCTCGGGGCTCTTGCCGGGCTCGAGCAGGTTGTCGCCGGTGTCCGTCGCCATCGACCAGTTGTTGTGCTTGCCGCTGCCGTTGATGCCGGCGTACGGCTTCTCGTGCAGCAGGCAGTGGAAGCCGTGCTTGGTCGCCACGTGCTTCATCACCTCCATGCACACCATGTTGTGGTCGACCGCGATCGTGGTGCGTTCGAAGATCGGCGCCAGTTCGTACTGGCTCGGCGCGACCTCGTTGTGCCGGGTCTTCACCGGCACGCCGAGCTTCCACAGTTCGTGCTCGATCTCCTGCATGTAGGCGAGCACGCGCGGCGCGATCGCGCCGAAGTAGTGGTCCTCCAGTTCCTGGCCTTTCGGCGGCCGGGCGCCGAACAGCGTGCGCCCGGTCGCGATCAGGTCGGGCCGCAGGAAGTAGAGGTCGCGGTCGATCAGGAAGTACTCCTGTTCGCAGCCGAGCGTCGGGTAGACGAACTGCACGCGCTCGTCGCCGAGCAGGCGCAACAGGCGCACCGCCTCGCGATTCAGCGCCTCGGTGCTGCGCAGCAGCGGCGTCTTCTCGTCGAGCGCCTCGCCGGTCCACGAGCAGAACGCGGTCGGGATGCACAGCGTCGAGCCGTTGGTGGTCTCGCGCAGGAATGCCGGCGAGGTCGGGTCCCACGCGGTGTAGCCGCGCGCCTCGAAGGTCGCGCGCAGGCCGCCGCTCGGGAACGAGCTGGCGTCCGGCTCGCCCTTGATCAGCGCCTTGCCGCTGAACTCCATCATCACGTTGCCGCCCTCGAGCGACGCGAAGCTGTCGTGCTTCTCGGCGGTCGAACCGGTCATCGGCTGGAACCAGTGCGTGAAGTGCGTGGCGCCGCGTTCGACCGCCCACTCCTTCATCGCATTGGCGACCTGGTCGGCGAGGGCGTGGTCCAGTTCCTGGCCGTGCTCCATGCACGAGCGCAGCGCGCGCCAGGCGTTCTCCGACAGCCGGGTGCGCATCTGGTCGAGACCGAACACGTTGGCCCCGAACAGCTGCGGCACGTCGACGCACTTGCCATTGGCGGCGACAGGGGACTTGCGGGCGATGAGCTGGATGGCGGCGGCGCGCGCGGCAGCGGACACGGAGACCTCCCTGGTAGTGGACGCGAAGATTCGAGACCGGATGACCGCGCCCCACACTAGCGAGGGCAAGGGGTGAAAGCACGCCGACGGTGCCGCGCCCGGACGCCGCTCCCTGACGGAGCGGGCCAGCTGCCGTTCCCTGGACCGGAGTAGCGGCAGGCGCGGTCCCCGCAGCCCAGGCGGATGACAAGCTTTGTACCGGGCGACCCAGTGGCCGATTCGACCGGGATCCCGTTCAATGCAAACGCGGCTGCCCACCGCACCCGACGTACTGCTCATGAACCGAAACGCCGTTCGCAGCGCTTTCCTGTTCGCCGCCGTGTGTTCCGGGTCGCTGCTGGCGCAGACCAGCGCCCCCAGCCCCCAGCGCCCATCCCGGCCCATCGACACCGTGCGGACGCTGGCGCAGGTCAAGGAAGACGCCAACCGGCTCGACGCGCTGCTCGAACGGGGCCTGCAGCGGCGGCAGGAGACGCCGCTCGGCATCGTCGACGACGCGACCTTCGTGCGGCGCGCATACCTGTCGGTGGTCGGCCGCATCCCGACCCTCGCCGAGACCGAACGATTCCTCGCCGACCAGGCCGCCGACAAGCGCGACCTGCTGGTCGACCGTCTGCTGGACAGCGCCGGCCGCACCAGCCACTTCGCCAACTTCTGGTTCGACCAGCTGCGCGTGAAGTCGCGCCAGCAGAACCTCAGCGGCGAGCCGTTCGCGCACTTCATCCGCGAGTCGATCCAGGCGGACAAGCCGTTCGACCAGTTCGTCCAGGACATGCTGGTCGCCAGCGGGCCGGGCCACAAGGCGGGCAACGGCGCCACCGGCATGCTGCTGCGCGACATGAACATGCCGCACGACGCGATGGCCAACGCGCTGCGCCTGTTCCTCGGCACCCGGCTCGAGTGCGCGCAGTGCCACAACCACCCGTTCGACCACTGGACGCAGAAGGAGTTCTTCGAGATGGCGGCGTTCTTCGGTGGCATCCGCTACCGCGACGAGAACGCGCTGCCGAACCTGGTCGGCCTGCGCAGCGAACTCGCCAACGCCGACGAACGCGTGCGGCAACAGGCGCTGCAGCTGGTGCGGCGCATGAACCAGGGCCTCGACGGCAGCGGCAGCGGCGTCGAGAAGCTGCCCGGCGACTACAAGTACGACGATGCGAAGCCGGGTTCGCCGGTGATGGCGAACACGCTGTTCGGTGCCGACGTCAAGCTGAAGTACCCGGAGGTCAAGAAGGGTGTGCCGCAGCGGCCACGCGACGGCCAGCGGCCGCGCAACAACGCCCCCGAGATCGACTCGCGGCGCGCGCTCGCCGAATGGCTGACCGGCAAGAAGAACCCGCAGTTCGCCAAGGTGATCGCGAACCGGATGTGGGCGCGCACCTTCGGCGCCGGCGTGGTCGAGCCGCTCGACGACTGGAAGAAGGACACCGCACCGGTGCACCCGGAACTGATGGTCGCGCTCGAGAAGCTGATGGTCGAACTCGACTTCGACCTGCGGCAGTTCGAACGCGTGCTGGTGCACACGAAGCTGTTCCAGCGCGAGACGCCGACCGGGGACCCCGTGCCTGGCCAGCCGGTGACGTTCCGCGGCCCGGTGCTGCGGCGCATGACCGCCGAGCAGATGTGGGACTCGCTGCTGACGCTGGTGTTCGCCGACGTCGACGAACGCCTGCGCCCGCTCGACGAACGCAGCAAGCCGGTCTACGACCAGTACGCCGAACTGGCCAAGGCCGACGCCAAGGACCTGATGGCGATGGTCGAGCAGCGGCGCGGCGCCGCGATGGCCCCGCGGCAGCAGGACCAACGGCGCCAGGAGGAGATGCGCCGGCAGCTCGCCGCCGACGCCGAACTGCAGAAGCGCGCCCAGCCGTTGCTGCGCGAACTCGGCCAGGCCCGGCGCGAGGGCGACCAGAAGAAGGTCGCGCAGATCGCGCAGGAACTGGCCAACATGGGCCTGCCGCTCGGCCAACGCGCCGGGCGCGGCCGCGAAGGCGACCTGCAGCGCGCCAGCGACCTGCAGCAGCCGGCTCCGCCCAACCACCTGCTGCGCCAGTTCGGCCAGTCCGACCGCGAGACCGTCGACGCCGCGTCCAGCGTCGCCACCGTGCCGCAGGTGCTGACGCTGCTGAACGGCTTCCTCGACACGCGCGTGCTCGAAGGCCAGTCGGCGCTGCGCGCCGACCTCGACACCGCACCCGACGGCGAACGCCGCGTGCGCGTCGCGTTCCTGACCACGCTGAACCGCGAGCCGACGCCAGCCGAAGCCCAGGACTGGCGCAAGATGATCGCCGTGCACGGCGACGCCGTGGTCAAGGACCTGGTGTGGGTGCTCTGCAACAGCAACGAGTTCCGCTTCGTGCGGTGAGTCCGAGGACACGACCATGACCTTCCACGACCTGATCCGCACGACCGACCTGGCCACGCGCCGCTCGTTCCTGTCGCACATGGCGAACTCGCTGCTCGGCGTCTCCGCCGCCGCGACCTTTGGACCCGCGGCGATCGCGCGCTCGCTGCACCAGGACCCGCAGAACCCGATCGTGCTCGGCCGCGCCACCGCCAAGCACGTGATCTACCTGTTCATGCGCGGCGGCATGAGCCACATCGACACGCTCGACCCCAAGCCCGGCAAGTCGACGCAGGGTCCGACGGTGCCGATCTCGACGCGCGCCGACGGCGTGCTGCTCGGCGGCAACTTCAAGAAGCTCGCCGACCAGATGGACAAGGCCTGCGTCGTCAGTTCGATGACCAGCAAGCAGGGCGCGCACAGCCAGGCCCAGTACCTGATGCGCACCGGCTACGAACTGCGCGGCACGATCCAGCACCCGAGCCTCGGCGCCTGGTGCCACCACATGGCCGGCCGGCTCAACCCGACGCTGCCGGCGCACGTGACGATCGGCGGCGGCGCCGAGATGCCCGGCGCCGGCTTCTTCCCACCCGAGTTCCAACCGCTGCCGATCGGCAGCGCCGAGGACGGCCTGCAGAATGCGTCGCTGCCGCGCGGCGTCGACGAGGCGCGCTTCCAGCGCCGGCTGAAGCGGCTGGCCGAACTCGACCAGGCGTTCGGCGAGAAGCACGGGCAGCGCGGCGTGCAGGCCTACAGCAAGGCCTACGCCGAAGCC
This sequence comes from Planctomycetota bacterium, assembly GCA_049276695.1. Taxonomy (GTDB): domain Bacteria; phylum Planctomycetota; class UBA1135; order UBA1135; family UBA2386; genus UBA2386. Next base: position 13,171 of record JBASWX010000157.1, read on the forward strand.
GTGGCGCTGATGCGCAGCAGCGACCTCGCCGCCTTCGACCTCGACCTCGAGACGCCGGCGATGCAGCAGGCCTACGGCGACACCCCGTTCGGCCACGGTTGCCTCCTGGCGCGGCGGCTGGTCGAGCACGGCGTGCGCTACGTCGAGGTGATGAGCGACGGCTGGGACACCCACGCCGACAACTTCGACCGCCTCGACGACCTGCTGCCGCCGATCGACCAGGGGCTCGCCGCGCTGCTCGCCGACCTCGACGCGCGCGGCCTGCTGCAGAAGACGCTGGTCGTGCTGGTCAGCGAGTTCGGCCGCACGCCGGACATCGACCAGGACCAGGGCCGCAACCACTACCCGCAGGCGTTCAGCGCGCTGCTCGCCGGCGGCGGCGTGCGCGGCGGCCAGCGCTTCGGCGCCACCGACGACGAGGGCCGGCGCGTCGTCACCGAGCCGACCACGATCCAGGACCTCAACGCGACGATCGCGCACGCCTGCGGGCTGCCGCTCGACCACGTGCTGATCTCGCCGTCGGGGCGGCCGTTCAAGGTCGCCGACAAGGGCCAGCCGCTGACCGCGATCTTCGCCTGAGTCGTCGCGCTGCCGACCCGCTCCTCGCCTTCCTGACCCCGCCGCTGTTCCCCCACTCCATGCGTCATCCGCTGCTCACCGTCGTCACCCTCGTGTTCACGTCTTCGCTGTTGGCCCAGGGCAAGCCTGCGGCCAGCAAGGTCGAGTTCGAGAAGGACATCCTGCCGATCCTCGAGAAGAACTGCGTCAAGTGCCACTCCACCGCCAAGGCAGGCCCCGATGGCAAGGTCAAGAAGCCGAAGGGCGGCGTGGTCTTCGACAGCAAGGACGGCATCACCGCCAGCAAGAAGGGCAAGCTGGTCGTCGCCAAGAAGCCCGACGACTCGCTGGTCTACCAGGCGATCACGCTGGCAGCCGACCACGAGGACCGCATGCCGCCGGCGAAGGAGGGCGCACCGCTGAGCAAGGACCAGACCGACCTGATCAAGAAGTGGATCGAGGAAGGAGCGTCGTTCGGCAAGTGGGTCGGCGCGAAGGCCGACGACAAGGCCAAGGACGGCGGCAAGGACAAGGAGAAGGAGAAGGAAGGCGGCGACAAGCCGAAGGACCACGGCAAGGAAGGCGACAAGCCGAAGGACAAGCCCGAACCGCCGAAGAGCGGCCACGGCGACTGATCCCATGCGCCTGCCCGCGTTGCTGCTGCTGTCCCCGTTCGCCGCCGCCCAGGGCGCTGCCGACTTCCAGCAGAAGGTGCTGCCGATCTTCGAGCAGCGCTGCATCGAATGCCACGCCACCGAGAGCATCGGCCCCGACGGCAAGGCCAAGAAGCCGAAGGGCGGCGTGGTGCTCGACAGCAAGGACGGCATCACCAGCAGCAAGAAGGGCAAGCTGGTGGTGCCGAAGAAGGCGGACGATTCGCTGCTCTACCAGGCGATCACGCTGCCGTCCGACCACGACGACCGCATGCCGCCCGCGAAGAAGGGCGAACCGCTGAGCCAGCAGCAGACCGACCTGATCAAGAAGTGGATCGACGACGGCGCCTCGTTCGGGTCGTGGACCGGCAAGAAGCCCGAGGGCGCTGCGGTCGCCAAGACCCCTGACCCGGCCAAGGGGGACGACAAGGCCAGGGCGGGCAAGGACGGCGGCAAGGGCAAGCCCGAGCCGGCCAAGGTCGACCCCCTGCTCCAACTCGCGGCCGGCGTGAAGGCGCTGCCGCCGGCGACGCTCGCCGCGTTCGCCAACGGTCCGTTCCGGGTCGACAGCGTCGGCGACGGCAGCCCGCTGCTGTCGGTCGGCTGTCGTGGCAATGCCGATGCGATCACCGATGCGGCGCTGCAGGCGCTGACCCCGATCGCGACCCACGTCGCCGAACTGGACCTCGCGCGCACGCGCGTCGGCGACGAGGGCTGCAAGCTGATTGCGACCATGGCTCGGCTCGTCACGCTCGACCTGCGGCAGACCGCAGTCGGCAACCACGGCGTCGCGGCGCTCGGCGCGTGCCGTGAGCTGCGGCTGCTGAACCTGTTCGGCACCAAGGCCGGCGACTACGGCGCCGCGGCGCTGGCAGCGTGCAAGCACCTCGAGCAGCTGTTCGTCTGGCAGACCGAGGTCAGCGCCGAAGCCGCCGTGCGCCTGCGCGACGGCATTCCTGGCCTGCGCGTCGTGATGGGCCCCGACCTGCCCGAGCCGCTGCCGGAAGGCACCGGCGCCGGGCGTCGCCGCCGCTGATCCGGGCCGGGCGCCCGCCGCTGGGCCAGGCCGCGCTACACGCAGCGGGCCGGGATCAGGATGCACGCAGCCGGCGGGGATGGTGGAATGCCGCCTCCCCGACATGACTGACGCGCGTCACCATCCCCCTCCCCCCGCCGGGGCCCTGAGTTCCTCGACCGCGGTGCGGCACGCCGAACTGGCATCGGTGTCGTCGCGGCAACTGGTGCGCGAACTCGTCGCCCGGATGCGCGACGGCGGCGTCTGGACCAGCGACGACGACATGGCGATGCTCGGCGCCTGGCTCGTGCGGGCGATCGAGAAGCAGAACGACCTCCACCACAACCGCTTCTCGCTGCAGCGCTACCACGACCTGTTCCTGCAGTACCTGGCGCTGCAGCCGCGCCCCCCGATCCGCGGCGCCACGATCGTCGATGCCGGTTGCGGAGGCATCAACCCGTGGGGGTTCTCGTTCCTGTTCCTCGCGCTCGGCGCCGCGCGCGGCTTCGCGATCGACCTCGAGGAGATCCGCGACCAGTCCATGGCCGCGCAGGCCCTGGCCGACCTCGCCGCGGCGATGCTGCTCGACCCCAAGCGCCTGGTCGGCGAGATGGCCATCGATCCGCACGAGGTCCTGCGCAACCTCGCTTCGTTCGACCTGGCCAGGCTGCGCGCCGGTGACCCCGCCGGTGTCGACGGCAGCCGCCTCGCCTACCTGCGCGAAGGCGCCACCGCGATCTCGCTCCCGGATGCGACCGCTGACCTGGTCTTCAGCATCGCGTTCCTCGAACACCCCGCCGATCCGGCGGCGGTCGTCCGCGAGTTCGCCCGCATCACCAAGCCGGGCGGCCAGGGCTGCCACGTGATCGATCTCTCCGACCATCGCGCCTACGCGGGCGGCGGTCACCCGCTGCAGTTCCTGACCGAACCGGGGCCGGGAATGGCGCACGGCAGCAACCGGCTGCGCGCGTCCGAGTGGGCCGCGTTGTTCGCCGCCAGCGGCTTCGAGATCGTGCAGCAGCGCGTGTTCCGGACCGTCGCGCTGCCGCCGGAGGTCCGGCGGGCCTTGGCCCCGCCCTTCGCCAGCATGTGCGAAGCGGACCTGACGACCGCCAGCATCAACCTGTCGGTGCGGCGGCGCTGACGCTGCCGGCGGCGCACGGCTACGGCCGCCGCGAACGGCGCTGCCGGCGCGCTCGCCCGGCGCCGGTGGAACGGATAGAACGCTCGCCCCTCGGGTGCGGCCGGTCAGCCGCTCGAGGCCCCACCACCATGGCCGTCCGGAATCCGTTCTCGTCCCGCTCCACGCTGCGCGTCGGCAAACAGACGTTCACCTACTTCAGCCTGCCCGCGCTCGAACGGGCCGGCCTCGGCCGGCTCGACCGGCTGCCGTGGTCGATCCGCATCCTGCTCGAACAGGCGCTGCGCAACCACGACGACTACGTGGTCGCGACCAAGGACGTGCAGAACATCGCAGCGTGGGGCCCCGCCACCGCCGGCAACGTCGAGATCCCGTTCCTGCCCGGCCGCGTCGTGCTGCAGGACTTCACCGGCGTGCCGTGCGTGGTCGACCTGGCGGCGATGCGCGCGGCGATGAAGCGCCTGGGCGGCGACCCCAAGCAGATCAACCCGCTGGTGCCGTGCGACCTGGTGATCGACCACAGCGTGCAGGTCGACAGCTTCGCCAGCCCGCGCGCCGAGCAGGAGAACCTGCGCATCGAGTTCGAACGCAACCGCGAGCGCTACGAGTTCCTGAAGTGGGGCCAGCAGTCGCTCGCCAACTTCCGCGTGGTGCCGCCGGGCATGGGCATCGTGCACCAGGTCAACCTCGAGTACCTGGCGAGCGGCGTGCTGACCAGGAGGGACGGCAAGGACACGGTCGCCTACCCCGACACCGTGGTCGGCACCGACTCGCACACGACGATGATCAACGGCCTCGGCGTGCTCGGCTGGGGTGTCGGCGGCATCGAGGCCGAGGCAGTGATGCTGGGGCAACCGACCTACATGCTGCTGCCCGAAGTGGTCGGCATGGAACTGACCGGCAAGCTGGCGCCCGGCGTCACCGCGACCGATCTCGTGCTGACCGCGACCCAATTGCTGCGCAGGCACGGCGTCGTGAACAAGTTCGTCGAGTTCTTCGGCGCCGGCGTCGCGGCAATGGCGCTCGCCGACCGCGCGACGCTGGCGAACATGGCCCCCGAGTACGGCGCGACGATGGGCTACTTCCCGGTCGACGCCGAAACCTGCCGGTTCCTCGAACGCAGTGGCCGCAGCAAGGAACAGGTCGCGTTGGTCGAGGCGTACTGCAAGGCGCAGCAGCTGTTCTGGACGCCGGACGCGCCAGTGCCGGAGTACACCTCGACGCTGCGCCTCGACCTCGCGACCGTGGTGCCGAGCCTCGCCGGGCCGAAGCGCCCGCAGGACCGCGTGTCGCTGACCGCGATGAAACGCGAGTTCCAGGCGGCGCTGACCAAGGACGTCAAGGACCGCGGCTTCGGCCTGCCCCTTGCATCGACCGCGGCCACTGCGGCGGTCGCCGAACCGATCGCAGCGACGATCGGGCACGGCGCCGTGGTGATCGCCGCGATCACGTCGTGCACCAACACCAGCAACCCGTCGGTGATGCTGGCGGCGGGCCTGTTGGCGAAGAAGGCGGCAGCGCGCGGGCTGCTGCGCAAGCCGTGGGTCAAGACCTCGCTGGCGCCCGGTTCGCGCGTCGTCACCGACTACCTGCAGAAGGCCGGCGTGATGCCAGCACTGCAGCAGCTCGGCTTCCACGTCGTCGGCTACGGCTGCACCACCTGCATCGGCAACAGCGGCCCGCTGCCGGCGCCGGTGTCGGCCGCGATCAAGGACGGCAACCTGGTCGCCGCCGCGGTGCTGTCCGGCAACCGCAACTTCGAAGGCCGCGTCAACCCCGACGTGAAGGCCAACTACCTGGCGTCGCCGCCGCTGGTCGTCGCCTACGCGCTCGCCGGCACCGTCGACATCGACTTCGACACCCAGCCGATCGGGCAGGGCAGCGACGGCCAGCCGGTGTTCCTGCGCGAGATCTGGCCGAGCCAGCAGGAGATCGCCGACGCGATCGCCGGCAGCATGTCGCCGAAGGCGTTCCTGCAGCAGTACGGCGTGGTCGACCAGGGTCCGCCGCCGTGGCGCAAGATCACCGCGAAGAAGAGCGACCTGTTCCGCTTCGTGAGCAAGAGCACCTACATCCAGGAGCCGCCGTTCTTCACGACCATGGGCCGCACCGCCGGCACGATCGGCGCGATCCGCGGCGCGCGAGCCCTCGCGGTGCTCGGCGACTCGGTGACCACCGACCACATCTCGCCGGCCGGCAACATCAAGAAGGACAGCCCTGCCGGCCGCTTCCTGATCGAGAACGGCGTGCAACCGGCCGACTTCAACCAGTACGGCGCGCGCCGCGGCAACGACCGGGTGATGACGCGCGGCACCTTCGCCAACATCCGGCTGCGCAACTTCCTGGTCGAGCAGGAAGGCGGCCTGACGAAACACCTGCCTGGCGGCGAGGTGATGGCGATCTGGGACGCGGCGATGAAGTACCAGCAGCAGGGCACGCCGCTGTGCGTGCTCGCCGGCAAGGAGTACGGCACCGGCAGCTCGCGCGACTGGGCAGCGAAGGGCACGTTCCTGCTCGGCGTGCGGTTCGTGCTCGCCGAGAGCTACGAACGCATCCACCGCAGCAACCTGGTCGGCATGGGCGTCTTGCCGCTCGAGTACGAAGCGGGGCAGACGCGCGAGACGCTCGGACTCACCGGGCACGAAGTCTTCGACGTCGCGATCGACGACCGGGTGCAGCCGCGGCAGACGCTGACCGTCACCGCGACCGACCCGACGACCGGCAAGGCGAAGACGTTCCCGGCCCGCTGCCGCATCGACACCCCGGTCGAGGTCGACTACTACCGCAACGGCGGCATCCTGCAGACCGTGCTGCGCAAGCTGCTCGGCAGCGGCAAGGCGGCGGTGGCAGCCAAGGCCAGCCAGGAGACGGCGGTGCTCGCGCGGCCGTTCGGCCGGGCAGCGAAGAAAGGGACAAAGCCGACTGCCAAGGCGAAGCCCACCGCGAAGAAGCCGCTGGCCAGGAAGCCCGTCAAGAAGCCCGCGAAGGTCGCGAAGAAGCCCGTCTCCAGGAAGCCGGCCCGCAGGGCGGCGAAGGCGGCGGCGAAGAGCGGCAAGCGCGGCCGCTGAGCCGCGCCGGCGCCGCTCACCGCGGTCCGACGTCGATCTGCGTGGTCGCCGTGACCGACACACCGCGCGCGCCGGTGACTTCGAGGCGCACCGTGAGCTTGCCCGCGCCGGTCGTGCAGAGCCGCCAGCGGCCGGGGCCGTCCTGCTCGACGTAGCCCTGGCCCGGACCGTCGAACTCGAACTTCAGCGTCGGCGCGCCAGCCGGATCCACGACCTCGACCTGCAGCGCGAGCTGCTGGCCGGCCTTGCAGGACGCCGCCGCGGGTTGCAGGCGCGCGATCACCGGCCGCGGCAGCGGCGCATCCTTCGCGAGCACCGGCTCGCGCACGATCGCGGCATCGACCGCCTGCGCCACCGCCGCGAGGTCCGGGTGCGGGTTCGCACCCGGATCGAGGCAGTGCACGCGCACCGCGAGATTGTCGCGCACGAACGCGAGCCACGCGATGCGCCGTTCCGCCGGCTTCGACCAGCCGACGAAGCCGACGTCGCCGACCGGGATGCCGGCGCCCGCCGCCGGGGGCACCAGGCCCGGCGAACTGATGTGCGCGAGCCAGCCGAGCAGCTGGCGCTGCGCGTCCTCCGGCCGCTCGGCGACGTGCACCTCGATGCGCAGGCGCGCTTCGCCGGAACCATCGGCGAAGGTGCGCTGCACCGGGCCCTTGCCAAGCCGCTCGATCTCGCCGCCGGTGTAACCACGCAGTTCGAGTGCACCGAGCAGCAGTCCCGCGCGCCGCGCACCGCGCGCCCACGACGCGCTGTCGTAGCGCGCCGCCGTGCGTTCCAGCACTGCCTGCTGCGACGCGGCGAGGCCCGGTTCGCGAGCCTGCGCCAACAGCACGCTGCCGAGCGAGACGACCAGGATTGAACGCAGCATGGGGCGCCTATTGCAGGGTGGTCAGGGGTTCGAGCACGAAGCTGATCGCGCCAGTGGCGACCAGCGACTGGTAGCTGGTCGGCGACCCGCTCCACGGCCGGTCGCTGTTGAAGCCGGGTGTACCCGGCAGCGCGTTCGGATTGCCGTCCTCGTCGACCCACAGGCAGGGGTCACAGACGGTGGTGCCCGCGCTGCGCGTCACGATGTGGTGGTAGCTGAAGCCGTGGCTGTAGCCGGGCCCCCACAAGGCCAGCGTATAGCTCGGCGCGCCGATGCCGCGGATCGCGCGCAGCGTCATGCTGCCCAGCCGCTGCATCTGCACGCCCTGCAGGCCCAGCATGCCCATCATCGCCGACGACGCCGACGCGCAGTCGGAGCAGTTCACGAACACGCCGTTGACGTGGTTGTCGAGCAGGCGCGAGAGCTGCACCTCGTGGCTGTAGTAGTAGTGCGACGCACCGCCGTCGCCGCCCAGGATCGAAGTGTCGTAGCGCACGCCTTCGATCGCGGTCGTGATCGGCCCGACCTGGCCGCCGAAGCCCTTCACGATCGCCTCGGCAAGGCCGGCGCCGCTGGTCGTGTCGATCGACAGCGCCGATTTCCACTGCCAGGCGTAGTCGGCGACCTCGACCCAGGGGCCGGAGTACTGCACGGGCCCCACGCCGCCGAACCGCGGGATCCCGGGCACCACGCAGAAGCGATGCCGCGTCGTCACCGAGCCGAGGATCGGCTGCCACGTGAGGCTGCCGTCGCCGGACGCTTCGAAGGTCCACACCATCGTCGCGTCCAGGCGCGTGAACCCCGGTGGCAACGTGGGTCCGTAGAACACCTCCGGCAAGCCCGGCGCGATCGCCTGGTGGAACGAAGTCCACGGTCCGAGCGAACTGTTCAGCCGGCACCGGATCAGCACGCCGGGGATCGGGTACTTGACGCCCAGCGCCTGCCCGGAGCGCCCGGTCATCGTCGCCCCGAACCGCACTGCGAAGCGCGGGGCCACGCCGCCGAGGTAACACAGCGGGTAGTTGTACGAGTCGTCCTCGTAGTTGGTGCCCTCCATCGCCGGCGACGCGGTGCCGGCGTGCACGGCCGGTGCTGTCCGCGCGCTGCCGTCGTTGCGGTCGAGTTCGCTGACCTCGCCGGTGTCGGCGACGTTGTAGTACTCGTGGATCGCGGGGGTCGCCCAGAACTGCGTGCCCGCCAGCGTGCCGCGCTTGAAGTACACCATCGGCCACTCGCTGTTCGGGCCAGCTGGCAGGGCCGCGATCTCGGTGATGCCAAGGCGCACCACGTGCAGGGGCCGCCGCGTCGACACCGTGGCCGCACCGCGCACCGCGTCGAACCGCACCTCGTAGTCACCGGGGTCGACGAAGCGGCGCACGGTCGACGGCGCGATCGCGAGCCGGCCGTCCCACGACCGCAACACCATCGTCCCGGTGCACGGCACGCGGCCGTTCCAGATCACGCCGAGCGGGCTGCCGTGCTGCAGCAACGTCATCGTGACGTCGGCGAACTGGCCGTCCGCGGGGCGCAGATCGACGCCGAGTTCGACGCGGGAGTTGGTCAGCTTCGGGTCGACGACCAGCGGGCAACTCGCGGCGTTCACCTTGAACGCACTGCCGAACGGCGTCACCTGGGCCGGCACCGCCGCGGCCAGCGCCAACGCGCAACCCAGAAGCCGTCGACCAACCGCCAGGAACGTGGACACCGGTCGCGCGCACTCGGCCATGCGCGGGACGATAGCCGCACGGGCGTTCCGAGTAACGCCCCGCCGACCGGTACCCCGGCAGGTCTACGCCATGCGGCGTTTCACCAGCAGCCCGCGCCGCCGCCTGACGTCGCCGACCGGCATCGCCGCCGCGACCCGTTCACTCGCCGCCGCCGCTGCGGCGACCGTGCGCGCGTGCACGAACGCCAGTGCGTCGCCCGTCTGCACCGGATCGCCGAGCCGGCGTTTGCACACGATGCCGACGTGCGGATCGATCGCATCGCTCGGCTGCCGGCGCCCGCCGCCGAGGTCGACGACGACCTGGCCGAGCGCCAACGGATCGACGTCGGCGACAAAGCCGGAAGCGCGCGCCTCCACCGGCACCACCACCGGCGCCCGCCCCAGCCGGCCCGGGTCGTCGAGCACGCGCACGTCGCCGCCTTGCAGTTCGAGGTTGTGGCGGAACACCTGCCGCGCGACCCCGTCGGCCCACAGCCGTTCGATCGTCGCCCGCGCCTGCTCCGCGTCACCAGCACCGCCCGCCAGCAGCAGCATCTCGGTGCCGAGCGCCAGCGTGACCTCGCGCAGGTCGTCGGGACACTGGCCTTCGAGCGCAGCCAGCACCTCGGCGACCTCGAGCGCGTTGCCGAGCGCGTCGCCGAGTGGATGGTCCATGTCGGTCAGCAGCGCCGCCATCTTGATACCGGCCGCCCGGCCGACCGCGCACAGGCTCTCCATCAACGCCACTGCGTCGTGTTCCTGCACCATGAACGCAGCGCGCCCGCACTTGACGTCCATCACCAGGCCGTCGATGCCTTCGGCCAGCTTCTTGGCGAGGATCGAACTGGTGATCAGCGGGATGCTCTCGACGGTGCCGCTGATGTCGCGGGTCGCATACATGCGGCGGTCGGCCGGCGCGATCTCGCCGCTCGGTGCCGCCATCGCGTAGCCGCACTGTTCGAGCACCGCCTGGAAGCGCGCGACAGGCAGGTCGGTGCGGTAGCCGGGGATCGCCGCCAGCTTGTCGATCGTGCCGCCGGTGTGGCCGAGCCCGCGGCCGCTGACCATCGGCACCGCGACGCCCGCCGCCGCGACCAGGGGCGCCAGCAGCAGCGACACCTTGTCGCCGACGCCGCCGGTCGAGTGCTTGTCGATCTTCGGCCGCGCGACGTGACGGTGGTCGAGCACCTGTCCCGAGTCGCGCATCGCCAGCGTCAGCTCCGCGGTCTCGGCAGCGGTCATGCCGTTGCAGCACACCGCCATCAGCAACGCGCCGAGTTGCGCGTCGCCGAGCGAGCCATCCACCACTCCCGACACGAGGTCGCGGATCTCGGCGCGCGACAGTTCGCCGCCGTCGCGCTTCTTCGCGATCAGCCGGGCTGGGTGGTGCTGCATGTTCCCCTTCGACGTGGCAATGGAACGCCGGGTTCACCCACCATGGCGTGAATCCACCCACCCAGCTTGCCCTACGGCGCGACCGGGTGCCAGAGGGTCTTCGCTTCGACGAACGGCTCCACCATCGCCAGCGAACGCAGCCGCGCGGCCTTGCTCCAGTCCGCGGCCGGCAGTTCGCAGTAGCGCACGCGCTTGACGTTGTCGGCCGCCGCCGCGGTCAGCGCTGCATCCGGCTTGCCCGCGACCAGCAGGCCGTCGAGGTCGCGGTGCGCCGCGAACTGGCCCGCGAGTTCGCTGCGCAGCCCGCTCAGCAGGTTGATCGCCCCGGCCGGCACGTCGCTCGACGCGCACACTTCGCCGAACGCCAGCGCCGCGAACGGCGCCCGTTCGCTGACCAGCCCCACCACCGCATTGCCGCCGGCGAGCAGCGGCAGGATGAGCGCGAGCGTGCCCACCAGCACCGGCCCTTCTGGCGCCAGCACGCCGATGACGCCGGTCGGTTCGACCGTGGTGAAGTTGAAGAACGGACCCTGCACCGCGTTCTGGCTGCCGAGCAGGCTCTGCACCTTGTCGCACAGCCCCGCGTACCACGTCGTCAGCGACAGCGCGAGATCGAGTTCCTTCGCCGCCGCCGCCTTCGACGCACCGCCGCGCACCAGTTCCTCCCGCAGCGCATCGCGCCGCGACTCCAGCATCTCGGCGATCCGGTACAGGATCTGGCCGCGCAGGTACGCCGTGCTTCCGCTCCACGCCGCGAGCCCGGCGCGTGCCGCGGCGACGGCGTCGCGCAGGTCCTTGCGGCTGGCGCGCGCGACGTTGACCGCGGGATTGCCGGCCGGCTGGAACGCGCGCCCCGACTCGCTGCGCGGGAACTTGCCGCCGACGTAGAGCTTGTAGGTCTTGGGCACCGGGACGGGCATGGCGGCAGGGTGCCGGACCGGCGGCACGAGCGCAAGCCGCGAACGCAGCCGCGTCGCGTGCGCCGCGGGAGGCGGTGGATCGCTGCTGGCCGCTGCGGCGCGCCCACCGCCGGCACGAACCGGCCGAGACGGCGAGGCCGCGGTCGGAAGTCAGTTCCTGGCCGCGGGCCGGCGCACGAACACCAGGGGCCCGAACGCGGTGACCCGGAACTCGAGGCCTGCTTCGGTGAGCTGCCCGCCGGTGAGTCTGCGTTGCCCGACCTCCACCTGGATGCCATCCGGACTCAGCTGCCACGAACCGGCTTCCGGGCGCTCGATCGCGCCGGATGCCGAACGTTCCCCCAGTCGAGCCGAACCGCCGGTCGCGAGTTCCAACGCGCCGGTCTGGTCGCCGAACGGCGACGCCACACCCGGCTTCGCCCCGTTGCCGGCCAACCACCGCGCGCGATCCCAGTCGTAGCTGCCGACGGGCGACGTCGGCACCGCCGCCTCGGCCGACGCCAGGGCCTCCTTCTCGTATTGCCGGCGCACCAGGAGCCAGCCCACCAACAGCAGCAGGCTGCTGCCCACCAGCACCACCAGTGGCACGTAGACCCGGCGGCTGCGCCGCCGGTCCCTGGCTTGCTGCCACCCGCGACGCTCACGCTCCGTGTTCTTGTGCATGCTGGGGATCCTCGACGACGAACGGCAGTGACCAGGCAGCGGTCGCGCCAACGCTACCGCCCCGCTCGTCGCCGCCATTCGTCCCAGTCCTGCAATCCGGGCTCGAAGTTGGCCTCGGGATTCCACGGTGGTGATGGGGACTCCGCAACCGCACGACACCTTGTTCCACTTCACCTTCCACCAAGTCCGGCACGCGGCGGGTTGGGTGCGGTCCGTACTCCCGGCGGCCCTCGCGGCGGCGATCGACTGGACGAGCCTGCGGGCGGCACCCGAGAAGGTGCACGGTCGCGCCCTGCGGTTCGCAGTGACCGACATCCTGCTGCTCGCCGAACTGGCGGCGAGCGGCCACACGATCGCCTTCGTGCCTGAACACAAGAGCGGGCCGGCTCCTGAACTCCAGGCGCAGCTCCTCGGCTACTGCGTGCACGTCGGCGAGACCATGGGCCCGACGAACGGCCCGCCGCCGCTGGTGATCCCCATCCTGTTGAGCCACGCCGAAGAGCCGTGGCCCGGCACCCCGCCTTCGCACCCACACCTCGCTGAACTCGACCCGGGGGCCGCGAAGGCACTCGCGGCGGTCCAGCCGCGCCTGACGTTCTTCATCGACGACCTCACGCGTTGCACCGAGCAGCACCTGCGCCGACCGGGCCTCACCGCCCTCGCGCAACTCACCCTGCTGTGCCTGCGGTTCCTGCCCGATGCCTCGTCGAGCGAGGCCCTCGCTGCCTTCGACCGTTGGCAGGATCTCCTTCGGGCCGTGGACGCCGACGAGGGCCCGCCGAGCGGTCCCGCGGCAGTAGCGGCAATCGGCGAGTATGCTCTGGTGACCACCGGCGTCGAGCCCGTCAATCTGCACACAGCCTTCCAGCGCATCCTGCAACGATCCGAGGAGACGATCATGACCACGGTTCAGAACCTGATCCAACGTAGCCGCGCCGAGACGCTGCTGCGCCAGATGGCGAAGCGGTTCGGCGCGCCGTCGGACGAAACGATCCGCCGCGTGCGCGCCGCTACCCCCGCCGAACTCGACATCTGGCTCGACCGCATTCTCGACGCGGAATCCGTCGCCGAGCTGTTCGCCGAAGCCTGATCCGACCGGACCGCCGCGCCGTCACCCCGGGAGCAGCCCACCCGCGAGCCGCACGTAGGCGCGCATGCCCTGCCGCCCGCCCTCGCGCCCGAAGCCCGATTCCTTGAAGCCGCCGAACGGGCTCGCCGCGTCGAAGCGGTTGAAGGTGTTGTTCCAGACGACTCCGGCCTTCATGCGCTCCGCGAGCCACAGGATGCGCGCGCCCTTGTCGGTCCAGATGCCGGCCGACAACCCGTAGCTGGTGTTGTTCGCCTTCTCGACCGCTTCCTCCGGCGTGCGGAACGTCAACACGCTGAGCACCGGCCCGAAGATCTCCTCGCGCGCGATGCGATGACTGAGCGACACGCCGGTGAACATCGACGGCGGGAACCAGTAGCCCTTCTTCGGCAGCTCGCACGCCGGCTGGAACAGCTCGCAACCGCTCTGCACGCCGTCGCCGACCAGTTCCTGGATCCGGCCCAACTGCGTGCGACTGTGGATCGCGCCCATGTCGGTGTTCTTGTCCATCGGGTTGCCGACGCGGATACGTTCCATGCGGCGGCGCAGCTTGTCGGCGAACAGGTCGTGCACGCTCTCCTGCACCAAGAGGCGCGAGCCGGCGCAGCAGACGTGGCCCTGGTTGAAGAAGATGCCGCGCACGACGCCTTCGACCGCCTGATCGAGTGCGGCGTCCTCGAACACCAGGTGCGCAGCCTTGCCGCCGAGCTCGAGCGTCAGCTCGACCGCGCGCCCCGCGACCGCCTTCTGGATCTCCTTGCCAACTTCGGTGCTGCCGGTGAACGCGACCTTCGCGAGCCCCGGGTGCCGCACCAACGTCGCACCCGTCGAGCCATCGCCGGTCAGTACGTTGACGACGCCGGGCGGCAGGCCGGCCTGCTGGAACACTTCGCACAGCCGCAGCGCCGTCAGCGGCGAGGTCTCCGCCGGCTTCAGCACCACCGTGTTGCCCGCCGCGAGCGCGGGTGCCACCTTCCACGCGGCCATCAGCAGCGGGAAGTTCCACGGGATCACCTGCCCCACGACGCCGAGCGGCTGCGGGTCCTGGCCCGGGAACAGCAGGTCGAGCTTGTCGGCCCAACCGGCGTGGTAGAAGAAGTGCTGCGCCGCCAGCGGCACGTCGACGTCGCGCGTCTCCTTGATCGGCTTGCCGTTGTCGAGCGTCTCGAGGCACGCGAACTCGCGCGCGCGCTCGAGCAGGATCCGCGCAATCCGGAACAGGTAGCGCGCCCGGTCCTCGCCGGAGAGCGCGCGCCACGCCGGGAATGCGTTGCGCGCCGCCTTCACCGCGCGGTCGACGTCGCGCTCGCTGGCCAGCGCCACCTCGCTGAGCACGTTCTCGGTACTCGGGTCGATGGTCGCGAAGTACTCGCCGCCCGCCGGCTTCACCCACTGGCCGCCGACGAACAGTTCGTGGCGCTTCTGGATCGTGAAGTGGTCGGTGCTCTCGGGCGCTGGTGCGTAGGGCCAGACGCCGCCGAACGTCAGTTCGCGGTCGCTCGCGGGCGGGGCGGTCGGATCGTCGGGTCGGGTCTTGGCCATGGCGGGTTGGTGGCAATCAGTCGGCGCTGAAGTCGGTCGGTCGCTGGTAGCGCCCGGTGCGCTCCTTCTCGAGCTGCATCAGCACGTCGTTGAGCAACGAGCTGGCGCCGAAGCGGAACCACTTGTTCGACAACCAGCGGTCGCCGCAGGTCTCGGCGACCAGCACCAGGTAACGCAGCGCGTCCTTCGCGGTCCGGATGCCGCCCGCCGCCTTCACGCCGACCATGCGGCCGGTCTCGAGGAAGTGGTCGCGCACCATCTCGAGCATCAGCAGCACCACCGGCAGGGTGCTCGCCGGCGTCACCTTGCCGGTGCTGGTCTTCACGAAGTCGGCGCCGCCGAGCAGCGCGATGCGGCAGGCGCGGCGGATGTTGTCGTAGGTGCGCAGCTCGCCGGTCTCGAGGATGACCTTCAGGTGAGCGTCGCCGCACGCGTCCTTCACGGCGCAGACTTCGTCGTAGACCTGGCCGTAGCGGCCGGCGAGGAACGCGCCGCGGTCGATCACCATGTCGATCTCGTTCGCCCCGGCGGCGACGGCGAGCTCGACCTCGCGCAGCTTGGTGGCGCGGTCGGTGCGGCCCGACGGGAACCCGGTGGCGACGGCGGCGACCTGCACGTCGCTGCCGCGCAGCGCTTCGACCGCGATCGGCACGAGGTCAGGGTAGACGCAGACCGCGGCGCACGCCGGCACGTCGGCGCGGCTCGGCAGCGGCCGCCTCGCCTTCTGGCACAGCTGGCGCACCTTGCCCGGCGAGTCCATGCCTTCCAGCGTCGTCAGGTCCATCATCGCGATCGCGAGCTTCAGCCCCTGGACCTTCGCCGCCTTCTTCAGCGAACGGGTCGCGAGGTCGGCCGCGCGCGTCTCGAGCGCCACGGCGTCGACGGGGCCGACCCGGAACTCGACCGGCGACAGGGAAGCAGCCATGGCCCAGGGATCGTGCCGTCGCCGGCGCTGGTTGTCGACGCCATCGACGAGTCATTCGCGCGGCGTCAGCGCACGAAGCTCGGACTCGGGTTGCTGACGGCGACAATGCCTGTCGGATCGAGATCGGCGGCCTGCCACACGAACTGAAAACCGCGCAGCGTCGGGACGTTCGGCACGACGAGCGTCGCGGCGAACGGACCGCTGGATGGCGCGATGCCGGCGGCGGCGACGAACCATCCGGCCGGGTCGAGCCAGATCGGGTCGGGCAGAAACGGCAGCGTGAAGCTCGGCGCGCGCAGGCTGAGTGCCACCGCGCACAGCACACTCGGCGCGCCGAAGCGCCGCGCGGTCACGACGCCGCCGGGCGGCGCGCTGTCGGCGAGCAGCGCCGGCATCGTCACCTGCGTCACCGCGACGCCGGTCGGCACCGCGGTCAACGGGATCATTGGATCGACGCGCGCGACGCCAGTGCCGGTGATCGCCGGCACCTGTCCCGTCCCGGGTGTCGTGCCACCAGTGATCGCATGGTTCGACAAACCGATCGCGCGAAGCGAGCTGGCGTTCATGCTGATCGCTGGGCCACCCGGCCAGGCAGGAAAAGGCCAAGCTTGACTACCTTGTCCACCGAGCACGGACGTATGGACGAGTTGCACGTGGCTGGAGTTGGCGGTCAAACCCGGCTGACCCGGAGGCGAGGCCGTACTGAACCAAGCTGACACCCCGGTCAGCGCGCACAGTTCGAAGACGACACCGCTGTTCGAGATCCAGCAGGTGAAGAGGGCTGCACTTCGGTGGCCGACGATGGACCAGTTGCGGACAGCGACCTGGGGCGAGCCGGTGATGGTCAGAGGGCAATTGGACGCCCAGTTGGCGCCATCCAAGGTCACGGGACCCAGCGCATTCGTGACATTCACCATTGGACCGACCGGCCAAGGGAAGCTGATGTAGCCGGCGAAGCCCCGAACCAACACCCGCTGATGGGCCTGGGTGTTCTGCACGACGAAGTACGGCAACGCGGTCGCGGGAGTGCCGAGGGTGAACGAAGGGTCGCCAAGGATAGTCACGCCCTTGCCATCGATCATGAAGCTTGCGTACGTACCCGGCCGCACGAGCAACGTGCTGCCATCGGGCACCGCGAACAGCGCTGCCTGGATGTCGGCGTAGTTCGTCCCCGGGCCGCCGGCGGCGTCGACGATGTAGATCGGACCGCCCTGGGCGCAC
Organism: Planctomycetota bacterium; assembly: GCA_049276695.1. GTDB lineage: Bacteria > Planctomycetota > UBA1135 > UBA1135 > UBA2386 > UBA2386. The sequence continues at coordinate 29,938 of JBASWX010000157.1, forward strand.
AGCGAAGTCGCCAGCGCGAACGCGGAAAAGGAGCGAGACATGCGGAACTCCTCGCGCACCGGCGGCCTGGTTGCCGGTGGCCGCCGGCACTGTCGGTCGCGCGCGCGGCGCGGTCAATCCCCGATCAGGGACTCGCTGGCCCGCTACGCCCTCGCGCGACGTCGTCGAAGGTGAACGGATCGGGCAGCAGCGCCGACAACCGCAGGTCGCGGCGCGCACCGTTCCGCCCCACCAGCACCACCGCCATGTCCCTGCCGAACTCGGCGAGCACCTGCCGGCAGGCGCCGCACGGTCGCGCCGGTTCGTCGAGGTCGGTGCACACCGCGACCGCCACCACTTCGCGCACGCCGGCGGCGACCGCGGCGCCGATCGCGTTGCGTTCGGCGCACACGGTCAAGCCGTGGCTCGCGTTCTCGACGTTGCAGCCGGCGAACACGCGGCCGTCCTTGGCCAGCACCGCGGCACCGACCAGGAAGTGCGACGCCGGGGCGTAGGCCCGCTGCCGCACTTCACGCGCCGCGGCGACGATGCGTTCGAGCTGTTCGGGAGCGATGGCCATTCTCAACGCACGGCGCTGCGACCGGCGCCGATCGCCAGCGCGACCAGCGTCGCGCCGTAGCTGCCGAGCTGCAAGGCGCAGATGCAGTAGGCGAGGAACGAGCCGTGGAACTCGACCGCCGCCTCGAGGTCGGGGAACGCCTGCAGCAGCGAGTAGCCGGCGGCAACGGTGCCGACGGCCAGCGCCGCCAACCACACCCACAGCTCGCTGTGCAGCCGGTCGAGCAGCCGGCCGAGGTACCAGAGGATCGGCATGCCGCCGAGCAGCGTCGGCACGAGCCAGTGCGCGGTGCCGTCGCCGGCGACCAGGAAGCAGGCCCAGACGCCGGCGAGGCCGCCGATGCCGAACAGCTGCCAGCCATGGCCCGGGAACGCGGCGGCGGCCGACGTCGCCGCCGCGAACACGCCGGGCAACAGCCACGCGAACCGTGGTCCCGCGGCGACGCGTTGCCGGGTCAGGATCTCGGTCATGGACGAGAGTGGGAGAGCAACGGGCCGATCATGGCACGCTTGCGCACGGCACGGAAGCGGGCCCTCGCCGACGGCATCGACTTCGCCCATCTCGTGCTGCGCGCATCGCCGCGTAGCATGCCCCGCAGTGACGCCACCACCCGATGCCACCCTCGCCAACGCGCTGCGGCCGTTCGAGGGGACCGGCGCGGAGCTGACGATCGGTGCGCTTTCGGCGATGGCATTGGCCGAACGGTTCGGCACGCCGCTGTACGTGTTCGATGCCGGCATCCTGCGCACGCGCGTCGCCGCGGTGCAGGCAGCGGTCGGTCCGCGCGTTCGGCTGCTGTGGTCGGTGAAGGCGAACCCGTCGCTGGCGGGCACCCACGTGCTGCGCACTGCGGGCACCGGCGCCGAGGTCGCCTCGCTCGGCGAGCTGCACGTGGCGCTCGCGGCGGGCCACGCACCGGCCGACCTGCGCTTCGCCGGCCCGGGCAAGACCACCGCCGAGATCGACGCCGCGCTGGCTGCCGGACTCGGTTGTTTCCACGTCGAGTCCGCCGGCGAAGTGCAGGCACTCGCCGGACTCGCCCGCCACCGCGGCACCGTCGCCCGCGTCGCGGTGCGCGTGAACTTCGCCGAGCCCGCCGCCGGTTCGCGCCTGCGCATGGCCGGCACCAGCAGCCGCTTCGGCATCGACGCGGAGCAGGTGCCCGCCGTGCTGCGCACCATCGCCGCGACGCCGTCGCTGCACCTCGCCGGCGTGCACGCCTACGCCGGCACCCAGTGCTTCGACGCCGCGGCATTCGTCGCGCACTGCGCGCGGCTGTGCGGGGCGGTGCGCACCTGGGAACGCGAACTCGGCGTGACGCTGGACGAGATCGACCTCGGCGGCGGCTTCGGCGTGCCAGCGTTCGCCGGCGATCCCGAGTTCGACCTCGCCGCCGCCGGGGCCGGCCTGCAGGAACTGGTGCGCGCACACGACCGCGCCGGCCGGACGTGGTTCGTCGAACTCGGCCGCTACCTTGCCGCCCCGGCCGGCCTGTACCTGACCCGCGTGCTGTACGTGAAGCAGAGTGGCGGCCGCACCCACGCGGTGCTCGACGGCGGCCTCCACCACCATGCCGCCGCGACCGGGTTCGGCACCATCCTGAAGCGCGCGCCGCTGCTGGTGCCCGCGGCCGAGCCGCTGCGCGCCGGCACGCCGGTGACGCTCGGCGGTCCGCTGTGCACGCCCGCCGACCAGTTCGCCGAGGACCTGCCGATCGGGCCGCTGCAAGCCGGCGACCTGGTCGCGGTGCTGCACGCCGGGGCCTATGGACTGTCGTACAGTCCGCACAGCTTCCTCGGCCACCCGACGCCAGCCGAGGTGCTGGTCGACGGAACGGCCGCCCGGATCGTGCGCGACCGCGGCCTGCCCGCCGACACGCTGCGCGGCCAGCGGCTCTGACGAAGGCGGGACACCCGCCCCCGCGACCGCACGGCTATCCTCTTCGCCGATGCTCCGCCTGCTGTCGCTGTCCGCCGTCGTTCCGTTCCTGTCGTCCGCGTTCGCGCAGGAGGGCGTGCCCGCCCCGCCGGGGCTGGTGCCCGAGCAGATGTGGTACGCGCCGACCGCCGCCGACTGGGCGAAGCCGGTCGCGATCCGCTGGCAGCGCACGTGGGACGACGCGGTGCGGCTGTCGCAGCAGACCAAGAAGCCGATCCTGGTGTGCGTGAACATGGACGGCGAGATCGCGAGCGAACACTACGCCGGCGTGCGCTACCGCGACCCCGAGCTGGCGAAGCTGTGGGAGCCGTACGTGTGCGTGATGGCGTCGGTCTACCGCCACAACCCGCGCGACTACGACGACCAGGGCCGCCGCATTCCGTGCCCGCGCCTGGGCGGCGTCACCTGCGGCGAGCACATGGCGATCGAGCCGATCGTGTACGAGAAGTTCCTCGACGGCAAACGCATCTCACCGCGACACATCATGGTCGAGCTCGACGGCAAGGAGGTCTACGACGTGTTCTACACGTGGGACACGCAGTCGGTGTTCGACACGCTGCGCGACGGCATCGCCAAACGCTCGATCCAGGCACCGCCGGTGGTCAAGGGCGACCGTTCGCTGCGCGAGAAGATCCAGAGTCCTGACAGCGAGGACCGCGAAGAGGTCGAGCGCTTGTTCGCGGCGGCGAACGCGCAGCAGCGCGCGGCGATGCTCGAACTGGGCATCGGCGAGGGGGAGCGGGCGCCGGTCGAACTGCTGCGGTTGGCGGCGTGGAGCCTCGACCCCGACCTGGCGAAGAAGGCGCGCGCCGGCATGCTGGCCGCGGCCGACCCCGGCACCGTCGACCTGATCGCCGACACGCTGCAGGCGCCGATGGCGGCCGAGGAACGGCAGGCGCTGGCGGCGTCGCTGCGGCGCTTCGCGGCGAGTTCGCCGCGGGCGCAGAGCCTGGCGGCGGCACACCAGGGC
>JBASWX010000158.1:0-13375 GCA_049276695.1 Planctomycetota bacterium
GGGATCGGCGTGCGGAGCCACCGGCTGCACGCCGGGGGCGTGGAACTGCCCGAGCATGATCGGCGTCGCGACCTTGACCATCAGCGTGAACAGCAGGAAGCCGACCGCGAAGATGCCGGCGGCGATCCACAGCTCCGAGTCGGACGGGAAGTACTCGTAGATCTCGCCGAGCGTGTCCGGGGTCATGCCCGGGATCACCAGCCCCATGCCCTTCTCGAGGTAGACGCCGAGCCAGATCATCACGCAACCGGCGTTGAGCGTCACCGGATGCCGGCGCGTGCACGGGATCAGGAACAGCACGAACGCGACCAGCGAGCAGACCACCGACAACCACATCCACGGCACGATCGCCGTGTGCCCGTCGATGCCGACGAACATGTAGCGCATGTGCACGAGGTGCTCGGTGTTGGAGTACAGCTCCTTGAACACCTCGGCGCCGAGCAGGAACAGGTTGACGAACATCGCGTACGCCATCAGCTCGGCGACCTTCCAGATCGCGCGGTCGTCGATGTGGAACGCGGTGAAGCGGCGCAGCAGCTGCATCAGGATCAGCAGCACCGCCGGCCCCGAACACAGCGCCGACGCGATGAAGCGCGGCGCCAGGATCGACGCGTTCCAGAAGGGGCGCGCCGGCAGGCCGTTGTAGAGGAACGCAGTCACGGTGTGGATCGCGATCGCGGCGGGGATCGAGAACAGCACCAGCGGCAGGAACACCGCGCGCGCCGGCTGCCGCCCGCGGTACAGCGAGAACAGCAGGTAGGTCACGATCACCAGGTTGAGCACCAGGTAGCCGTTCAGCACGAGCACGTCCCACGCCAGCAGCGAGTGCGGCAGGTTGAGCAGCCCGAGCCCCGGGATCAGGTGCCAGAAGCGTTCGGGGTGGCCGATGTCGACGGTGACGAACAGCCCGCACATCACGATCGCCGCGATCGCGAGCAGCTCGCCGAGGATGACGACCTCCTTGATCGGCTTCCAGTGGTAGACGTAGGCCGGGATCACCAGCAACACGGCCGCGGCGGCGACCCCGACCAGGAACGTGAAGTTGCCGATGTAGAACGCCCACGACACCTGGTCGCGCATGTTGGTCGTGATCAGGCCAACCCGCAGCTGGTCGGCGTAGCAGATCCCGCCGATCGCGATCAGCGCCAGCAACGCCGACATCCACGTCCAGTAGAGGGCGTTGCCGCGCCCCACGATGCGGGCACTGCCGGCGGCGAACTGGACGAAGTGACGGACGGTGCCCACGTTCGCCTCACAACCCGTAGAAGTAGAAGAACCGTGGCCGCGTGTTGAGCTCGGCCTTCAGCACGAACACGCGCTTGTGCTCGAGCACGTAGCGGACCTCGGAGTCCGGATCGAGCAGGTTGCCGAACTTGCGCGCGCCGACCGGGCAGACCTCGACGCACGCCGGATAGCGGCCGTTGCGCACGCGCTGGATGCAGAACGTGCACTTCTCGACGACGCCCTTCGGTCGCGGCCGGTTGCCGAGGTAGTGCGTCTTCGGGTTCAGCTGCTCGGCCGGGATCACCGGCTCCGCATAGTTGAAGTGGCGCGCGCCGTAGGGACACGCCGACATGCAGCAGCGGCAGCCGATGCACCAGTCGTAGTCGATGACGACGATGCCGTCCTGCTCCTGCCAGGTGGCGCCGACCGGGCAGGACTTCACGCACGGCGCGTCCTGGCACTGCTGGCACTGCACCGGCAGGTAGAAGTGGCCGTCGCGCGGCACCTTCTCGGCGTCGTAGTAGGCATTGGCGTGCGCGAAGTCGACGCCCTTCTCCTTGTCCATCTCGAGCACGCGGATCCACTGCACCTGCGGATCGCGGCTCTGGTTGTTCTCGTCGACGCAGGCATACACGCACTTGCGGCAGCCGATGCAGCGCGAGATGTCGAGCGCGTAGCCGAACTCGACGCCGGGCAGCGGCGGCTCCATGCCGACCGTCACCGGCTTGCCGAAGCGTTCGCTGTGTTCCTTGGCGAGACCCTCGACGAGGTCCTTCTTCTCGTCGTCGGTCATCTCGCGGAAGCGCGTGCGGAACCAGCTGGTGTGCGTGAGGTCGGAGCAGCCGCCGGCGGCGGCCGCGGCGGCGCAGCCCACCAGCGAGCACAGGAACTCACGGCGATCCGGCAGCGTGCGGGTCATCGCGCACCTCCCTTCGCCAGCTTCGCCGGCGACACCGGCGGCGGCAGCGGCGCAATCGGCTGGAAGGCCGGCGCGTGCGACCAGTGGCAGTGCACGCACAGCAGGTAGGTCTTGTGGCCGTTCCACTCGCCGGAACGGCGGCCGTGCACGCCGGCGCGCCAGTCGCGGTACTTGTCGCCGTGGCACTGGCCGCACAACCGGTACGACTCGGTGAACTCGATCAGTTCGCCGTTCGCCAGCTGCAGCTTGTCGCGGTCGGCGACGGCGTGGCAGTCCAGGCACCAGCGGTTCTCCTCGTCATGGTGCAGCACGATCTCCTGATGCGCGACCTGCATCGGCCGCCGCGTACGGTTGGTCGGGATCTCCGGGTCATGGCACGCGGTGCACGGGAACGCGCCCTCGCTGAACGGCGGCGGCGGCACTTCGATCTTCTCGCCCGGAACGACAGCACGCGCCGACGGCACGCCCGGCCACGAACTCTCGTGCGGTGCCAGATCGCAGCCGGCGGTCGCGGCTGCCAGCCCGAGCGTGACGAACAATCGCAAGCTGCCTCCTCCGGCTCTCGCCAGGGCGCGCTGACCGCGAAAGTGCGCCAACGCGCAGGTCATGGTCAGGACAATCCGCGCGCTGCGACCCGAATGACTACGCCGAACGGGGCAGTGGCCGCCGGCCGAATGCGCAGCAGCCGCCGCGCCACCGCCGTCAGCGATGGCACATCGCGCAGTCGGCACCATTGTCGAAGTGCTGCAGCGGCTGCCCGATGCCGTGGCACTGCCGGCAGTTCATGCCCGGCGCGTGGCTGGGCGGTACCCGTGGCGCCAGGTCGTGGCTCGGCGTGCCCTTGTGGCACGTCGCGCACTCGTTGGTCTGCAGCGGCAGGTGGCAGCCGACGCAGTGGTTGCTGCGGGCGCCGCCGAACGCGCCGACGTGGCTGACCGGCCTGGTGTCGCGGTGGCACTCGTCGCACGAATCGGCGCGGTGGCACGCGGCGCAGTTCTGCCGGTCCATGCGCGCGTGCAGGCCGTGGCCGCGGCGGCGGAAGTACTCGCCGTGGTTGTCCGGCGCCTCCGCCTCGTGGCACTGCCGGCAGCTCGATTCCTGATGGCACATCGCGCAGTCGTTGACGGTCGCGTCGCTGCGCATGCGCGCGGTCGCGCCGTGCACCTTCTTCCAGTGGAACGCGTGCGACGACGGCGCCACGTCGATGCGCTGCGTCTGGTGGCAGGTCGCGCACTCGTTGGCGACGTTCTGCTCGCGGTGGCAGGTCTGGCAGTCGCGCATGCCGACCGCCAAGCTCACGCCGACCGCGTCGTTGGTGGCGATGCCCTGGTGGCAGGTCTGGCATTCGATCGGCTTCGTCGCGTGCTGCCGGTGCGAGAAGATCACCTCGTCACCGAGTTCGCTGACGCGGGCCGCCTTGTAGACGTCGCCGTCGTACAGCACCTCGACGCGCCGCTCCGGCGGCTTCTGCTTGTCGAGTTCCTCGTGGCACAGCATGCAGCCACCCTTGGCCGGCATGCCCGGGTCGTCGGCGGTGTTCCACGCGTTGTGGCAGTCCGCGCACTCGAGCCCTTCCTGCGCGTGCCGCGCGTGGCTGAATCCGTACGGCGGCGCGCCGCCGAACACGGACATCAACGCACAACCGGTCGCCGCGACGCCGAGCAGCAGCAGCGACGGCAGGCGTGCCCGTCGCGCAACGGGTTTGATCAGAAGCGCCATGTGACCCCCAGACGGAAGCGGTGGTATTGGTCGAAGTCGTCGTCCTCGAGTTCGTAGTCGCCATCCAGCGACAGCCGATCGCTGGCCGCGTGCCGCAGCCGCACGAAGTACGTGCGCACGTGGTCGCGTTCGCTGTTGCTGAACAGGTCGAACTTGTAGAGCGAGTAGTAGGTGCCGAGCGACGCGGTGGTCTTGCCGAGCGCGTAGCTGGCGTCCGCGCCCCAGCTCTTCACCGTCTGCGCGCTGGCGTCCCACAGGTCGGCCGTGCCGGACAGCGACAGGCCGGTGATGCCGAAGTCGAATGCCGATGCGGTCGCGTGGTAACGGTCGTAGTCGCGGTTGTAGAAGCCGATGTCGCCCTGGTCGCGCACGCGGCGCAGGTCGGTGCCCGCCTGCAGGCGCAGTGACTTGCCGAGGTCCTTCGCCGCCAGCGCCGACCACTGGTCGTACGGGAACAGCGCGTTGAGCGCCTGGAAGAACGGATCGGCCTCGAGCACCAGGTCGCCCTGCGCCAGCAGCAGCGTGTAGTACCACACCTGCAGCAGCGCGCCGTGCGCGGCCGAGGTCCAGTTCACCCGCGCCTCGGCGTCGCGGTCCTTGCCGCCGACATTCGAGTACTTCGCCGACGTCTGGACTTCGCGGCCGAAGCCCTGCCAGACACCCGCGCCGAGCACGTCGTCCTCGTTCGTGCCGAGCCGCCGGTCGTCCTCGAGGTGCATCCAGTCGACGCGGATGCGGCCGTCGCTCCATGGCCGGACCTGCGCGTACGCCCCGGCGGTCAGGTCGCCGGACTGTGACGACTCGTACAGGCGCGTCGACGCACCGCCGTAGGCGCCGATTTGCAGCGCCAGGGCGCCGAACTCCGCCGACGTCGCGTGCGCACCGTCGAACCAGGCGACCTCGGGTGTGTCGACCACCGACTGCCGGCCGAAGCGCAGCAGCGAGAAGCCATCCACCCGGTGCACATCGGCCCACGCGTCGTAGAGCAGCGCGTCGAGGCGATCGCCGTACGAGTCGTTGATGCTGGCGAAGGTATCGTCGCGGCCGTCGATGTCCCACGCCAGCCGCCCCATCAGGTGGCCGGTCACGCGCTCGGTCTCGGCCCGGCCGAAGTCGATCGTCAGCGTCTCCGCCAGATCGTTGTCGCTGTCGTCGCCGGTCGAGCGCTGCCAGTAGCGCGTGCGCGACTGGCCGCGCAGCCACGGCGTCGGCGTCTTGAATGCGCGCGATGCCGGGGCCTGCGCCGCAGGTTCAGCGCCTTGCGCGGCTGGTTCCTGCGCCAGGCCGACCGCCGGCATGGCGGCGAACGCGAGCGCCGCCGAGCACCCGACGAACGCACCGCACCGCGATCCTCGCCATCGGTTTCGGGGCAGCATGGTCACTCCACGGGTTGTTGGTCCTGCCGGATGGAAGAGCCGGGCTCCGCCCCTGCCGCGATCAGCGCGGCAGGTGCACCTTCTCGACCGCGAACTCGCGGCCCTGGCCGTGGCAGACCGAGCACGACTCGGCGCCGAAGGCTGACGTGTTCGCCGCCAGGTGCGCCTGCGCCGCGTCGTTGTCGTGGCACGAGCCGCAGACCACCGTCCACGTCCTGGTCAGGAACGTCGCCGACGTGTGCACGCGGGGTGCTGGCTCCTTCCACGCGTCGTTGCCGTGGCAGCGCACGCACTGGCGCACGCCGCCCGGCATCGCCGGGAACTCGATCTCGCCGAAGGTGCCCGGATTGCCGCCGTTGCCGACGACGGTGTAGGTGTCGGCGTAGGCGAGCTCGCGGCCCTTGTGGATCTTGTGCAGCATCTGCCGGAACTCGATAGCGACGCCCGGCGTGAGCGCGGTGTTGGTGGTCGACGAACCGACCTTCGGCGTGTCCCACCGCGGCTTGTCCTCGTTGCCACTGATGCTGTGGCAGGTCAGGCACGCGTCGACGCCGCGCCGGCCGCCGCCGTGGAAGATCACGTCGTTGTGGCACGTGTAGCAGGAAGCACTCGCCGAGATGATCGCGTGCGGTTCGATCGCGGTCGCGCTGCCGTAGAGGAAGTCGATGGTGCCGGCGTTCGAGGTGCTGCGGTAGGTCTGCACCTCGCCCTGCTTGCCGAAGTCGATGTTCTTGTAGAGCCAGATGTCGGCGGTGTAGGTGCCGGCGAGGTACGGCAGTCCGTGCCAGTCGCCCTGTTCCTGACCGATGTCCGGCGAGTCGTTCGCGGGCGGCACGTAGTTGCCCTGGAACGCGTCGGCGCTGTGGCGCTTGTAGCCGAAGCGGGCGTCGGTCCGGTACGACATCACGATCGCGCGGTTGGCGGTGAACGCCGGGATCGACGTGATCACGCCGGTCGCGGGGTTCAACGAGTAGGCCGTGCCCTCCTGCTTGAAGGTCAGCGTGACCTTGGTGATCGTCGCCCCGGCGTTGTGCAGGTAACGCAGCGGCGTCTTGAAGTAGATGCGCGCGAGCGTGCCGTTGCCCGGCTCGGTCGATGTGATGATCACGCCGTTGCTGTCCGCCGGTGCGATCTGCACGTACTCGCGCGTGCCGACACCAGCCGCTGGTTCGATCACGACGGTGTCGCCGTTGAGGAACCCGGCCGCCGCGTTGACCGCGACCGAACGGTCGAGCGGCGCCACGCCGGCGAGCGTCGTCGTCGTCGTCGCGGTCGTGGCCGCTTCCCAGACCTGCTGGCGACCGAAGTACACCGGCAGGTTGCCGGCCGCCGGCAACGCGGTGCCGCCCGCCGGCGCGCCACCGGTGTCGGCGAGGAACTCCAGCACGATGTCCATCGGGATGTTCACCGTGTAGGTGGCCGCATCCGGCACGACCTCGCTGTAGATGCGGTCGCCGGAAGCGAACGCGGTGCGACCGGCGATGATCGCGAACAGCACCGGGTTCGCGGCGCCGCCGCGCACCAGCACGCCGTGGATCGTGTTGCCGGCGGCGAACGGCGTGGTGCCGACGCTCAGGTTGAACGAGATGTCGGTCGACGTGAACCGCGTCGACGCGCTCGTCGCCGCGGGCATGTCGCCCGAGCCACCGACGGCGCCGGTGATGTCGAAGTGCGTCGCCGACGTGAACGTGATCTGGAACGTGCCGGCGGCGAGGCCGGGGTTCAGCTCGAACGCGCTGACCGACGAGCCGGACGGATTGGTCGAAGCGCCCGCCGGCAGGGCCGACGCGACCAGCGCGCCGAGCGACGCGCCGGTCGTGCGATTGACACGATCGACGCTGAACGCGGTCGCCGAGCTGAACTGCACGACCAGGATCTCGTTCGCCGCCGTTCCGTTCTGGAACACCTTGGTCATCTGGCCCTTGTTGCTCGTGCTGCTCGCCTGCAGCCGACCGCCGAAGTCGAACGGGTTGAGGCTCATGCCGTTCGGCGACGGGAACGGCGCCACCAGCTGGCGCTTGTTGGTCGGGCCGAAGAAGAACGCGCTGCACGAGTCCATCGTCGACAGCCCGATGTCGTCGCCGGCGTCGTTCTTCAGCGTGAACGTGATCGCCGGCGAATCGCCGACCTGGAACTTGCCGGCCGGGCCGCTGCCGCCGCCGACCGCGGTGATCGTCGAGTTGACGCCCGGATCGACCGCTGGATCGACCAGCGGGTGCAGGTGCGCCTCCAGGACCGACAGCGGTTTCAGCGTGGCGTCGGGCTGGTTCGACGCCTGGTTGGTGTGGCACTCGATGCAGCGGCTGTCGTTCGATTGCGCCTCCATCGTCAGGCCGTTCGCGCCGTAGGGCTTGCTCCAGTCGACGTCGTCGTGGCAGGCGCCGCAGGCGCGGCGGTTCGGCTGCGAGTAGGCGAGCCCACCCTGCGCCGGTGCTGCCAGCGGGCCGGTGCCGTCCGGGTCGCCGTGGCACTTCGCGCACGCCGCGGCACCGGTGCGGAACGTGTCCTCGCAAGCACGGGCGCTCAACAGCGGGCCCGCGCCGTCGGGATCGGTGCCGCTCAGCGACGAGTAGCCGCGGTCGCGCGGCATCGCGACGGTGAGGTTCGGCCACACCGGGAAGTTCGCCGCCGAGTAGTCGCTGACCTCGTCGCCGTCCTCGTGGGCGAACTGCACCGGCCTCGGCGCCACCGCCCCGACCTGGCCGGGGTAGACGCGGTTGCCGTTGCTGTCGGTCGACATGCCGAGCACCGAAGGCAGGTGGCTGCCGTTGTGCAGCCGGTGGATCATCACCTGGAACTCGATGGTGACGCCGGGCGTCGCCGCGAGCAGGTTGCTGTCCTCGGCGCCGGCGGTGTGGCACAGGACGCACATGCGCACGTCGCGCATGCGGCCGTCGTGCACCCGCAGCCCGGTGTGGCAGACGTTGCAGTTGTCGGCCTGGCTGACCGCGCGCGGCGTCAGCACCGTGGCGCCACCGAACAGCCAGTCGCCCACCGCGTTGCCGGCGTCGACGAACTCGGCGTCGTTGGCATCCTGGTAGGCGGCCCACAGCTCGAGGCCGACCGAGTAGGTGCCGGCGAGCAGCGCCTGGCCGGTCAGTTCGCCATCGGCGAACGAAGCGGTGTCGTTCAGCGGCGCCTGGTAGACCGACGGCAGCGGCACCGCGAACTGGTACCGCCACGCCCCTTCGCCCTCGTACACCGACGCCGAACGCAGGTCGGTCTGCTCGGCGATCACGCGCTGGTAGTTGAACGTCGGCCCCGACACCAGGATCGACCCGCCGTCGAGTTCGCCGACGTTCAGCGGCGCGCCCGCGTTGGTGCGCGCGGTGTAGCGCACGACCAGCGTGTCGCCCGGCGCGAAGGTGCCATCCGCATTCGAGCCACCGGTGATCGAAGTGATCGCCAGCACGATGCCCGGCAGCGGGTCGTAGGCATCGATGTCGCGCGCCGGGTTGGCCGGCCGCGCCGGCTCGGGTTGCGGCGCTGGCGCCGCGCGCGCCTTGCTGTCACAGGCGCTCCAGGCCAGGACGGCCAGCACGGCGGCGGCGCACGCGGAGCGGAGCCAGGAACGGTCAGGGGAGACGGCGGACAACGGGGTCGCTGACATGGGGCACCTCGGCGATCGCGGAAGCGGTGAGCCCGTCACGGCTGGATGACGATCGGATGACGGTCGCAACGACGGGCATCTTTCAGGCCGACGAGGGCAGGCGAACTGGGCCAATGGGCGCAGAACCGCTACGGACTTGTCCGGTGGCGACGCAGAACCGAGGGCCACGAGTGCCGCTTGCGATCCGCGCCGGCGCAGTCACCGCGGCCCGGATCGAAGTCTGGATCCGGCTCGCTGCGCCCTTCGGCGCAGCGGCCAGGCGAGAACCTCACCGGCGTGGGGCACAGGCCTGGCAAGGTCGGAACCAACGGCTCCCCGTGGTTTGCCGGCAGTTGCCGCCCACCCAGGAATTGACAGTTTCTGGTGGTCACCTACGATCCGGTCATGGCCAGCCGCAAGGACGTCCAGGACCTGACGAGCATGACCGTGTCCCTCCCGGCCGCACAGAAGGACTACGTGAAGGAGCAGGCAGCGGCTTCGGGTTGCAGCACGCCCAGCGAGTACATTCGCCGACTCATCCACGCGGACCAGAAGGCGCGGGAACAGGAAGACCTCGAGCGCATGGTCCTGGCCGGACTCGACTCGCCCGCGCGCCAGATGACGAACGCAGATTGGCAGGAACTGCGAGCCACCCTCAAGGCGAAACTCGGCAGACGCAAGAAGGCGCAGTAGAAACCGGCGGATGTTCGGACGGGTGACGTGGCACCGCCTCGCCGAGGAGGACCTTGCGCAGGCCTACCTGTACATCGGGATGGACTCGCCGTCGGCCGCCGACCGACTCCTCGACGCCGTCGAACGGGCCGTCGCATTGCTCCAGGCGCGGCCGCGCGCCGGTCGCGTATGTCAGTTCCGCTCGCCGCGGGCGCGCGGGTTGCGCTCCTGGGTCGTGCGCGGCTTCGAGAACTGGCTGATCTTCTACCGGGCAGGACGCGGGGACATCGAGGTCGTGCGCTTTGTCCACGGGGCCCGCGACATCCCGCGGCTGCTCGACCAGGACTCCTGACCTGACCTCGATCCCAGCCCCAACGCGGTCGTAGCCGATGGACCTCGCGCGCGCGCCCGGTCATGCTGGCGCGCCCATGACCGCCAGACTCATCGACGGCAAGGCCATCGCCGCCACCATCCACGACGAAGTGCGCCGCGGCGCGCAGGATCTGCGCGCGCGCGGCGTGGTGCCAGGGCTCGCGACCGTGCTGGTCGGCGACAACGGCGCCTCGCACAAGTACGTCTCGATGAAGCGCAAGGCCTGCGCCGAGGTCGGCATCGAGAGCTTCCACCACGAACTGCCGGCGAGTGCCACCCAGGCCGAGGTGCTGGCCCTGGTGCAGAAGCTCGGCGCCGACCCGCGCGTGCACGGCATCCTGGTGCAGCTGCCGCTGCCGCCGCAGATCGACGAGAAGGCGATCCTCGAGGCGGTGCCGATCGCCAAGGACGTCGACGGCTTCCACCCGCTCAACATCGGTGCCTTGGCGATGAAGGGGCGCGAGCCCGACTTCGTGCCGTGCACGCCGGCCGGGGTCATCGAACTGCTCGACCGCTCGGGCACGAAGATCGACGGCGCCGACGCGGTCGTGGTCGGCCGTTCCAACATCGTCGGCATGCCGGTGGCGCTGCTGCTCGTCGGCCGCAACGCGACGGTGACGATCTGCCACAGCAGGACCAAGGACCTGCCGGGCATGGTGCGCCGCGCCGACATCGTCGTCGCCGCGATCGGCAAGGCGCACTTCGTGAAGGCGGATTGGCTGAAGCCTGGTGCCACGGTGATCGACGTCGGCACCAACGTGGTCGAGGAGCCGGGCAAGCCCGGCGGCAAGAAGCTGGTCGGCGACGTCGACTTCGCCAAGGCGCAGGCGGTCGCCGGCGCGATCACGCCGGTGCCCGGCGGCGTCGGCCCGATGACGATCGCGATGCTGTTGAAGAACACCCTGCGCAGCGCTGCGCGCACCAGGCGCTGAGCAGTCGGGCCGCGAGCCCCGCACGGTCTGCTCAGCCGGCCTTCTTCGCCTTCGGCCGCGCTTCCTGCAGCGCCCGGATGCGAGCCTGCCGCTGCTCGACCTCGCGCTGCAGCTGCTCGATCTCCTCGTCGATGTTGGCGGCGGTCATCGGGATCCGCGTCACCGTGTAGCCCCGCGCCCGCAGCAGGTCGACGATGTTGGTGTCGCCGATCAGGTGGCCCGCACCGACGGCGAACACGAACCGCTTGCTGCGTTCGGCCTGCAGCTTCTGGTCGATGCGTTCGGCCATCCGGATGTTCCGGTCGGTCAGCAACGCGCGGTTCGCCTGCGCCCACGCCGCACCAGTCCCGTTCATCGCCGTGAAGAAGTCGACCACCCGCTTCGTGTCGCCGGCGCAGTATGCCTTGATCATCTCCTCGGTGAGGTCGAGCCCGCGCGCCTCGTACTCCTCGAGCTGATCGAGCGTGCACTGCAGGATCTTCACTTCGTCGGCCAGCTCCAGCGCGGTGAATGCCGCCACCTGCTCGGCCACGGTCTCGAGGCCGCCCACCTGCTTGCCCGCGCTCTTGGCGTCCTTGTAGATCACGTCATCGAGAGGGTCGCCGTTCAGCTTGTGCTTCTTGAGCAGCAGCGGCACGGCGGCAACGAACGGCCGGAACTGCTGCATCGCCCGACTCGTCGTGGCGCCCATGTGCCGTTCGACCCGTTCCAGCAGGCCAGCAGGCATGATGTCGCTCCAGCTCCTGCCCGCGGGCATGCGCATCTGCGCGAGCAGCGGCGGGACCTTCACCTCGCCGAAGTCGAGCTCCAGGAACACCGCGTCGGCGGCGGCGAGCGCGCGCTCGACTTCGGGGTTCAGGGCGAGGATGCGCTCGTCCGGCAGGTGGAAGGTGCCGAACAGGTAGCTGGGCACCTCGCCGTCGACGCGCCAGAAGAACGGGCGCTCGTTGTTGCGCGGCAGTGCATCCTGGGCGGTGGCTGATGCTGCCCCGAGTGCAGCGAACGCGGCGGGCAACAACCAGGCGGTGAATCGAGGAAGGCGCAGCATGTGGGTCCTTGCTTCGCGGCGACGATACTCCGCACCGTGGCCGATCCGGCGCGTGGTTGCGGTTGCCGGCCCGATCGTCGGCGTTGACCGTGTTGACCGTACCCCGGGTGGTCGCGGCCGCCGTCGACGCCTACGATCCGGGCGCTCGTCCCCAGATCCGCCATGACAGACGCCAGTCGCCGCGCGTTCTTGCGCCAAACCCTGTGCTCCGGCGCCGCCTTCGGCCTGCTGCCGCGCGCGATCTTCGCCGCACCGGGCCTGGGACTGCAGCGGGCCGCGACGGCCGCCGCGAACGCGGTGATCCACGTGCACCTCGACGGCGGCCTGAGCCACCTCGACACCTTCGATCCGAAGCCCGACGCGCCGCTCGAAGTGCGCGGCCCGTTCGGCAGCGTGCGCTCGGCGATCGGCGAACCGTTCGGCGAACTGGTGCCGCAGCTCGCGGCGGTCGCCGACAAGCTGACCGTCGTGCGCTCGTTCACGCACACCGAGGCCGACCACGACCGCGGCCAGCACAGCGTGCTGACCGGCTACCAGCCGAGCCCCGCGATCGCCTACCCGAGCCTCGGTGCGGTCACTGCGCAGCAGCTCGGCGGCCGCAACGACCTGCCCGCGTACGTGGTGATCCCGACGCCGATCCGCCATCTCGGCACCGGCTACCTGAGCAGCCAGTACGCGCCGTTCGCGGTCGGCGGCAATCCGGCGGCGCGCGACTTCGCGGTGCGCGACCTGGAGTCGGCGAAGGACGTCGACGGCCCGCGGCGCGAACGCCGCCGTGCGCTGCAGCAGCAACTCGACGCCGGCTTCGCACAGCTGGGCGACGGCGACGCGGTGCGGGCGATCGAAGCGTACTACCGGCAGGCGTACGCGATGATCGAGTCGAAGGCGGCGCGCGCCGCGTTCGACCTGGCCGCCGAGCCCGACGCGCTGAAGGAACGCTACGGCCGCCGGCCGCTCGGCATGGGCTGCCTGCTGGCGCGGCGCCTGGTCGCCGCCGGCGTGCGCTACGTCGCGGTGACCCGCGGCGGCTTCGACCACCATGTCGACCTGCAGAACGCGCTGCCGCCCAACATCGCCGACGTCGATCGCGCGGTCGCGGCGTTGCTCGCCGACCTCGACGCGCAGGGCCTGCTCGCCAGCACGCTGGTGCTGCTGACGACCGAGTTCGGGCGCACGCCGCGGCTCAACGCCGATGGCGGTCGCGACCACTGGCCGCGCGTGTTCTCGGTGCTGGTGGCCGGCGGCGGGGTCAAGCGCGGCCAGGTGTTCGGCGGCAGCAGCGCCAACGGCGCCGATCCCGAACGCGACCCGGTGCGGCCCGCCGACCTCGCGGCGACGGTGTTCACGCAGCTCGGCATCGACCCGACCCAGAAACTGCTGGCGCCTGGCAACCGCCCGATCGACCTGGTGCGCGACGGCCGCGTGCTGCACGAGATCCTGGCATGAACGTGCGCGCGGCAGCGACCACGGTGCTGCTGGCGGCGCTCGCCGCAGCGCAGGCGCCGCGCGTGCAGGCGATCGTTC
>JBASWX010000159.1:0-3401 GCA_049276695.1 Planctomycetota bacterium
ACGTCATCGTGCACGGTGGCCTGCGCGCCGGCGAACGCGTCGCGGCCACCGGGTCGTTCAAGCTGTACGAGGGGGCCCTGGTGGCGGTCGCGCCGGCCGTGGCCGGCCAGCCGGTCGATCCCTCGAAGCCGCAGTGAGGTCCCCGATGCGCGCCTTCACCGACACCTTCGTCCGTCACCCGGTCCTCGCGATCGTCGTCAACCTGCTGCTGGTCCTGGTGGGCTGGCGCACGATCACCACGCTGCCGGTGCAGCAGTACCCGAGCGTCGACAGCGCCTCGGTCATCATCACCACCGTCTACACCGGCGCCTCGGCCGAGACCGTGCGCGGCTTCCTGACCACGCCGATCGAACGCGCGGTGTCCGCCATTGGCGGCATCGACCACGTCGAGTCGGAGAGCCGGGCCGCGGTCAGCAAGGTCACGCTCCGGCTCGAACTCGGCCACGACACCACCAAAGCGCTCGCCGAGGTCACCGCGCGCCTGCAGCAGGTGCGCAGCGAACTGCCAGCGGAGGCCGAGCCGCCGGTCGTCGACGTGCAGCGCGCCGACCGGCCGTACGCGACGTTCTACCTGAGCTTCACCTCGAAGGAACGTGGCCTCGCGGAGCTGACCGACTGGCTGACCCGCAACGCCCAGCCGCAGCTGGCGACGATCCCTGGCGTGCAGCGCGTCAGCAACCAGGAGGGCGGCCGGCCGATCGCGATGCGCATCTGGATCGACCCGGATCGGCTCGCCGCCGTCAACCTGGCGCCCGGCGACGTCTACGCGGCGATCCAGCGCAACAACTACCTCGCGGCCGTCGGCCAGACCAAGGGCAACCTGGTCCAGGTCAATCTGCTGGCCGACACCGACCTGCGGTCGGTGCGCGAGTTCGAAGAACTGATCATCGCCGACCGCGGCGGCGCGGTGGTGCGCGTCGCCGATGTCGCGCGCGTCGAACTCGGCGCCGAGGAGGCCGACATGATGGCCAAGTACGACGCCGAGCCGGGCGTGTACCTGGGGGTGTGGCCGCTGGTCGGCGCCAACGAGATCGACGTCGGCGACAACCTGGTCGCCGAGATGGAGCGGCTGCGACCGACGCTGCCGCCCGACATCACGATGCACCTGGCCTACGACGGCACGGTGTTCATGCGCGACGCGCTGGTCGAGATCAGCAAGACGCTGCTGGAGACGATCGGCATCGTCGGCCTGGTCGTGTTCCTGTTCCTCGGCTCGCTGCGCACCGCGCTGGTGCCGCTGGTGGCGATGCCGGTGTCGCTGATCGGCGCCGCGATCGTGATGGCTGCGTTCGGTTTCTCGCTGAACCTGCTGACGATCCTCGCGATCGTGCTGTCGGTCGGCCTCGTCGTCGACGACGCGATCGTCGTGGTCGAGAACGTCGAGCGGCACGTGCGCATGGGCAAGTCGCGCTGGCAGGCGGCGATCGAAGCGGCGCGGGAACTGCTCGGTCCGATCGTGGCGATGACGATCACGCTGGCCGCGGTCTACACGCCGATCGGCTTCCAGGGCGGCATGACCGGCGCCCTGTTCCTCGAGTTCGCGGTCACGCTGGCGGCGGCGGTGCTGGTGTCGGGCCTGGTCGCGGTGACGCTGTCGCCGATCATGAGCGCGCGCATGGTGCGCGCGCACGGCCGCGAAGCCTGGCTGACGCGCCAGGTCGACCGCGGGTTCGCACTGGTGCGCCGCCTCTACTCGCGGGTGCTCGACGGGGCGTTGGCAGTCCGCTGGACGATTGCGGTGGTGGCCCTCGCGGTCGGCGTCGCGGCATGGCCGCTCTACAGCGGCTCGCGCCGCGAACTGGCGCCGGTCGAGGACCAGAGCCACATCAGCATGTTCTTCGATGCGTCGCCCGACGCGACGCTCGAAGCGGTCGACGCCGCGTCGAAGCAGGTGGTCGCGAAGGTCAAGGAACTGCCCGAGACGAAGTTCATGTGGTCGCTGGTCGCCAGTTGGGGCGGTTTCGGCGGCATGGTGCACAAGAACTGGCAGGAGCGGCAACGCTCGACCACCGAGGTCTACCCACAGCTCTATGGCGCGGTCTCGCAGGTGCCCGGCGTGCGGGTGTTCCCGCGCCTCGACCCGCCGCTGCCGACCTCCGGCATGCACGATGTCGAGTTGGTGCTGCAGAGCAGCGCCCCGCTCGAGGATCTGCTCGAAGCGACGATGGCGGTGGTCGGCGCCGGCTACCAGAGCGGCAAGTTCGTCTATGTGGACACCGACCTGAAGATCGACCGGCCGGAGGCGCGCGTCGCCGTCGACCGCGACAAGGTCGCCGATCTCGGCATGGACCTGGCGAGCGTCGGGCGCGAACTCGGTGCCATGCTCGGCGGCGGCTACGTCAACCGCTTCAACTGGTACGACCGCAGCTACAAGGTGATCCCGCAGATCGGGCAGCAGGACCGCGCGACGGTCGGTCCGTTGCTCGACCTCAAGATCAAGACGCCGGCCGGCGACCTGGTGCCGGTGTCGTCGTTCGTGCGCATCGAGGCCGTCGCGGCGCCGCGCACGCTGAACCGCTTCCAGCAGCGCAACGCGGTCAAGGTCTTCGGCGGCGTGCTGCCCGGTGTAACCAAGGAGGAAGGGCTCGCGGTGCTCGAAGCGGCGGCGCAGCGGGTTGCCGGGACCACGATCGCGATCGACCACGCCGGTGAGTCGCGGCAGATCCGCCACGAGGGCTCGTCGCTGGTGGCGACGCTCGGCTTCGCGATCCTGCTGGTCTACCTGGTGCTGGCCGCGCAGTTCCGCAGCTTCCGCGACCCGCTGATCGTGCTGCTCGGTTCGGTGCCGCTGGCGATCACCGGGGCGCTGTTGTTCTCGTACCTCGAGGTGACCACGATCAACGTCTACTCGCAGGTCGGGCTCATCACCTTGGTCGGGCTGATCGCCAAGAACGGCATCCTGATCGTCGAGTTCGCCAACACGCTGCAGCGGCAGGGTCGCGACAAGCTGGCGGCGCTGCGCGAGGCGGCGGCGACGCGGCTGCGGCCGGTGCTGATGACCACCGCGGCGACGATCTTCGGCCATCTGCCGCTGGTGTTCGTCGCCGGGCCAGGTGCTGCGGCGCGCAACAGCATCGGCATCGTGCTGGTGATGGGCATGCTGCTCGGCACGCTGTTCACGCTGTTCGTGGTGCCGGTCTTCTACAGCTTCCTGGCCACCGACCACCGCGCCGCCGCCGCTGCCGCCACCGCCAACGCGGGCGAGGCGCCCGCGCCGGCCGCCACCGAACTGGAGTTCGCATGATGCGCCTCGCTTCCGCCCTGCGGGCCACCGGTGCCCTGCCGGTGCTGCTGTTCGCCGCGGCCTGTGCCGTCGGCCCCGACTACCAGCCGCCGGCGCGGGAACTGCCCGCGACGTGGCGCCAGGACCGGACCGCCGGCCTGGCCGAAGGGGCCGCGAG
>JBASWX010000160.1:0-2198 GCA_049276695.1 Planctomycetota bacterium
GCCCTGGTGCTCGCCGGGATCGCGGCGGCCGCCGGCATCGCCTGGCGGCGCGATCGCCTCGCCTGCGCGGCCAGTGCCGTTGCGCTGTCGCTGCCGCACTTCCTGCCGCTCGGCCCGGGCCCCGAACCACGCTTCGTGCTGTTCGCGGTCGGCCACGGCCAGGCCTGCCTCGTCACCACAGCCGCCGGCTGGCAGGGCGCGATCGACTGCGGCAGCCTGCAGGCCCCCGCGTTCGCGGCCGAACGGCTCGCCGGCGCGCTGCCCAGCAAGCACCTCGACCTGCTGGTGGTCACCCACGCCGACTCCGACCACCACGCCGGCGTGCCGGGCCTGCTGAGCCGCGTGCGCGTCGCCGCCGCGGTGGTGCCGTGCTCTCTCGCCGGCAGCCGGCTCGAGCAACGCCTGCGCGCCCACGGCGCCGTCGTTCACCTGCTCGCCCCAGGTGCTTCGTTCGCCGCCGGTCCCTGGTTCACCGTGCACGCGCCGCCCGTGCCTGCCGGCAGCAGCGACAACGACTCGAGCCTGTGGACCAGCACGACGCTCGGCAACGTGCGCATCCTGACGTCCGGCGACGCCCAGGAACTCGGCATCGCGGCCGCGCTGGCCGGCGGGCTGGCGACGCCGCACGACGTGCTGGTGCTGCCGCACCACGGGCGCGCCAATGCCAACGCCGCCCACCTGCTCGCCGCCGTGGCGCCGCGCGCCTGCCTCGCGTCGGCAGCCAGCGCCGATGGCGAGACGCTGCTCGGCCCGCTGGTGCGCGCCCGCGGCCGCGAACTCTGGATCACCGGCGTGCACGGCACGCTGACCGTGCGCTCGGACCCAGGACGTGTGACCGGTGAGGTCGTGGGCCGACCGCTGCCGCCGGCCGACCCGGCGCCGCGGCACTGACCGGGCCGCGTGTTCGCTACCTGCCCTCGGACTTCGCCGCCGCCACCGGCACCAGCTTGCTGATGCGCCCGAGCACGTTCCAGTCCTCGACGTAGATGGCGCCGGTGCGGTCGACGCACACGCCGTGCGGCGACAGGAACTCGCCGTCCTTCCACTTGTCGCGCGGCACGCCGAACTGCGCCCGCAGCTTCTCGTCCGGGTTGTCGCCGAGGTGGCAGACCAGCTTGTCCGCCCGGTCGAGCAGCGTGATGCGGCCCGCGAGGTCGGCGACGACCAGGCCACCGTTCGGCAGCGGCGCGACGTTGCACGGCCGGCGCAGGTCCTTGTCCATCGTGCGCACGTGCTCGCCGTCCAGCGTGAACCACTGCAGCCGGTGGTTCTCGCGATCGCACACCAGCAGCAGCGGCGCCTTGCCGCGCGCATCGAGCCAGACGCCGTGCGGCGTGCGCAGCTTGCCGGGGCCGTCGCCCGGCCCGCCGAAGCTCTTCACGTACTTGCGCTCCTGGTCGAAGACGTGGATCCACGACTTGCCGTAGCCATCGGCGGCGAAGATGCGGCCGTCGGGCGCGACGGCGACCGCGGTCGGGTTGTATTCGCCTTCCTTGGCGTAGATGCCGCTCGCCTCGGGCCAGCCAAGCGTCCACAGCACCTTGCCCTCGATCGTGGTCTTGATGATCTCGTGCCGCCGCGTCTGCGCGAGGTAGAGCACTTCCTTGCCGTCCTCCTGGCGCAGGCACATGCCGTGCATGCCGCCCTGGAACTCCTTGCCCCACGACCGCAGCACCTTGCCGTCGGCGGTGAACGTGATCACCGCGTGCTCGGTCTCGGTGTTGGCGAGGATGTTGCCATCCTTGTCCACCACAAGACAGCCGTGCGTGCTGCCGAGTTCCTTGTCGGCGGCGGGTCGCCCCCAGTCGCGCACCCAGGTGTACTGGGGGCCCGGTGCGGTGCCGAGCACGACCGGCGCTGGGGCTGGCGGTTGGGCATCCTGCGAACGGATCATCGGAACGAAGACGAACGCGGCGAGGGCGGCATGGCGCATGGGACTCGCGTCGGGTTGTAGCGGTCGACGCGACGGTTGGGAACGAAACGGCGGCGAGCACCCCGGGGCGACGGGTCCCTGGTCTGGTCACCGGGTCGAGGCGCCCCCTGTGCAGCCCCCCACCGATCGTTAGCATCCCGGGCCATGTCGCTGCGTCGGTGCGCACTGCTGCTGCTGGCCGCCGGCCTGTGCGGGCAGGATCCCCCTCACACCACGAACAGCGACGAAGCCAAGGTCGGCCCGTACACGCTGCCCGAACTGCCGG
>JBASWX010000161.1:0-1633 GCA_049276695.1 Planctomycetota bacterium
GTTCGGCTGCAACCGCGCCGAAGCTCACCGCGGCCGCCGGCTGCCCGGTCACGACCAGCAGGTGCTGCACCGCGTCCGCGATCTCCGCGGTCGTCAGCACCACGCCGTCGCCGACTTCGCCGGGCCGCTTCTTCTGCCGCAGCGCCGTCAGCGCCACGTTCGCCAGTTCGAGCGCGCGCCAGTCCTCGTCGACGCCGACGCTGTGCAGCGCCAGGTGGATCGAACGCGCCAGCTTGGTCGCGCGCAGGAACTCACGCCGCCCGTCACGCTTGTGCACCAGATGTTCCGCTCGCCGCTTCATGACCGCCCTCCCGCCGCTTCTCCAGCATCGGCTTCAGCTCGTCGAGGAACTGCGACACGTCCTTGAACTCGCGGTAGACCGACGCGAAGCGGACGTACGCCACCTGATCGAGAGCTCGCAGCTCCTGCATGATGAGGTTGCCGATCACCTTGCTCGGCACCTCCTTGTCGAAGGCCTCCATGCACTGGCGTTCGATGCGGTCGACGATCACGTCGAGCTGCTCGACGGACACCGGCCGCTTCTCGCACGCCCGCAGCATGCCGCCGAGTACCTTGGCACGGTCGAACGCGACCCGTTCGCCGTCCTTCTTGACCACGCGCAGCGGCGCTGTCTCGACCCGTTCGTAGGTCGTGTAGCGCCGCCCGCAATCGGCGCAAACCCGCCGACGGCGGATCGCAAAGCCATCGGCGCTGGCGCGCGAATCGATGACGCGATCGTTGTCGGCCTTGCAGTACGGACAGCGCATGGCAAGTGCATGCCCGGCGACCGCGACGAGCGGGCGACGCGCATGGGACCCGGCGATCCGAAAGCCCGGCTGACCCCGGGCCTCCTGACCTCTGACGGCGCGGACCTTACCGCCCCAACCCCTTGTGTGTCAAAGGCGAGGGCGGTGGAAGATCCTGCACTGCCGGCCGACGGGCAGCCGGACGTCCCTTACTTGCCGAGGCAGAAGCGGGCGTAGATGCGATCGAGCAGGTGCTCGACCGAGTGCGCGCCGGCGAGGTCGTCCAGGGCACGCAGCGCCGCCTGCAGGTCGATCGCCACCATTTCGGCGCCAGCGTTGCCAGCGAGCGCACGCTCGATCGGCGCTTGCGCCGCCGCCAACGCCGCTCGCAGTGGACCGCCCGCGTCGACGACGCCGACCCGCGCCGAGCGCGCCAGGAACGACCGCAGCTCGGAGATGCCCGCCCCGGTCGACGCGCTGGTGGCGAACAACGGCACGGCCGGCCCCTCGGCAGCGACCGCGGCTGGCAGTGGCGGCGGCGGGGTCAGGTCGCACTTCGTCCAGACGATGGCGTGCCACGGCAACGGCGAACCGAGTGCGGAAGGCGGCACGAACGGATCGCTGGCATCGAGTACCAGCAGCAGCGACGCGGCGCCGCCGCCCAACCGGTCGCGCAGCGCCAGTGCGGCGGCGTCGGCGCTCGCCGGATCGGCGAGGTCGCCCGGTGCATCCCACAGCACGCCACCGTCCGGCAGTTCGACGCGCAGCAGGTCGCGCGTGGTGCCGGGCCTGGCATCGACCAGTGCCTGCGGCCGGCCGGCGAGCGCGTTCGCCAGCGACGACTTGCCGGCATTGGCGCGCCCGAGCAGCAGCACCTCGCCGCCGGG
>JBASWX010000162.1:0-1704 GCA_049276695.1 Planctomycetota bacterium
GGTCCGAACCCGGCGGCCCGTTCGCGATGTCGCGCACCAGCGTGACCGCCTGGGTCCCATGGTCGAGCCGCCACAGTTCCATGCCGAGGCTCTGGTCGTTGGCGGCGAACAGGGCGTAGCCACCGAGCAGCTGCGAGACGAAGCCGTTCGGATTCGAGTTGCCGGGCAGGTTCTGCGCGGCGGCACCGGCTGCCGCGGTTGCGGCGACGAGGACGAGGATCGGGAGGTGAAGTGTCATGGTGGATCGAGGGTCATCGCGGGACATGCAGAGCCATCGCCGGCCGGAGGCCGACGGTGTCCTTCTGGTCGAGGCGGTAGGCCGCGTTGCGTTTCGCGGAACGGGCGTTCGGCGCAAGGGTGAGGTAGCTGCCGCCGCGCATCGCCCTGTAGTCGCCATCCGGTCGCCCCAGCCGGGCACCATCGCCGGGAGTCAGCTGCCAGTCGCGTGCGACGAAGGCCTCGGCGCACCATTCGTGCACGTTGCCGTGCATGTGGTGGAGGCCGAACGGGTTCGCAGCCTTGGCGTCGATGGCGATGCGGCCGGGTTCCGCGCCGGCAACGTGTTCGGCATCGGCCAACGTCTCACTCGCCGGTCCGGTCCACCAGGGCCCCTCGGTCCCGGCCCGGCAAGCGTGCTCCCACTGGGCCTCGGTCGGCAGTGCCAGGCCGTGCGCCCGGCACAGGCGATCGCAGTCCTGCCACGTGACCCGGGCGATCGGCTTGCGGTCGAAATCGGGGCGCCCTTCGAAGCGAGCGCATTGGTGCCAGATGCCGAGGCCGGTGGCGAGCCGGTTCCACTGCGCGTGTCCGAGCTCGTGCTTGGCGAGCAGGAACGGGGCGAGTCGCACGCGCTTCGGCGGCCCTTCATTGGGAGTCGCCTCGGGCTCGTAGCGCGGACCGGTTGGCGACCGGCTCTGGGCGCCGACCCAGACCTCGCCGCCGGGGATCAGCACGAGCACCACTCCGGAGTCCGGCGCGTACTGGAGCTCGTCGTCATCCCCCCGCTTCGGTGGGGTGCCGGAGGCCAGGTGTGCGAACTCGAGCAACCCGGTGTCGGGGTCCTCTCCGAGCGGCAACAGTCCTGGCTGCGGGCCGAGTTCGAGGCCGGCGTACTTCGCCGCTGCTTGCCGGCGGCACTCGGCCCACGCCTGGGCCAAAGACCCCGTCGCCGGCGCCTGGGCTGCTTCGGCCCGGGCGACGCGTGCACGCAGCTCGGGCAGCCGGGTGGTCGCCAACCATTCGATCTCGGCGATCTGGTCCTCGACCGCGTCGTGCAGGTACTCCACCTCGTCGTCCGCGAACGAACGCTGGCGGCGACCGTCGACCAGCCGCGCGAGGTCCGCGACCTGCGCGTCCATCGCTGCCAGGCGCGCTTCGATTCCAGCGCACCAATCCGGGGTCGCCTCGTGACTGGTCTGCGGGGTCCTGATCAGCTCATCGAGACGCTCCGCGATGGCCTCCCGATCGCGTCGCAGCTGTGCCAGGAACGCGGCGGCGGGATGCTCGGCGAGCAGGCGCTGCGGCTCGACGCCGCCGCCCTCGACTCCGGTGGCGCGCAACCCGGTGAGCATCGTGCGCAGCGACGGCAGCTCGCCGAGCAGGCGGTCGGCGCTCGCCACGAGGTCGCTCAGTGCGTTGACGTTCCCGGGAGCTGGCCCTGGCGCCTCGTCGATCGCCCGCTTCAGCAGCTTGACGTCGCGCTCC
>JBASWX010000163.1:0-5652 GCA_049276695.1 Planctomycetota bacterium
CCGCCGTCGCCGCTGCCGCGCAGACCCTGCCGGCGGGCGCGTCCGCCTACAGCAATCGCTTCGGCCCGGCGAAGGTCAAGGCGCTGGAACAGTTCGGCGGCACCGCCGACACCGAGCGCGCAGTCGCCAACGGCCTGCGTTATCTGGCGCGCATCCAGAACGCCGACGGCTCGTGGGGCGACCGTTCCGACTTCGATGGCAAGTACGGGCTGGTCTATGTCGGCAAGTCGGCGCTGTGCGTGCTGGCGTTCCTGGGTGCCGGTCACACCCCGACTTCGCAGACCGAACACAGCCAGGTCGTGCAGAAGGCGCTCGCGCGGCTGCTGGCGCTGCAGGACGAGGACACCGGCGCCTTCGGCCGGAGTTCTTGTTATGGCCACGGCATCGCCACCTACGCGCTGGCCGAGGCGTACGGGATCACCAAGGACCGGGCACTGCTGGCCCCGCTCGAGCGCGCGCTGACCTGGATCCTCGACCACCAGGGGCCGCGGCGCGACCGGCGCAACCGCGGCGGGTGGGGTTACTTCTCCCCGGGCCTGCAACCGGAGGACAACTACGCGCGCGTGTCGGTGACCGCGTGGATGGTGATGGCGCTCGAGTCGGCGCGGCTGTCTGGCGTCGAGCTGCCGGCCGAGGTGCTGCCGGCGGCGCGCGAGTACCTCGAGCTGGCGTACGACCAGCCGAACGGCTGGTTCCGCTACAACCACAAGCCGAGCCGCGTGAACTCGTCGTGGCCGACCTTGCCGGCCAGCACGCCGGCGGCCGCGTTCTGCCTGCAGCTGCTCGGGCGCGGGCCCGGCGACGACATGGTCGGGTCGGCGCTGCAGTTCACGGTCGAACGGCGGCCGGAGGCCTACCGCCGCTACGACGACGACGCGTTCGTGCTGCAAGGGCAGGGCAACGTCTACTTCTGGTACTACGGCACGCTGGCGTGCTTCCTGGCGGGCGGTGAGTCGTGGCAGCAGTGGAACGAACGGCTGCGCAGCGTGCTGCCGCCGGCCCAGGCCAACGATGGCTCGTTCCCGCCGATCGACGTCTACGCCGAAGAGGCCGGCGACTCGCGGCGCGACCGCAGCTACACGACGGCGATGTGCGTGCTGTGCCTCGAGATCTACTACCGCTACTTCACGCCGCTGCTGGTCGGGCGCGGCCGCTGACCACCGACGGCTCTCCGCTCTGGGAACGACGCCGCCGCCCGCTACCGTTGCCGCGCGATGTCGACGCCCAAGGTGGTGCTGCGTGCCATGGTGCTGGCCATGGCGGCGATGGTGGTGGTGTGGTTCCTGGTCGGCCTCCTGCTGGCCGACACCTGGCAGGTCGTGAGCGTGCACCGCGTCGCCGCCGACGAAACGAAGATCGCGGCCCTGGTCGCCGATCTCGGCAGCTGGCAGCAGTGGTCGGCGACCGACGCGAAGCTCGGCGAACCGACGACGCGCGCGGTCGAAGGTGCGCCGGCGACGATCGGTCACCGCCTCGTCTGGTCCGGCCCGCTCGGCAAGGCGATGCTGACGTTGACCGCGGTCGACGCCGGCGCGGTCGAGTACCGCTTCGGCATGCAGACCGGGACCGCCGACCAGGAGACCGCGCGCGGCAGCGGGCGGGTGCAGTGGCGCGCCGCCGGCGGTGCCGTCGAGGTGACGTGGACCGATCGCGGTTCCTGGGGCTCGTTGGCCGAACGCTGGTTCGGCTGGTTCGGCGCGCTGCAGGAGCGCGTGCGGCAGTTCCAGGTCACCAGCCTGCAGCAGCTGGCGGCGCGGGTCGAGGCGAACAGCAGCGGCGGTCGGTGAGCGCGCTGCGGCGGGCGGTCAACGCACGATGACGCTGACGACGGTCGGGTTGGTGTCGGCCGGCACCGCGGTGCCGTCGCGCGTGCTCGCCTTCAGCCCGACGAACCGCACGGTGTAGGTGCCCGGCTGGCGCGGCGAAGCGGGCGTCAAGCGCAACCGGAACAGTGGCCCGAGCGCGAGGTTCGCGGCCGCGACGTTCTGCGCGTCGCCGCACAGCACCACGAAGCGGCCGGCGGCGAAGTCGCCGTCGAGCGTCGGCAGCGGTTGCGCGGCCTGCAGCCGGTCGTTCGCCGGCAAGGTCAGCTCCGGCGGCAGTTCGACCGCGACCTGCAACAGGCAGGCGCCTTCCGCCGGGGCGCTCGCCAACTGCACGGTGACGTCGGCGACCGTGGCCGCGCTGCCGATCTCGACCGCGTCGGCCGCGAGCCGGGCGTTGCCGGACGCCGGCGGCGGCGTGACCGTGCCGCCGCCACCACCGCCACCGCACGCGACCAGCAGCGCCAAGCCAGCGAGCACGAACGAACGGCCCATGCCGATACGGTAGCCTGGCGAACGGATGGGGGAAGGGCTCGCGCCGATCCGTGCCGCGCGCGACGATGGCCGGATGCCGATCGTCCGGTCGCGGCGCCCGTTGCGGGCCGCCTTGCCCGCGCTGTGCGCACTCGCCGTTGCCGCCGTTCCCGGTCCGGCCCAGGATCCACCCGTGCCGAAGCCGCCGTTGCCAGCGCAGAAGCCCAACCGCCTCGCCAACGCGTCGTCGCCGTACCTGCGCCAGCACCAGAACAACCCGGTGGACTGGCAGCAGTGGAGCGACGCGGCGCTGCAGCAGGCGAAGCAGCAGGACAAGCCGATCTTCCTCAGCATCGGCTACGCCGCGTGCCACTGGTGCCACGTGATGGCGGCCGAGAGCTTCGCCGATCCCGAGATCGCCGCGGTGATGAACGAACACTTCGTCTGCATCAAGGTCGACCGCGAGGAGCGCCCCGATCTCGACGAGATCTACCTGACCGCGGTGCAGGCGATGGGGCAGCAGGGCGGCTGGCCGCTGTCGGCGTGGCTGACTCCCGATGGGCGGCCGTTCTACGGCGGCACCTACTTCCCGCCGGTCGACACGATGGGGCGCCCGGGTTTCCGCCGGGTGCTCGAGCAGCTGGCCAAGGCGTGGCGGGAACGGCGCGCCGAGGTGCTGACCGGCGCCGACGAACTGACGAAGCACCTGCAGCAGGCACTCGCGCCGGTGGCGCCGCCGGGCGAGCCGACTGCGGAACTGCTGGCGAAGGTGCTGCCGCAATCCGCGGCGCGCTTCGACGCCGAGCACGGCGGCTTCGCACCGGGCCCGCACCACGCGCCGAAGTTCCCGTCGCCGCTCGAACTGCAGGTGCTGCTGCGGCTCGGCACCGAGCCGGCGCTGGCGCTGGTGGTGCCGACGCTGCGCGCGATGCGGCGCGGCGGCATCCACGACCAGCTCGGCGGCGGCTTCCACCGCTACGCGACCGACCGGCAGTGGCTGGTGCCGCACTTCGAGAAGATGCTGTACGACAACGCGCTGCTGGCGCCGTGCTACCTCGAGGCGGCGGCGAAGACCGGCGACGCGACGTTCGCGGCGACCGCGCGCAGCACGCTCGAGTACCTGCTGCGCGAGATGCGAGACCCGGCCGGCGGTTTCTGGTCGAGCCAGGACGCGCAGAGCGAAGGCGTCGAGGGCAAGTACTTCGCCTGGCAGCAGGCCGAGTTCGCGACGCTGCTCGGCGACGAGGCGGAGCTGCTCGCTGCGCACCTCGGCGTCACTGCCGCCGGCAACTGGGAACACCAGAACGTGCTGAGCCTCGTGCAGGACGCCGAAGCGCTGGCGAAGCAACGCGGCGGCGACGCCGCGGCGATCGACGCGCGGCTGAGCAAGGGCAAGCAGCTGCTGCTCGCAGCACGCGGCAAGCGCATTGCGCCGGGCACCGACGACAAGGTGCTGGTGGCGTGGAATGGCCTGGTGCTGCGCGCACTCGCGACCGGCTACCGGCACCTGCACGACGAGCGCTACCGCGACGCCGCGCGTGCGAGCGCCGACTTCCTGCTGCGCACGATGCTGCGCGAGGGCCGGGTGCGCCGTTCGTACCGCGCCGGCGAGGTCCACCACGCCGGCCTGCTCGAAGACCACGCCGGGCTCGCCGATGGCCTGCTGGCGCTGTTCGAGATCGACCCCGACCCGCGCTGGCTCGCCGCCGTGCGCGCGCTGCTGGGTACCGTACGCGATCACTTCCGCGCCGACGACGGCGGCTTCTGGGCCACCGCCGACGACCACGAGGCGCTGCTGGCGAAGAGCCGCGTGGCCTGGGATGCCGCGACGCCGTCGGGCACCGCACTGGCGGTGCAGTCGTTCCTGGCCGGCGGCCTGCTGCTCGGCGACGAGGCGCTGTACGAACTCGGCGTGCAGGGCCTGCGCGCCAACCACGGGCTGCTCGCCGACTCGCCGGCGGCGGCACCGGCGCTGGTCAAGGCGCTGCAGTTCCACCTCGCCGGCCCGCGCGAGGTCGTGATCGCCGGTGAGCCGGACGATCCGCGCACGCAGGCGCTGCTGGCGGTCGCGTGGCGGGCGTTCCCCGGCCAGCACGTGACCGCACTCGTGCACGCCGGCAACCGCGACGCGCTGGCGAAGCTGTCGCCGCTGTTCGCCGGCAAGACGCCGGTCGACGGCGTTCCCGCCGCCTACGTGTGCCAGCGCGGCCAGTGCAAGCTGCCGATCACCGACCCGCAACTGCTCGGGCGTTCGCTGGGAACGTGACCACGTTCGCCGACATCGTCAGCGGGTCGAAGCCCGTGCACGTCGTCTACTGCGACGACCTGCACGTCGCGTGGCTCGCGGAACGGCCGGCCCGGCGCGGCCACCTGATCCTGGCGACGAAGCGCGTCGTCGATTCGGTGTTCGACCTGCCGCCGATGGAACACGCGGCGCTGTGGGCGGCCGCGCACACGCTCGGCCGGCACTTGCGCGAACGGTTGCCCTGCCAGCGGGTGTGCGTGTCGGTGATCGGCTGGCTCGTTCGCCACGCCCACGTGCACCTGGTGCCCACCGATGCGCCCGGCCAGGTGCCGGGGCTCGACGGCGAACCGCTCGCTGCCGCCGACATGGCGGCACTGCAGCAGGCGCTCAGTGTTCGAGGGAGCCGCGATGCGAGGAGCTGAACGCGTCCTCGCCGGCGTCGGTCCGCAGGTAGTCGCGGAACGCGCGCAGGAACCAGTCGAGTTCGTCGGCGGTCGCGATCGGCAGCTCCGCGCGCCGCGACGCCCGCGCCAGTCGGTGCGCCAGTTCCCGGAACGGCGGCGTGCTCAGCAGGAACGCCGGGAAGTCGCGTTCGGGCCGCGGCGGTTCGGCGAGCTGCTGCAACCGCGCGAGCCAGAAGCCCTGTTCGCGCGGCATCGCCGCCATCGCGGCGTGGCGTTCGGGCAGGCCGATCGCGCGGGGGTCGGCGAAGAAGTCGTAGGTGTCCACAAGAACCTCGGAGAGCGGGACCGCTTCCGTGATCGGTCCGTGGCAACGGAATCTTGAGCCGATGCGCCTCGATGTGCGCGAACTGACCTGGGACGACCCCGCGGTGCTGGCGCGCGCGCGCGCCGATGGCGCGCACGGCGTCTACGTGTGGAACGCGCTGGCGGCGCACGAAGGCGAAGGCTTCGTGGTGCGTGCCGATGGGCGGGACGCGCTGCAGGTGTGGATCGGGCCGCGCGGCAACCTAGTGGTCTCGGGCACCGTCGACCCGCCCGCGGCGTTGGCGGCGCGCGTCGCCGACACGATCGTGGCGCGACCCTGTCCGTGGCGCATCGCGATGGGGCCGCCGGCCGTGCTGGCGGAGTTGCGCGCGCGGCTGCGGGC
>JBASWX010000164.1:0-7967 GCA_049276695.1 Planctomycetota bacterium
GTCCACGCCAGCCCCGCTCACCCTTCCCGCCAGTGCGCGGTCAGCGTCCGCGAGAACATCAACCGTCCGCGCCGCAGCAGCGCCTCGCGGCCGTCGAACCGGAACCCGGTCAGCAGCGCGTCCCACGCCTCGTAGTGGTCGCAGTGCCGGACCCAGTCGCGCAGTGCCTGGCCGGCGCGCGGATCCCCGGCGCACCGTTCGCCGAGGTGACGGGCCAGATCGCGCATGAACGCGGCGACCTCGGCACGGAACATGTCGGGCGGAGCGTCGTCGGGCCGCAGCCCCTTGGCGCGCAGCCAGCGCTCGCGCACGTCGGTGGCGACCCGCTGCAGCGACGCGCCGAGCCGCACTTCGTCCGCCGCCGCCTGCACGTCCATCGGCGCTCCGATCAGTGCCGGAAGTGGCGGCGGCCGGTCATCACCATCGCCATGCCGTGCTGGTCGGCGGCGGCGACCACTTCGTCGTCGCGCTTGCTGCCGCCCGGCTGCACCACCGCGGTGGCCCCGGCCTTCGCGCACACCAGCAGCCCATCGGCGAACGGGAAGAACGCGTCGCTGGCGACCACGCAGCCCTGCGCCCGCTCGCCGGCCTTGTCGACCGCGATCTTCGCCGAGTCGACGCGACTCATCTGGCCGGCCCCGACGCCGACGGTGTGGAACGCGCCGTCGCCAGCGCTCTTCGCCAGCACGATCGCGTTCGACTTCACGTGCTTGCAGACCTGCCAGCCGAAGTCGAGCGCCTGTTGTTCGGCCGGACTCGGCGCGCGCTTCGTCGCGACGGTTCGCCCGGGTGCCTCGATCGGCAGGTCCGCTGTCTGCAGCAGGAAGCCGCCGCTGACCGGACGCACGACCTGGCGCTGGCGCAGCGCGAGATCCGGCAGGCCGCCGAGTTCGAGCACGCGCACGTTGGCTCCCCACTTCGCCTGCTGCAGCGCCGCCAGCGCCGCCGGCTCGACCTTGGGCGCGACGATCACCTCGAGGAACGTGCCACTCGCGACGATCGCCCGCGCGGTCGCGACGTCGAACGTGGTGTTGGTCGCCAGGATGCCGCCGAACGCTGACACCGGATCGCCGGCCAGCGCCAGATCCCACGCCCGCGTCAGCGACGGTGCGACTGCGGTGCCGCACGGATTCGCGTGCTTGACGATCACGCAGCACGTCGCGGTGAACTCGAGTGCGAGGCCGAGCGCGGCATCGGCGTCGAGGATGTTGTTGTAGCTGAGTTCCTTGCCGCCGAGCTGCCTGCTGCCGGCGAGGCTCGGCGAACCGTCGCCGAAGCCATAGAAGGCTGCCTGCTGGTGCGGGTTCTCGCCGTAGCGGAGATCCTGCAGCTTGTCGCCGGCGAACGCGACGCGCGCCGGGAAGAACGGCTCGCCGGGTGCTGCGCGCCGTTCGCCGTCGAACCACTGCGCGATCGCGGCGTCGTACGCGGCGGTGTGCGCGAACGCCTTCGCCGCGAGCGTGCGCAGCAGCTCTGGCGGCAGGGTGCCGCCGTGTTCGCGCAGCGCCCGCAGCACCACCGGGTAGTCCGCCGGATCGACGACGACCGCGACGCTGTGGTGGTTCTTGGCGGCGCTGCGCAGCATCGCCGGGCCGCCGATGTCGATCTGCTCGACGATCTCCTGCCGCGCGATGTTCGGTTTGCGCAGCGTCTCGCGGAAGCGGTAGAGGTTGACGCACAGCACGTCGATCGGATCGATGCCGTGCTTCTCCATCGCCGCCAGGTGCCCCGGCACGTCGCGGCGGCCGAGCAGACCGCCGTGCACCTTCGGGTGCAGCGTCTTGATCCGGCCGTCCATCATCTCGGGGAACCCGGTGTAGTCGGCGACCTCTTGGGCCGGCACGCCGGCGTCGGCGAGTGCCTTGGCGGTGCCGCCGGTCGACATCAGCGCGAAGCCCGCTTCGCGCAGGCCGCGCGCGAACTCGACGAGGCCCTGCTTGTCGGTGACGGAGAGCAGTGCGCGTCTCATGGCTTCTTCGCGTCCTTGCGCATCTTCAGGTAACCCTCGATGAACGGGTCGAGCTTGCCGTCGAGCACGCCGTGCACGTCGGAGGTCTCGACGTCGGTGCGCAGGTCCTTGCACATCTGGTAGGGCTGCAGCACGTAGCTGCGGATCTGGTTGCCCCAGCTGATCGAGCCGCGGTCGCCGTAGAACTTCGCCAACTCGGCTTCGCGCTTGCTGAGTTCGAGCTGGTAGAGCTTCGACTTCAGCGTGCGCATCGCCGACTCGCGGTTCTTGTGCTGGCTGCGTTCGGCCTGGCAGGCGACGATGATGCCGCTCGGGATGTGGGTGATGCGGATCGCCGACTCGGTCTTGTTGACG
The DNA here is from genome assembly GCA_049276695.1 of Planctomycetota bacterium. GTDB lineage: Bacteria > Planctomycetota > UBA1135 > UBA1135 > UBA2386 > UBA2386. The sequence goes on from JBASWX010000164.1 coordinate 2,324, forward strand.
TGCTGGCCACCGGCACCGGAGGCGCGGAAGGTGTCGACCTTCAGGTCCTCCTTGCGGATGTCGATCGCGATGTCGTCGTCGAACTCGGGCACCACCTCGACCGACGCGAACGACGTCTGCCGGCGGCCCTGGCCGTCGAACGGCGAGATGCGGACCAGCCGGTGCACGCCCTGTTCGGCCTTCAGCTTGCCGTAGGCGTACGGACCGCGGATCACGATCGTCGCGTTCTTGATGCCGGCCTCTTCGGCCTTCTGGAAGTCGGTCTCCTCGACCGTGTAGTCACCGCGCGCCGCCCACTTGACGTACATGCGCAGCATCATCTCGCACCAGTCGGACGCGTCGACGCCGCCGGCCCCCGGCTGCAACGTGACGATCGCGTTCATCGCGTCGTGTTCGCCGCCGAGCATCAGCTGGAACTCGAGCTGGTCGAGCCGTTCGCGGACCTTGCGGTCGATCTCGACCAGGTCCGCCTCGACTGCACCGGGATCCTCGGCACCGAGCTCGATCAGCACCCCGCCTTCCTCGAGCAGGCGCAGCAGGCTCTCGATCGGCTCGACGACCTGGTAGCAGGTCTTCTTCTTGGCGACGACCGTCTGGGCCTTCTCGGGGTCGTCCCAGAAGCCCTGCTGGGTCATCCGGTTCTCGATGTCGGCCAGTTCGCGGTGGCGGCGAACGTAGTCAAAGACTCACCTTGAGCGACTCGACTCGCTGCTCGGCTGCCTTCAGTGCCTGCTGGTGTTCGTTCAGACCCATGGGGGGCGAGGATCTGAGCCGCGACCGCGGCGGATTTCCAGGAGCCGGTTCGGAGCGCGCGGGGAAAGTGGGACCCGCGACGGGCACTGCAGGCAAAGGATCGAAGTCGGCGAATCATGGCCCGTCGCGGGTTCCGTGTGCGGTCACCCGGCGCTGCCGCCGATGCAGCATTGTCGGCCGCCGCACGACGAGACCTGAGCGCGAGCCAACCAGCGGCGAACGGCGACCTTGCGGTCGCCGGCGCGGGCTCGCCATCGCACCGGCGCCTCGCTCGCGACGCCGGCGAAGCGACCTTCCGGATTCTCTCGCAGTGGGACCGGGCGCGCGCGGCGGCCGTTCCCGTTCGACTTTTCGTCAGCCGCGTGCGGAGCGCCGGCGGCATCGCAGCGAGCACTTCGTCGGGCGCAGGATCAGCGCCGCCGGGCACCGGCGCGGCGCGTCACAGCAGCAGCGACGACTGGCTGTGCAGCTTGCGCGCGACGGTCTCCGACGACTTGTAGCTCTTCAGCTTGTTGTAGAGCGTCTTGGTGTCGATGCCGAGGATGCGCGCGGCGCGGGTCTTGTTGTTGTTCGTGGAAGCGAGCACGCGCTGGATGTGGCGCTTCTCGACTTCGGCGAGGGTCAGCTTCAGCGTCTCTTCGATCGTGTTCTCGGCGACCAGTCGTTGCATCGCGGCCGACGGCTCGACCAGGACCAGGTCGTAGTCGGCGCCTTCGAGGCGACCGCGCAGTTCGTCGACGGAGGAACAGGCCGAGACCATGCAGCCCCAGTCGGCGGTGGACTTGGCGAGAGCACCGGCGGCCGGATCGCGGGCGGAGTAGAGGAGCAGGCGTTTGCCGAGGGTCATGAGCGATGTGGCAGCCACCGCCGTCCGACCAGGGGATCCGTCTGGTTCGGAGCGGGGGACGTCGGCGGCGTGGGTCAGGGTCAGCGGGGGTTCGGGTTTGCTACGCGAGGTCGACGAAGACGCGAGCTTCCTGCCGACATTTTCCGATTGCGGTGTCCCCGGTGCGGTCGTCTGGCGACGACAGCCGGCCAACCGCCCGGATGGCAGATGCGGGCCTCGGACCCGCTGCGGCCGTGCCGCGTAAGGGGCGTTCAGTCGAACTTCTTCGGCTTGAAGGCCAGGTGGCCCGACCCGGTGCGCAGCACGACTCTCGTGGCGCCACTGCCCTGCCGCGCCACCAGCGCCGATCCGAACTCACCCACCCGCTCGGCAGCAAGGCCGAAACCGGCGCCGACGAAGCCCGTCTCGGCGCGCGCGTCGAGGTCGAACCCGGTGCCTTCGGGCACGCCACACTGCACCGTGCCCTGGCCGCTGACGAGGCGGATCAGGCTCGCCGGTTCGCGCACGAACGCCGTCATGTCGCCGACCTTGGTCAGGATGTCGAGATCGCCAGCATGGTCGAACGCGATCACCGTGCCACGGCCGGTGTCGGCCTTGACCGGACCGCGACAAGCTTCGAACCGGAGGTCGCCGCGGCCGGTGGACGCCAGGACGCGGGCCTTGCGTTCGCCGACGGTGATGTGGCCGCTGCCGGTGATGGCGACCTCGAGTTCGATCTCGGGCGGCAGGCGCAGGCCAAGTTCCAGGCTGAGCAGGCCCACGACGCCCTCGGGCATGCGAGGACCCGCCAGAATCAACGTGTCGGGCCTAGCCGCGTCGGGGCGGACCTCCAACCGGAAGGCCACCTGCTCGATCTTCGCCAGGTCCGCCGCGGTGTCCGCTGCACGCCGCACCCCACCCGCGTAGTCCGCCGCCCGGTCGGTGCCGTTCGCGATCCCGATGGTGCCGTTCTCGAGTTCGATGCGGACGCAGCGGATGCCTTGCCCGACCGGCACCTTGTCCGCCATCTCGGCCGTCGAGCGCTGCGACAACCCGCCACTACACGCCGCCAAGACCAGGGCACCGGCCAAGGCCATGCCGCGCCGAACCGCATGCCGCCGATGGCGCGGCGCGATCGGGTCGACCGCCGTGGGCGACCGGGCGTGCCGAGGCATGCTCATGGCTCGCGGTGAACAGTGCCGGCGCCGGCGTCTTTCGTCCAGTTGGAGTTTCGCCCGGCGGTTACCGTCGTGCCGCCGCTCCCGGCGCGCCTGGCGCACCGGGTTCCGCATCCGATATCTCCCGTCCGATGGCGAAGCCGAGCCAGGAATACCAACCGGACCCGGTCACGATGGTCGCGTACCATCGCGCCCTGGCCGAGCACGCCGACAGCTTGAAGGCCTACGCGACGCGCCTGCTCGGCGACCCGAACGCAGCCGAGGACACCGCCCAGGACTCGTTCCTCGCGCTCTACCGCCACCTCAACCAGGTGCCAGCCGCCGCCTTCCGCCCCTGGCTGTTCCGCGTCGCCCGCAACCTCTGCCTCGACCAGTTGCGCCGCCGCAAGTTCAAGCTCAGTCTCTTTCGCGATCTGGCGCGCGACGACGACCAGCCGTTCGTGCCCGCCGACAGCGACGGCGTGCGACCGGACGAGGTCGCCGAGACACGCGAAGCGAACGAGGCGATCGAGAAGGCGATCGGTGAACTGCCGGTGAAGTTCCGGGAGGCCTTCCTGCTGTGCGAAGTCGAAGGGCTCAGCTATGAGGACGCCGCCGCGGTCATGGGTTGCCCGGTCAAGACGGTGTCGACCCGCCTGTTCCGCGCCCGCGCCCGCTTCAAGTCGCTGGTGAGCCGCCTGATCAAGGTCTGAACGAAGCCGACGCCACTGCCAACCATGAACTGCACCACCTGCCGCTTCGAACTGTCGCAGTGCCTGGACGGCCGCCTGGCGTCCGGCCGGCGCGCGGTCGTGATGGAACACGCCGAAGCCTGTGCCGCGTGCGGCACGTTCTGGGCCGAACTGCAAGCCGCGCAGCGGTTGACGCTGCAACTGCGGCGCCCGACCGTCAGCGCCGGGTTCCGCGACGAACTGTGGCAGCGCATCCAGGCCGGCGAGGGCACGCCCAACGCGGTGTTCCGCGAGCCAGTGCCGCTGTTCGCGAAGGTGCGCTACGCGCTGACCGGCGCCGCCGCCGCGGCCGCGGCGCTGCTCGGCGTGATGTGGCTGTCGCCGAAGACCGGCTCGCCTGGCACCCAGACCCTGGAAGCACGCAACCCATCGGACGGCGGCGCACCAACGGCACGAACCGCCAACGATCGCCCTTGGCACCAACCGGCGCCGCCGATCGACGAAGCGCCGCTGTTCTCGGCGACCCAGGCAGTGACCTCCGACCTGGTCGCGCGCGAGGCTGCGAAGCACCTGGACCAACGCTACGCGACGACGACGTTGGCGCTGCGCCGGCTCGGCGAACGCGGCGACGACGCCAACGCCGTGCGCCAAGTGCTCCAGAACGCCGACGAGTTCCAGGCCTTCGGCGAGCTGCTGCTCGAGTTGCGCGACCGCCAACGCATCGAATTCCGCCCCGCCGACGTCGGCGCCGAACTGCGCGTTGCCGTCGAGACGCTGGCCGCGGGCAGCACTGCGCAGCGCAACTTGCAGACGGTGCGCACGATCGTCGCCCCGGTGATGAGCAGCAACCGGCTCGGCGCGGTGGCACGCACCATCCTGCTGGCGCCGACCCTGGATCGGCGCGAGGACCTCGAGGTGCTGCGCGAGATCAGCACGCAATGGCCCGACCTGCTGCCGCGCATGTTCTACGTGCTCGGCAACGACGCCGAATTCCAACACCAGCTCGGGCTGTTCCGCTCGGGTTCGGTGTTCTTCCAGGTCGAGGACTGCGGCCCGATCTGGGTCGCGCCGCGCAGCGAAGTCGAGGCCCGCGACAGCTGGTTGCGCATCCAGCCTGGCCGCCGCAGCAACGGCCAGACGTTCGAAGTCGGGATCCGGCGCCGCTGACCGCCGACCGGCCGCCCTTGCCCCGCCTGACGCGCCCCGCACCGTCAGGTTCTGCGCAACCTGGCCGGGTTCGGCAGCTACCATGCAGCGCCCCTCGGCGGCTCGCCCGGCCGCCCACCAGGACGCTCGCATGCTCGCCTTGCTGTTGGCTTCGGTTCTCTCCTGCCACGCCGTTCCGTCGTTCGCCTTCGCTCCGACCGCCTGCACCGCCACTGCCAGACCCGGCGACGACAAGCCGCTGAAGGCCCTCGACGCGTGGTTGAAGCTGTACCGCGGCGGCAAGATGGACCTGCGGGCGCCGAACATCTCCAAGGACTCGATCGCCATGAAGTACGGGATCGCGCCGAAGAACGGGCTCGGCACTCCGACCTGGCTCGGCGATCTCGAGGCGATCCTCGAGGCGGTCGCGCGCCTGGACACGCCGGACGCGGCGGCGGCGATCGTCGAGGTCGCGGCGGTCGGACTCGACCCGGCCGGCAAGTACACGCCGGACATGGCGCCATATGAGGTGCGCGCCACCGGCGAACGTTGGGCGGCGAAGCTGGTCAGCGGCCCGGCGAAGGAAGAACTCGCGAAGGCAGCGCGCGGCGAGATCAAGGTCGAGAAGGCGCGCATGGCCGCGATGCGAGCGGCAGGCGTGAAGTGCCTCGGATTGCTGAAGGACGCCGCGTTCCGGCCGGTGCTCGAGCAGGCGCTCGGCGACGGCGACGACAAGGTCCGCGTCAATGCGGCCGAGGCTCTCAAGGATCTCGGCGACGAAGCCGCGGCTCTGCCGCTGGTCGCCGTGCTCGAACGCGACACCGCCGACGTGGTGCTGATCGCGACGGCGCAGGCGCTGCGTTCGCTGTACGCCAAGTACATGCCGAAGGCCGCCTCGCCACTCGCCCCCGCCAAGGACAAGCCGGCGGAGCCGCAGCCCGGCAATGGCGGCGAGGCTCCGGCCGGCGAACCCAAGGCCGGTGACAAGCCGGCCGAGCCGGCGCCGGCGGCACCAGCCGCTCCTCCCGCACCGCCGCCGCAGGCCGCGCCGGTGCCGACCGAACTGCCCG
>JBASWX010000165.1:0-6892 GCA_049276695.1 Planctomycetota bacterium
GGTGATCGCGGTTCTTCGCCCCGGGGATGTGGCCGGGCCGCGCCTCGGTCGACTTGTCGCCGCGGAAGAAGTCGGCGGGCCGCACGTCGAGCACCTTGGTGCTGCCGGCCGCGACGGCGGCAGCGAGCGCGTCGGTGGTGATCGTGAAGTCGTCGGCGCTCGGCCGCGGCACGTAGGTGACGGCGACCGGCATCGTCAGCTCCGCGGTCAGCGGCCGCCGTTCCGCCGCCCAGCGCAGCACGCCGCCCTCGAGGATCGCCAGCGCGCGGTGGCCGAGGCGCAGCAGCGCCAACGCCGCCATCGTGCAGTCCTGCGGCCGGTCGTTCGTGTAGAGCACGACCGGCGTGTCGGCGCCGATGCCGAGGTTGCCGAACCAGCTCGCCAGTGCGTCGTTCGCGGCCAGGTGCAGGTCGCGGTCGCCGTGTTTCGTGCGGATCCTGGCGAGGTCGAGGCGCTGCGCGCCCGGCACGTGCAGCGCGAGGAAGTCGCGCTCCGGCCGCGTGTCGAGGACCGCGATCTTGCCGATGCGGTCGTGCAGCCAGCGCGGCGACACCATGGTCGGCCGCGTGAGCTGCTCGGGATCCGTCGCCCAGACCGCGTGCGGGCTCGGCGCCGGGCTGGCCAGGAAGAACGCGCGCGCCAGGTGCCAGCCGGGCAGCGCCTGCTTGCACGCGCTCTCGTCGAGACCCTGCCGCAGCGACGGTGGCAACAGCACACGTTCGGCGAACGCCGGCAGCCCGCCGGTCAACACCCGCACCGGCGCCGGGCTGGCGCGCTGCAGGTCGGTTAGTACCTGGCTGCTCGCAGGCCGGCCGTCGCCGGCGAGCACGACGAGGCGGAACGGGCCGGCTGGCATCGAGATGCCGCCGTCGGCGGCCATGTTCACGGCGCCGGGCAGGTGCCACGTGGCGAACTGCTCCGGCGTCCGCACGTCGACCACGAGCACGTCGTTGGGTGCCGCGAGCAGTTCCCGCGCCAGATCGTCGGGACCGATCGTGGCAGGTGCTTCGCCGACCGCTGTCGCAGTCGTTGCCTTGCCGATCGCGAGGGCGGCGGCGACCGCCAGCACCATCACCGCGAGCGCTGCGAGCTGCGGGCCAGCGCCCGGGTCCCTGGCGTCGTTGGCACTCATGCATGCCTCCGCGCCATCCAGCGTTCGACGGCGGTGGCGAACGCGAACGCGCCGAGTGCGACGAGGGTCAGCGCCGCGACGCCCGTGCCGTGCGAATAGCCCAGCCGCGCCGCGAGCGAGCCGACGTCGCAGGTGCCCGCGTGCAGGAAGCCGTCGAGGCCGGGCTGCATGGCGGCGAACGCGAGGCTGCCGAGGCCGGCGCCGACCAGGAACACCGCGGCGTCGAGCTTGCCGCTGGCAACGCCGACGACGGCGGTGCCGGGGCACCAGCCGCCAGTGACGAAGCCGACGCCGAACAGCAGACCGCCGGCGAGTTGCGGCCAGACGACGGACTCCGGCACCCACAGTTGCGCGAGATCGACGTGACCGGAGGCGGCGAGCAGTTGCAGGCCGATTGCCGCGGTCACCATCGCCGAGAACATCACCTTCAGCACCGCGAAGTCGCGCAGGTAGAAGATCGCGGTCAGCTTGCGCGAGCTGCCGAAGCCGGCGCGTTCGAGCCAGAAGCCAAAGCCCGCGCCGACCAGCAGCGCCATCAGCAGGCCCACTGGCTGGTCGAGCAGACCGTTCGCGAACAGGTTCATCGCCATTCCCTCCGCACCAGCGGGGCGAACGCGAACGCGGCGGCGAAGCAGGCGCCGGTGAACACGAAGCTGCCGGTCTGCAGCAAGGCCCCGCCGGACAGCGCCTGGCCCGAGGTGCAGCCCGACGCGAAGCGCGCGCCGAGGCCGACCAGGACACCGCCGGACAGCGCCAGCAGCAGCCGCAGGCCGATGCCGCTGCCCGGGCCCCGTTCGATGCCGGCCTGCACGCGTCCAGCCGCGAACGCCGACGCGAAGCCGCCGAGCAGCGTGCCGGCGAGCATCGTGACCAGGTAGTAGGCGAGCGGGTTGCCATCGCGCACCAGCGGCCCGAGGTAGTCGTTGCGTTCGACGGGCCCCGGTGCCACTGCGTGCGCGGCGCTGGCGGCGAGGCGCGTGATGCCGCCCGAGGCGCCGAGCCCGGTGCCGAGCGCGACGTACGAGAACAGCAGCACGAGGCCGAGCCCGATGCCGGCGAGGTAGGGGTTCCAGTAGGGACGTGGCATGGGTTCCTCGCTCAGCAGCCGGCGCTGCGTTTCTTCGCGGCGGGTGCTGCGGGCGCTGCCGGCGTGGTCGTGGGGCCTGGCGGGACGGCGGCGTCCGGGCGGCCGACCCCCAGCATCGCGGTGCGCCAGTACATCTGCACGCCGCCGACCAGCACGCGCAGCGTTCGTTCCGGCGCCCGCGCCATCACGGCTCCGGCGACCGCGAATGCGTGGGTGCCGTCGCGATCGATCAGCACGACGCGGGTCTCGGCGGGCAGCTTCGCCAGGTGCGCGGCCAGCGCGTCGGCCGCGACGTTCGCGGCGCCGGGCAGCGTCCACTCGGCGAACTGCCAGGCCGGCCGCAGGTCGATCACCGCGTAGCTCGCGGGTTGCTCGGCCAGCACCTTCGCCAGCATCAGCGGGTCGATCGGTTCGGGCAGCGCGAGCTTGCCGGCCGGCGGTGCCGCGGGCAGTGCGGCGCGGCCCTTCACCGGGAGGCCGGCCTCGAGCCACGCATCCATGCCGCCGGCGAGCGAGCCGACGTCGCGGAAACCCGATCGCTCCAGCAGGCCGACCGCCATGCTCGAGCGGTAGGCCGAGTTGCACACCGCGACGACCGGCGTCTCCTTGGCCAGTACCTTGGCGAAGCGCTCGCTGTCGGTGACCGGGATGTTGCCGATGTCGCCGAGGCGCACGTCCTCGTACTCGTCGGCGGTGCGCACGTCGACGATCATCGGTTCGGTGCCGGCCTGCATCGCGGCGTGCAGTTCGCGCGGCTGCACGAGCCTGCTGCTGCGGATCGTCAGGCCCGCCTGCCGCCACGCTTCCGGATCGTCGCCGAGCCGGCCGGCGATCGTGTCGTAGCCGATGCGGCGCAGCCGGAACGCACCTTCGCGCACTTCGGCGTCGGTGCCGACGAGCGCCAGCCTGCCATCGGATGGCACGACCGTCCCCGTCCAGGTGTCGAGCCGGCCGCGCAGCGCGACGTTGATCGCGCCTTCGACGTGGGCCGCCGCGTAGCGGGTCTGGTCGCGCAGGTCGACGATCCAGCCGCCAGCGGCGAGCAGCGCGCGGGCCGCCTGCACGTCGAGCGCCGGCGGCAGCGCGTCGGCGCGTTCGACCAGCGGTGGGCCCTTGCGGTTCAGTTCGACGTTGAAGGCGAAGTAGCGCGGCGCTTGCGGTTGGTGGCTGATCAGGTTGGCGACGAACGACGCCTTGCTGCTGATCCGGAGGTACGGGTTGTTGGCCTTCTCGTGCGCGATCGTCGACGTCGTCTCCGGCGCCAGGTGCGCCCCGCACAGCGAGCCGGCGCCGTGGGCCGGCAGCACCATGGTGGCGTCGGGCAGCGTCTTCAGCCGCTGCACCGAGGCGAACGACTGCGCCGCGAGGTCGGCGGGCGGCACGTCGAGCAGGTCCGGACGGCCGATGCCGCCGATGAACAGCGTGTCGCCGGTCAGCGCGAACGCGGGCGTGGTCGCGGCACCGGGGACGCGGACCAGGAACGTCATCGCGTTCGGCGTGTGCCCCGGCGTCGACCAGGCCTCGACGGTCGCGCTGCCGACCGCGATGGTGTCGCCGTCGCGCAGGCCGCGGTGCGGGAAGGCGGCATTGGCGAGCGCGCTGATCGCGATCGCCGCCCCGCTGCGGTGCGCGAGCTCGGTGTGGCCGGCGACGAAGTCGGCGTGCGAGTGGGTCAGCAGCACGTGCCCGATCTTGGCGCCGAGCCCTGCGGCGTCGCGCAGGTAGTGCTCCACGTCGCGCTGCGGGTCGATCACCGCCGCCACGCCATCGGCGACCAGCAGGTAGCTCAGCAGCGACAGGCAGCCCAGTTCGTACTGACGCAGGACCCAGCCGGGGCCCTTCGCCTCGTACGAGACTCGCGGCGACGAGGCCTGGTCGGCATGGGCTGCCTGTTCGGCGTCCTGGGCACGGGCCGCCGTGGCGACCGGGAGAGCGGCGGCGAGCGCCGCGGACAGCAAGGCGCGCATGTGTGGACTGTATTGCCCACGGCGACGGCGGGACAACGCCGCACTGTCGCCACCTTGTTCCCCGGGCGGGCCGGGACGGTCAGGCCGAGGTCACCAGCCGACCGCCGCAGCGACCCGACGCGACGCGGCGCGGCGAGTGGAGCTCGAGTTCCTCGCGCGCGCCGGCGATCGCCATGCGCACGTGCACCAGTTCGTTCCGGATCACTTCGCACTCCGCCTGCAGTTCGCGGCAGCGCCGCAGGTGGCTTTCGCTGCCAGTGGTCGCAGCGCGGTGCAGCGCTTCGGCCCGGGCCTCGCTGTCGAGCAGGGCCGCGATCAGCGACAGTTGCTCGGCGCGGAACCGCCGCAGCAGACCGCGCAGCCGTTCGCCGTGGGGATGACGATCAAGCAGACGCAGCATGGCATCCTCCTTCGAACGGCGGCAGGCCGGCGAGCATCTGCCGCAGTGCGGCGACGTGGCTGCGGCACAGTTGGTGTTGCGCGCGCAGTGCCTTGACGCTGCCGAGGCCCCACGTCGCGGCCAGGCGCAGGCGGCGTTCGGTCGATTCCAGACGCGCGTTGGCGGCGACGAGTTCGGCCAGCAGCCTGGCGGTCAGGTCCGAACCGGCGCAAGCCGCGCCCTCGAGCAGTTCGTGGTCCATGCCGCGCACATCGGGGCGCGCGACAACCTCGTTGCGTGGCCGGGACCAAACCGTGGCGCAACCGGGCAATCTGCCAGGGATCCTGCCGTCGCGTCAGGTCACCTGGTCACTGCACCCACTCGGCGACGAACAGGTTCGTGTCGCCTTCCTTCTTGCCGTACCGGTTGCTCGCGAACACCAGGTGGCGGCCGTCGGGGGAGAACATCGGGAAGCCGTCGAACATCGGGCTGTCGGTCACCTGCTCGAGGTTGCTGCCGTCCTCGTCGATCACGAACAGGTCGAAGTTGCGCGCCTGCTTGTGGTCGCCGGTCTTCGCCATCAGCTCCATGCCTCGCCAGTTGCTCGCGAACAGGATCTTCTTGTCGCCAGGCAGCCAGTAGGGAGCGAAGTTGGCGGCGCCGTTCTTCGTCACCTGGCGGAAGTCGGAGCCATCGCGCTTGCACACCGTGATCTCCATGTTCGACGGGCGCACCAGTTGCTGGCCCAGCAGGGCCTTGTCATCCGCAGCCTGCTTGTCGTCCTTGGGGAACGCCGACCGCAGCACCAGCTTCTCGCCGTTGTGCGAGAAGAACGCACCGCCGTCGTACCCGGGACGGTTGGTGATGCGGGTCACGTGCGAGCCGTCGCGCTCCATCGTGTACAGCTCGAGGTCGCCGTCGCGGGTCGACGTGAACACGATGGCGCCGGTGACCTGGCACACGGTTGCTTCGGCGTCGTAGCCGGGGTTCTTCGTCAGCTGCTGCAGGTCCGAGCCATCGGGCTTGCAGGTGAACAGGTCGTACTCCTGGTGCACCGCCCACTGGTAGCCACGGCCGGTCATCTTGACGACCGGGGGCGCGTCGCCCTGATGGTGGGTCGACGCAAACAGGATGCGGTCGTCTCCTTGCAGGAAGTAGCTGCAGGTCGTGCGGCCCTTGCCGGTGCTCACCAGCTTCAGGTCGCCGCTCGCGAGGTCCAGCACGTAGATCTGGTCGGCCGGCATCTCGCCACTGCGGCGCTGCAGGACCAGCCTGGTGCCGTCGTTCGACCAGTAACCCTCGGCGTTCTCGCCGTCGAAGGTCAACTGGCGCACGTTGCGCAGATGGGGTTCGTTCGGCAGCGGGTCGACCGCCTTGCCCGCGCCGATCTGGAACGCCTTCTTCGGGACGATCCCGGCTTCGACGGCGCCCTGGGCGAGCAGTGGAGCGACGAGCAGGACGGCGGCGGGCGCGAACGACTTCATCGGCGCATGCTGGCGGAGCCCGATCGCCGGGGCAACGGTCCCCGGCGGACGCTCCGTCACGCGAACGTCATCCGGGTCAGCCGGAGCCGATCTGGCCGACCGCGCCGACGTCGCTGTCGGCGAGCCCCAGCAGCCGTTGCTCGGCCGGCGACAGATCCGGGAACATCGCGACGAACGCCGCGCGGTGCTGCTGCACGAACGTGCGCAGCCGGCGCAGGAAGCGCTCCGGGTCGGGCAACTGCGTGACGCCGCTGCGCGCCAGCGCGTTCGCCGCGCCGCGGGCCGCGACCCGGTCGAGCTCCTCCGGCACCAGCCGGTCGTCGTCGAGCCAGAACTCGGCGCGCACTTCGAAGAAGCTGACCAGGTTGCGCAGGTGCGGCAGCGTGATCGCCGAGCGGCCCTTGCAGATGTCGGTCGCCGTCTGCGGCGACACCCCCAATGCGCGCGCCAGGTCTCTCTTCTTCAGCCGGCGCTGATCGAGCAATGCCGCGATCTTCTCGTGGATCAGGACCAAGGTTGGTGCCTCAGCAGGTCAGAGAAGCCCCGAGGCTAGCGGGCAGCCCGTCGAGAAGCAAAAGCGCGCTGGCGCGCGGGCTCTGCTCTACTGTTGCGCGCGATGCCAGCCTCGCCCCGGCCTCCGACGCGCTCGTCGCTGCGGCTGCGGCTCGCGCTGCTGGCGTTCGGGTTGGTCGCGGCGCTCGGCTGCGTCGAGGTCGCGCTGCACGTGGCGCCGGGCCTGTTGCCGACGTGGTTCCGCGAACAGTATCCGCCGCACGGCGTCGAGTTCCGGGACCCCGGCGTGCTCGATCGCACCCCGATCACCGCGGTGCCACTGCCCTGGGG
>JBASWX010000166.1:0-6926 GCA_049276695.1 Planctomycetota bacterium
GCCCGGATCGTCGAAGGCGCGAGCGTCGCCGCGATCGACGGCACCGCCGGCGGCTTCACCGTGCGCCTGCACGACGGCCGCTCGGTGACCGCCGACATGGTCGTGCACTGCACGTCGACGTTGGCGCGCGAACTCGACCGCAGCGGCCTGCTCGCCCGCACCGTGTTCCCGTTCCGCGGCCAGATCGTCGCCACCGAGGCGCTGCCGCCGGGAGTCGTGCGGCAGTTCCCGCCGTACGCGATGTCGAGCAACTTCTGCTACGAGTACTTCCGGATGGCCGGCGATCGCTTCGTGATCGGCGGCAAGCGCTGGTCGGTGCCGGGAGAAGAAGTCGGCATCCTCGACGACGACGGCCACCACCCGCAAATCACCGCCAACCTGCTCGCCTACGTGCGCGAACACTTCCCGGTGCTGCGCGAGACGCCGTTCCCGCACGTGTGGACCGGCATCATGGCCGGCACACCCGACGGTCTGCCGCTGGTCGGGGCGTTGCCGGGAGCGCCGGGCACGTTCGCGCTGCTGGCATTCAACGGCTATGGCCTGTCGTTCGCGTTCCTCGCCGGCGCCTGCCTCGCCGAGATGATCGTCGACGGCCAGGGCAGCCACCCCGCACTGCCATTGTTCGCGCCGCGCCGGTTCGCGGTGTAGCCGCGCGGCCCGGCCGGGCCCGCGTATGCTCTGCGGCGAAGCGCCCACGCCATGTCCAACGTCGTCGCCACGCCCGCCGCCAGCACTGCGCCGAAACCGGCCTCGCCCTGGTTCCACTCGCCGTGGTTCGACCTGCTGCTGATCCTCGGCGTGCCCTTCGTGACCTGGCCGTTGGTCTCGGCCGGCCAGGATCGGCTCGGCGCCGCACAGTTGAACCTGCTGATCGCGCTGACCGCAACCGGCCACTACTGCGCCACGTTCGTGCGCGCCTACGGCGACCGCGACCTGTTCGCGCGCTTCCGGACCCGTTTCCTGGTCGTGCCGCTGCTGCTGCTGGTCACCACGACGACGTTGTTCCACGGCGGCCACGGTCCCGCCCTGCTGCTGGTGACCGCCGGCTGGGCGTTCTGGCACTGGTTGGCGCAGGCGTTCGGCTTCGCCCGCATCTACGACATCAAGGCCGGCAGCTTCCACCCGCGGACGGCGTTGCTCGACAAGGCGCTGGTGGTCACCGGCTTCGTCGCTGCGGTGACGTTGAACCAGGGCTCGATCGCGACCTTCGCCAAGCTGTTCCTCGACGCCGGCATCGCGCTGCCGACCGCGGAACAGTTCGCGCCGGTGCAGTGGACGGTGCGCGCGGCCTGCGTGCTGGTCGGCACGGCGTACGTCATGAACCTGGCCGCGGCGATCGTGCGCGGCCAGCCGTGGAGCTGGCAGAAGCAGTTCATGCACGCGACGACGATCGGCTACTACTGGTTCTCGTTCGCCTGGCTCGACAACGTGCTGATCGCGTACGTGCTGTACGAGTTGTTCCACGACCTCCAGTACTACGCGATCACCTGGCTGACCTGCCGGCAGCGCGCGCGGCGGCCCGGCGTCACGGTCTGGTTCGGCGTGATGTTCGGGCCCGGGGTGCTCGGCACCCTGGTGTTCCTGGCGACGATGACGGCATTCGGGGCCGCCGACTACTTCGGCCGCCCGCACAGCACGCCGTGGCTCGGCGTGTTCCTGACGCTGGCGCTGCTGCACTACTACTACGACGGCTTCATCTGGAAGGCGCGCGAGCAGGCGCTCGGCAACGACCTCGGCATCGCGGGCGGCCTGCGTGCGACGGTGGTGCCGGGCCTGCGCCACGCCGCGCTGTGGGCGCTGTTCGCCGTACCGCTTGCCGGCGCGATCGCGCTCGGCGGGGCCCCGCTGGCGGATCGTGCACGGGCCGAGTCGCTCGCCGCACTCGCTCCCGGCGACTTCGTCGCCCAGACCGAACTCGCCTACGAACTGGTCCGGGCCAGCGACCTCGCCGGCGGCATCGCCCACTACCGGGCCGCGGTCGTCGCGAACCCCGACTACGCGCGGGCGCGGGCCAACCTCGGCAACGTGCTCGAGCACCTCGGCGACTTCGACGGCGCCCGCGAGCAGTACGAACGCGCGCTGGCATGCCGCGATTCCGGCGACTGCCATCGCCTCGTCACCATCAACCTCGGGGTGCTCACCCTGCTGCGCGGCGACCGCGGCGCGGCCGAGACGCTGTTCGCGCGCGGCCGTGAACTCGGTGGCGAATCCCCGGTGACCCACATGCTCGCGGTCGCGTCGCAGCTGCCGGAGCCGGCCGGCGAGCAGCGCCGGCAACTGTGGGCCGCGGCGCTGCAACTCGACCCGAACCTGCCCGACGCCCACTTCGGCCTCGGCAGCGAAGCGCTGGCGCAGCGCAACTTCAACGTCGCGCTGCGGCACCTGACGGCGCTGCAGAAGCTCGCGCCGGAGTTCGTTCCGGGCCTCGTCGCGCTGGCGGCGACGCAGACCGAGCTCGGCCAGTTCGACGCCGCACGCGCCACCGTTGCGCACGCGTTGCAGCGCGAACCGGGCAACGCGGCGGCGCAGGCACTGCAGGCGCGCCTGCGGCAGTGACCGTCAACCGGCCGCGATCGTCTCGCGCAGCGCCGACATCTGCTCGCCCCACCACAGACCGAGCTCGCGGGCGAACGCGGCGTCGTCCTGGCCGTGCCGCGCCGGATGGTCCGGCCGCAGCCGTTCCCAGCCGCAGTGCCGCACGGTGACCAGCGTGCCGCCACCCAGCGCCTGGAAGGTGACCTCGACCTCGGTGACCTCGTGCGGCGCGAAGGTCGCGTTGCGCCAGGTGTACGCGAACCGGCGCGGCGGCTCCCACGCGATGATCCGTCCCATCTCGAACTCGCGCGCTTCGCCCCCTTCCGTCCAGGTCTCGTGGACGCGCCCGCCGAGCCACTCCTCGAACCGGATCGTGCCCGGATGCCGACCGGCGTGCCGGTACTTCGGCCCACGCCGCCACCACTGGTCGACGTCGCGCACGAAGCGTTCGAAGGTGAACGCCGGCTCGGCCCGCACCTGCACCGACACGACCGCGGTCGGCCGGGACTGGCCGCTCACGCCCGCCTCGCCGAGCGACGGCGCCGGCCCGCCCGTTCGACGTGGCCCGCGAACGACGCCAGCTGCTCCGCCCACATCGTCTCGATCCGGTCGACCCACGCCCGCAGCCGGCCGAACACCTCGGGTCGCAACCGGTAGACGCGCACACGCCCATCGGCGTCGTCACCGCCCTCCTCGACCAGCGCACAGTCCTTCAGGATGCGCAGGTGCCGGGTCAGCGCCGGCGCCGTCACGTCGAGCGCTGTCGCCAATTCCCCGGCGCGGTGCGGCCGCTGCTGCAACCGCTCGACGACGCCGCGCCGGGTGCGGTCGGCCAGCGCGCGGAACGCCAGGTCGAGCACCTCAGCCATGCGCGACTCCGCGCGTCGTCAGCCGCTGCAGGAACCACCACACGTGGCCTTCGCAGTCGATCGCCGCGTAGCCGCGATCGGACCAGTAGTCGGACCCGTAGTCGTGGGTCATCGGCTCGCTGGCGATCGCAGCACCCGCAGCGCGGGCGCGAGCGCAGTGGGCCTCGGCATCGTCGACGTACAGGCACGGGCTCGCGGTCGACTGGCCACCGATCTGGCTCGGGCCGCGGAAGCCGGCGCGCCACGGCTGGCCCGGCCGCTGGTACTCGGGGCCCGCGCCTGCGACCATCACCAGCGCTTCGCCGAATTCGAGTTCGCTGTGTTCGACGCGGCCATCCTTGCCCTCGACCAGGAGGCGCACCTCGAAGCCGAACGCGCGGCACAGGAAGTCGATCGCGCGCCGCGGATCGGCGTAGAACAGGGCCAGCGACAGGCGCGGCCAACCGGCGGGAACGGGCTTCATGCAGGACTCCGTGGGGAAGAGGCGGCGGCGAGCCGTGGCCATAGGCGGCCGGTGACGGCGCAGTGCGCGCGCCACTGTTCGCCGAAGCAATCGAGCAGCAGGCGCTCTTCGCGCTCGATGCGCAGCCAGTACATCGCCCCGAACGCGGCGACCGCCGCCCACCCGGCGAGCCAGTTGCCGAGCAGCAGGCCTTGCGCCAAAGAGACCAGCCAGATCGCGGCGTACATCGGATGCCGGATGCGCCGGTAGATGCCGGTGGTCACGAGTTGGTGGCCCTCCCGGATCTCCAGCGTCGCCGACCAGAAGCGGCCGAGGTCGCGGTGCGAGCGCCAGAACAGCCAGAGGCCCGCCACCATCGCCGGCACGCCGGCCCAGCGCACCGCTGCCGGCAGTTCGTAGTCGGCGAAGGCGAGCCACGGCGTCGCCAGGTAGGCGACGGGCAGCAACACGCAGCCGATCGCGACCAGCACCAGCAGCATCACCTCGCGCGCGCCGCGGCGGCGTTCGACGGTCTCCTGCCCCTTCGCCAGACTCTGGTAGTGCCCACGCAACGCCACATAGACGGCGAAGCCGGCGAGGAACACAACGTCGAACGGGCGATCGAGCAAGGCAGCCACGGCCGCGATAGTTCACCGCGCCGTGAACTAGTTGTCAAGCCGCGACCCGATGCGTCAGCGTCTACACGGCCAGCTCGCCGACCTTCTTCTCGGCGGCGGCCACCAGCGTGCCGTCGCGCACCAGCCGTTCCGCTGCCGCGAGATCGGGCGCCAGGTAGCGGTCGCCGGACAACCCGGGCACCACCGCACGCAGCGCCCGGTGCGCCGCCTCGACGCCCTTGCCGGGGCGCAACGGCTCGCCGAGGTCGAGCCCCTGCGCCGCACACAGGAACTCGATGCCGAGCACCTTGGCGGTGTTGGCGACGACGCGGTCGGCGTGGCGCGCCGCGGTGACCCCCATCGACACGTGGTCCTCGCGATTGGCCGAGGTCGGGATCGTGTCGACGCTCGCCGGGTGCGCCAGCGACTTGTTCTCGCTGCACAGCGACGCCGCGACCACCTGCGGGATCATGAAGCCGCTCTCGAGGCCGGGGTTGCGCGCCAGGAACGGCGGCAGGCCCGAGATGTCCGGGTTGACCAGCTGCTCGATGCGCCGTTCGCTGATGTTGGCGAGCGTGCTGACCGCGA
Organism: Planctomycetota bacterium; assembly: GCA_049276695.1. GTDB lineage: Bacteria > Planctomycetota > UBA1135 > UBA1135 > UBA2386 > UBA2386. The sequence goes on from JBASWX010000166.1 coordinate 5,052, forward strand.
TCGCCAGGAAGTCCATCGCCTGGCTGACCGGTTGGCCGTGGAAGTTGCCGCCGCTGACGACGTCGCCGTCGGGGAACACCAGCGGGTTGTCGGTGACGGCGTTGGCTTCGGCGACGAGCACGTCGTGCGCGTAGCGGATGCCGTCCTTGGCGGCGCCGTGCACCTGCGGCGCGCAACGCAGCGAGTAGGCGTCCTGGACCTTGGCGCAGTTGGCGTGGCTCTGCATCACCTTGCTGCCGGCCAGCAGCGCGCGCAGGTTCGCCGCGGTCGCCGCCTGGCCGCGATGCGAACGCAGCGCGTGGATGCGGGCCTGGAACGGCTTCTCGCTGCCACGCAGCGCCTCGACCGTCAGCGCGCAGGCGACGTCGGCGGCCTTGGCCAGCAGCAGCGCCTCGTGCACTGCGAGGCACCCGATCGCAGTCATGATCTGCGTGCCGTTGATCAGCGCGAGCCCTTCCTTCTCGCGCAGCGCCAGCGGCGCCAGCCCGGCGCGCGCCAGTGCCTTCTTGCCGGAGATCACTTCGTCGCCGGCGTGGACTTCGCCCTCGCCGATCAGCGGCAGCGCCATGTGGCTCAACGGGGCGAGGTCGCCCGAGGCACCCACCGAACCCTGCGACGGGATCACCGGGATCAGGTCGGCGTTCCACAGCGCGATCGCCTGGGCCAGCAGTTGCGGCCGCACGCCGGAGAAGCCGAGCGCAAGGTTGTGGATGCGCAGCGCGAACGCCAACCGGCTCTGCGGAACGCGCAGCGGTTCGCCGACGCCGGTCGCGTGGCTGAGCAGCAGGTTGCGCTGCAGTTGCCCGAGCTGCGCGTCGTCGATGCGCACGCCGGCCAGTTTGCCGAAGCCGGTGTTGATCCCGTACATCGTCGCGCCGCCGCGCACCGCCTTCTCGACCACGGTGCGGCTCGCGCGCACCCGGGCCTGGCTCGCCTTGCCGAGCGCGATGCGGGATCCGGGCCGGCTCAACGCGACGAAGGTGGAGAGCGGCAGGTCCGGTTCGCCGAGCTGGATCGTGGGCACGGTGCGAACCTACCGGCGCCCGGCGGCGCCAGCAACACACGCTCGCCCGTCGCCGTCACCGGCGCGCCGGCAGCCGCCAAGCGCCCAGCCGCAGGAACGGCAGCCACTCCGCGGACGGCCACGACGACTGCTTGGTGTTCTTCACCGGTGCGCCGACCAGCGCCAGGAGCTCGCCCTCGGCGACCCGGCGCACGGTCGCGTCGTCGTCGGCCAGCAGGTGCCACAGCACCAGCGAGTCGCGCGGTCCGGCGAGCGCGCCGAGCACGCGCTTCATCGCTTCGAGCCGCACGACGTCGCGCGGGGCCTTGGCGGTGAGCATGTCGAACTCCTGCAGCGTCTTCTGCAGTTCGAGCGGCGCATCGTCGAAGCACGGCGTACACGGCCCGCGTCCGGTGGCGCACAGCGACGCACCCGCTGGCACGAACATCGTCCGGCTCCCGGCCAGGAACGTGACCGCACCCTCGCCCACGCGCACGCGGGCGTCGCCGCCGTCGAGCAGGTCGAGGTCGTAGCGGCTGCCCTGGTCGACGACGCGGCCGTGCTTCGTGGCCACGACGAAGAACTCCGCCCGCACGATCGGCGGCGGCTTCACCTCGACGGTCAGGCCGCCGCGTTCCAGTTCGAACAGCGCCTGGTCGGCGCGCCAGTGCACGAAGCGGAGCTCGCTGCCGGGACGCAGCGTGATCTTCGCCAGCCCACCGAGCGCGATGTCCAGCTCGCCGCCCGTGCTCGCGAAGGTGCGCGGCGCGCTGCCAGGCCGCAGCGCCTCGTCGGCCGGGGTTCGCCACGGCAACAGCACCCCGACCAACGCCGCCGCTGCCACGGTCGCCACCGCCAGCGGCCACCAGCGC
>JBASWX010000167.1:0-5387 GCA_049276695.1 Planctomycetota bacterium
GGGTCGCGCCGAACGCGCGGCGCGCCTCGCCGCCGAGGCGCTGGGCCCGACGGCGACGGTGTGCGCAGTGCTCGCCGAGGTGCTGGAGCTGCTCGGTCAGGGTGCCAAGGCGCGGCTGTTGCGCGAACAGGCGGTGGCGCGGCTGCTGGCCGGGCCGGCGCAAGTTGGTGCCGGAGGCGGGACTTGAACCCGCACGCCCGTGAGGGCGCAGGTTTTTGAAACCTGTGCGTCTGCCGATTCCGCCACTCCGGCGGGGAATGGGGCGGGCAGCGTAGGAGTGCGTCCGCAGCGGGGCAAGCCGACGGAACGCAGCTCAGCGCCGCAGCCGGTGCAGGCCGGGCGCCGGGCATTCGACGACGCCGAGCCGTTCTGCGGCTTCGAGCACGAGCGCCGCTTCGTCGAGATCACTGCCGAGGCGCTGCACGAGCGCGAACAGCAGCGCGTCGCTGGTCACGGTTGCCCGCGGACCCCCGAGCTGCGCGAACAGCTGCGGGAACAGGTCGGGCGACGGGCCCGCCGCGATGTCGCGCGTTGCCGCCGCTTCGTCCAGGGCATCGGCGCCGCCGCAGCACGGCTCGAGGTTGGTGCCGCAGCGTTCGCACTGCCCGTGCCCGTGCACCGGCACGGTGGCCGCTTCGTGACCGCAGTACGAACAACGCACCTTGGTCACGGGCATGCACTCACGCCATCGTGACGACGAGCTCCTCGTCGATCTCGGTCTGCAGCAGGCGCTGGATCGCCATCATCGTGCCGGCGGTCGAACTCGGGCAGGAACCGCATGCGCCCTGGTATCGGATCAGCAGCGTCTTGCCCTCGAGGCCCATGACCTGCAGGCCGCCACCGTCGCCGGCCAGCGCCGGGCGCACGCGGTCGTCGAGCAGCGTGTTGATGCGCGACATCAGCGCCGGGTCGCCGCCCTTCGGCAGGGTCGCGAGCGGATCGTCGGCGTGGGCGGCGGCCGGGGCCGCCGGGGCGCCGTGGTCTTCGGCCGGAATGTGGCTCTCGAGCAGCCGGGTCACCTGCTCGGCGACTGCGCGCCAGTCGGCTTCCTTGGTCATGCTGACGGTGACGAAGTTCTCGCAGAAGAACAGCGTCTCGACGCCCGGGATGGCGAACATGCCCTGCGCGAGCACGTCATTGCGGGCCTGGTCGGGCCTGGCGTAGGCGAGCGTCTGCCCGTTCCTGGCCAGCACCTGGTCGACCAGGAACTTGAAGGCGTTGGGATTCGGCGTCGGTTGGATGCTGGAGACCTTCATGCGATTCCGGGGGGTGGAGCGGCGAGGATAGCAGGAGAGAGGGGCAATCGCCCTGGTGCGCCATCGCCGGGGCACGCACAAGGGCCCGTCTTCGCCGCCGCGACGATCAGTGCAGCAGCGGACTCGCCTTCTCGGCAGGACCGGTGGTCAGGAACACCGGCTTCCACAGCCCGCCGGCGCCGGCGTGGTCGACCACGCGCAGCACCAGCGTGTTGCGGCCGGAGCGCAGGGTGCCGAGTTCGGCCACCTGCCGTTCGAGCCAGATCGTCGTCCTGGTCGCAGCGTCGCCGAAGCTGCCGACCAGTTCGCCATTCAGCCAGCAGTGGAACGAGTCGTCGACGCCTTCGAAGACCGCGCGCGCCGCGAGCCCCTGCCAGTCGGCCGCCACCTCGACGTCGACGCGATACCAGGCGACGCCGGTGTAGTGCTTCAGATCCTCGCCCTGATTCTCCCAGTGCGAGCCAGCCCGCAGCTCGCGCCACGGCGCCGCGGCGGCATCGACCGCGGGATCCTGCCAGTTGCCGGCGCGGCCCTGGTCGTCCGGATCGGTGCGGAAACGCCAGGTCGGCAGGTCGATCGTCTTCGCGGTCAGCTGCCCGCGCAGCCGCGCGATCGTCGCCGCACTCAGTGCCCGCTTCGGCTCGTGCCTGCCCAGCAGCTCCTGGAACAGGGCGCCGACCCGCGCCCGCGCCGGGTTCTGCGGCCGCGTGAACGGCGACTGCGGCGGGTACTCGTCGGTCAGCCGCAGCGAGGTCAGCAACAGCCGCCCCTTGCCGACGCGCGTCGTGCCGGCGAGCAGGTGCCAGCGCACCTCCGGGATGTCGTGCGTCTCCCAGAAGCCGAGGATCGGGTCGACCTGGTCCTGCCACGCCGCCCACGGCAACACGCGGCCGGACTCGAGGTCGAAGCTGGATAGTTCGAGCAGCAGGTCGGGCGGCAGGATGTCGGAGCCGGCGTAGTTCGCGGCGAACGGCGCGCCGCGCAACGACCACATCGCCTCGGTGCGCGGCGACCCCGCCTGCGGTCCGGCGACCAGCATCAGGTTGTTCCCGGCTTCGAGCTGGTCGAGCGCCTGCGGCGTCAACCGGTCGATCACCGTCCAGGTGACTTCGGGCGGCGACGGGATCGTCCACAGGTCCCAGTGGTTGGTGGCCGGGTGGCTGCCGGTCAGCTCGGCGAACAGTCGCACCCGCGCGAGGTGCTGCACGGGGATCGCGATCGGGAACGGTGCGCTCAGTGTGCCGGGCGCCAGCTGCACCGGAATGGCGCGCGGGCGCTCCGGGCCACCGAAGTGCAGCACCAGCTCGCCGGTCAGAGGGGCCGCGCCGAAGTGCGCGATGCGCACGTGCCGGGTGTTCGCCAGCGCCCCGACGCTGCGTTCGTCCCAGCCGGCATCGAGGCACAGCATCGTGTCGCCGTGCCAGGCCCAGTCGCGGGGCTGCCACTTCGGGCGGTCGAGATCGTCGACCAGCCCCATGCGCGCCTTGGCGAAGTCGCGCGCGACCGACACCACGTAGCCGGCGTGCGGCAGGTGCAGGCGCAGCTGTTCGATCTGGAACTTGCGGTTGCGCATGGCGAAGTCGAGCGACTGCGGGCGCAAGGACGCCAGCGTGCTGGCGTCGGTCTGGGCAACCAACCAGGCTTCGGCCGCTGCCTGCGCTGGCCAGCAGTCGGGGCGCCACCACGGTGCGCCGTCGCCGTGCGCGGCCTGCCACGCCGCACGATCGACCCAGGTGTCGGCGGCGATGCACTCGCCGAGCAGGATCGGCTTCTCGCCGGCACTGCGCAGGTGAGCCTGGAAGTCGGCGAGGCGGCCCGGGAACCACGAGTTGTTGCCGTACGGGTGCTCGTCCCAGAAGTCGGTGACGCGCTGCCAGCCGAACCACGAGCTGTCGTCGACCACCAGGGTGTCGGGCACCGCCTCCTTGCACGCGGCGAACAGGCTCTGCACGACGTCGAGGTCGGCGCCGTGCCCGGTCTCGCAGGTGATGCTGCGGAACGCGACCGACGCGTGGTTGCGATCGAGCGCGAAGAACTCGCGGTACTCGGCCAGCAGTTCCTGCTTGTGCGCCTGGTCCATCTGTGGGTGCCAGGTCGGGTACTCCTGCCACACCAGCATGCCGAGTTCGTCGGCGAGCTCGAACACGCACCGCGGCGGCACCCACAGGCAGCACTTCAGCAGGTTGAAGCCGTGCGACCGGAACTGCACGAGCTGGGCGCGCCACCACGCCGGGTCGACCGGCGGGGCCAGATGAGGCGGCGAGTAGCCCCAGTGCAGGACGCCGCGCACTTGCAGCGGCGAACCGTTCCACAGCACGCGCGTGCCGTCCGCGGCGAGGCTGCGGAAGCCGACGCGCCGTTCGATGCGGTCGAGTTCCTGCGCGCCGCGGTGCAGCACGGCGCGCACGGTGTAGAGCTGTGGCGAACCGGGAGACCACGGCGCGATCCCGGGTACTGCGAGCGTGCCGGCGACGGCGTCGGTGATGGCGAGGTCGGCGGTGGCGAGGTTGCGGTCGGCGGCGCTCACCTCGAGGGCGAGGCGCAGGTCGCTCGCGGCGTCGGTGAGCGCCGCGAAGCGGAACCGGAGGTCGCCGGCGAAACCTCCCGCCGCGTCGGGTTGCAACCGCCCGAACGTGAACGCCGCCAGCCGATCGAGCACGGGCCCCTGGTCGAGGCACAGGGTGACGCCCTGCCAGATGCCGCCGAAGTGCGGTTGGATGATCGGCAGGAAGCCCTGCGTGTTGTGGCCGACCTTCTCGTCGACGCGCACTTCGAGCTGGTCGGTGCCGTCGTGGCGCAGCGCCGCCGTGAGGTCGGCGGCGAACGGCGTCCAGCCGCCGAGGTGTTCGGCGACCCTGGTGCCGTTGCACAGCACCGTGGTGTGCGTCGCGACCGCCGCGAACTCGACGCGGGTGCGCAGCGCCTTGGCGGCCGGCAGCGGCAGCGAACGGCGGTAGACGGCGACGCCGTCGAAGGTCGTGCCGAGCACGGTCTCGAATGCCGATGGCACCTGGATCGCGCGCCAGCCCTGCGGCTCGTCGTCGCGGCGGACCTGCCATTCGCCATCGAGCGGGACCCGGATCTGGGCGAGTGCGGGCGCGGCGAGGGACACGGCGAGCAATGCCGCCGAGGCCATGCCGCCACCGACGGTCCTGCGGCGGGCGTGCTGCTGTCGACCGGCCGCGAAGTCCGTTCCTGGCGTTGTTGACCCGGTGGCTGGTATCACGGCGTTGGCTCGAGGGCGATCAGGCCCTCCGCCGTCGCGGCTGCGACGAGGCGACCATCCGCCGTGCCAAAGCGAGGTGCTTCAGGTGCGCCTGCGGCGATCAACAGCGCCGACGCGAGCTGCACCGCGTCAGCTGACCGCAGCGCATGCTCATTCAGGAGATCGGCGGCACGGTGCAAAACATCCGGCGAGATCGCAACCCGGACGCGTCCAGTCCAGTCGCCCCGGAATCGTGCGACCAAGGCCGCCGCCGTTCGGGCAGCGAGGCTGCGCTCCCGGCGACGGCGCGCAATTGCGGAGTGGAACTCCACGTACGCAAGGTCACTGACGACGACGTCGGCATCACCGCCGATCGCCTTGCGTACCGCCAGTGAATCGTCCTCGTCGACGTACAGCTTCACCAGCCAGCTCGTGTCGAGGAAGATCATGCGCGATCCTCGCGATCGTCGATGACGGCGCGCGACAGATCGGTTCGGGGAGCACGCCGCGCGCCACGCGCCGTGACACCAGTGCCGAGGGTCACGAGGCCACGCGCGGCAAGGCCGGCGAGATGCTCGGCGTTGGAGCCTGGTGACGTGCTGCCGTCCGGTGCCGGCGACAGGATCGCGACGGGGCGGCCGTGGTCGCAAACCACGATGCTCTCGCCGTTCCTGGCGAGGCGCAGGTATCGCGACAACGAGTTCTTCAGCTGCCGTACACCGACCGTCGTAGTCATGTGGCTACTGTAGCCACCGAGGCCGGAAGGGGTCAAGCACGGCCGCGGCGGCGGCCGTTGGCACCTCAGACTCTTTTTCGACAGTTGCTGGTTCGGCGCGGTCGGACGCTCCCAGGTGATTCGCGAACTGTGCGTCGCTGGCGCGTGAAATGTAGTGCCAACGATCGAGATTCTCCCGGTGGCTCGACGT
>JBASWX010000168.1:0-2441 GCA_049276695.1 Planctomycetota bacterium
GCGCGGCGTTGTCGCCGAGCTGCTTCAGCGTGCCGGCGACTTCGGCATCGCCGCCGAGCTCGGCGGCCGAAGTCCGCAGCGCCGCGAGCGCGGTCTCGACCGCCGGACCGCCGGCCACCCATTCGCCCAGCGTGGTCACCAGCGCCAGCTTGCTCGCCAGGCTGCCGGCCTCGGCCAGCCACTGCTGGCGCTTGCCGGCCCGCATCACCTTGCTGTCGGCATCCGCCATCGCCGCGTCGGCGATCGCGGCATCGAGTTCCTGCCTGCTGGCCGGGAACAGTTCGATCGCCTTCGCCTTGGCCTTGCGCACCAGCGCGACACCGGCGACCGCATCCGGTCCCTTGGCGCCGGCACCCTGCCACTCCTTCCAAGCCGCGATGCACGCGGCGACCACCGTCTGCTGCAGGGTGTCCCTGGCGCACAGCGTCGCCATCTGCGCGGCCGCCCATTCCGGATACTGCCCAGCGGGCGTGCGCACCGGCTCGAACGCGCGCGCGATCGCCGCCAGGTACTCCTCGACCGCGTCGAACGGCAGCGCCGGCTTCTCCGGGAAGCGATCGGCCTTGATCTGCGTGGCGTTGTCGGCGGCGGTCTTGGCGATGCCCATCGCATCGACCAGCGCGTTCACTTCCTCGCGCTGCCTGGCATCGCTCGGGCGCAGCTTGTTGGCGTCCGCCAGCAGCGACGGGATCGGCCCCTCCACGGCGAACGCGGCCCGGATCCGGGTCAGCGACTCGCTGACGTCGCCGCCGCCGGCCATGGTGCCGGCGCGCAGCGCCTGCCGCGCCTCCTCCAGCTTGTCGACCGGGAACTTCTTGTTCAGGAGATCCCGCACGCTCAGCAACCGCTCGTACAGGGCGACGCGCGCCGCCAGCACGCCATCGAGCTGCTTCTCGAACTCAGGCACCAACGCCTCGTCGGCGTTCTGGCGAACCCGCTCCTTCCAGTCGGCGAACGTCGTCGCCAGCGTCGACAGCCCGAGCGCACCGAGTTCGCCCTCGCTGCGGGCAACCTCCCGTTGCCGCTTGCAGAACGTCGTCACCTCGCCGCCGACGGCCTTGCCCGGCCGCGGCTGCGGCTCCGCCGCCCGGTCGACCGCTTCGAGGAAACGAGCCAGGTCGTCGAAGGGCAGCTCGAGCTTCGCCGGTTTCAGGATGGCCGCGAGCGCAGCCTTCACCCGCAACCCGACCTCGATGTCGTCGATGAGCCTGCCGCGCTCGGCGACGTGTTCCGGCCGCACCGCAGGGACCTTGCCGAGTTCCTCGAGCAGCGGCTGACTCGGCCCATCGGTCGCGAGGCGCTGGCGCAGCTTGCCGAGCTCGGCGGCCACGCGCGCACCCGTGTCGGGCGGCGTCCCGGGCTGGTTGATCCACACGTAGCCGCCGCCGATCGCGGCCAGCAACACCAGCGCCCCCACCACCAGCCGCCCACGGTGCGACGCCGGCTCGACCGCGCCCTTGCCCCGTTCGCGCACCGTGACGCGCGTCTGCGCCTCGTCGCCGGCCGGCGTGGTCCGGATCGGCTTCGGCTTCGGCACGATCGTCTGCCCCTGCTCGACCAGCACCAGGTCGTTGAGCAGTGCCTCGTAGCTCGGATAACGATCCTCGCGGCCGAGCTCGGTCATGCGCTCGATCACGCGCGACAGCGGGTTGTTCTCGTCGAGCCCCGGCAGCGCCTTCCACAGGCACAGGTGCGCCATCTTGGTCTTGGTCGCGATCAGCTCGTACACCGAACTGGCGCGGATCGGCGGCTCCCCGGTCAGCAGGTAGAAGAACGTCGCGCCGAGCGAGTACATGTCGCTGCGGAAGTCGATCTCCGCCCGGCCCTGGCACTGCTCCGGGCTCATGTACAGCGGCGTGCCGACCAGTTCGGACGTCAGCGTCATGCTGAAGTCCTCGGTCAGCGGCTTGGCGATCCCGAAGTCGGCGATCTTCAGCGTGCCGCGGTCGGTCAGCATCAGGTTGTCGGGCTTGATGTCGCGGTGCACGACCGCCAGCCGCTGCGCCTCCTCGAGGCCGCGGATCGCCTGGCGCAGCAGCGGCAGCGCCTCGCCGGCCGGCAGCCGGCCGCCCGCCAGCAGTTTGACGTGGTCGCGCAGGTTCTTGCCCTCGACGAACTCCATCACCAGGTAGTGCACGCCCAACTCGAAGCCGACGTCGTGCACCAGCACCACGTGCGCGCTGTTGAACTTCGCCACCGTGCGCGCTTCGACCTCGAAGCGCTTCAGCATGCGCTGGTCGGTCATCATCTCGGGGCGGATGACCTTGATCGCGACGTCGCGGTCGAGCTTCTCCTGGCGCGCCTTGTAGACGGCACCCATCGCGCCCTTGCCGAGCAGCTTCGTCAGCCGGCAGCCGCCGAGCGTCTTGCCCAGCATCGGGTCCTGCGGCTCGTTGGCCCTGGGGCCGGCGGCCGGCGCGGGCGCTGGCTTGCCGCCGGCC
>JBASWX010000169.1:0-1626 GCA_049276695.1 Planctomycetota bacterium
GCAGGGCACTGGCGGGATCGGCCGCGTTGCCGGGCGCGGGCAGCGTCGCCAGCACCAACACCCGGAGCGGCCTGCCGCCGGTGATCGCCGTCAGCACGAACTGGCCGTTCGGCCCGATCGCCGTGGCGTCGAGGGCCTGCTCACCGTCGTGCAACACGACGCAGGTCCCGGCGGCCAGCGACTGGTCGGCGCGCCGGACTTCGCCGCGCACCAACCCGAACACCGGCAGCTCGCAGCGCAGTGCCAGCGTGCCGGCGGTCACGTGCTCGAACTCGCGCGGCTGGAACGAGCGCCCGGCAGCGCGGTCGGCATCGGTGGCGTACGGATACACGGTGATCTTGTAGCTGCCCGGCAACAGGCCGGCGGCGCGGAAGCTGCCGTCCGGGCCGACCTCGACGTCGCCGCTGGTCGCCTGGCCGTCCTCCGGATCGATCGAGCAGAAACACTTCGGCGGAGCACTGCCGTCCCGCATCACGATGCGGCCGCCGACCGCGAGGCCCGCGAACAGTTCGAGCCGCACGCCGCCCTTCGCCTCGCCGGCCGCCAGCGTCACCGCGACCACGACCTGCTCGTGGCTGTCGAACTTCTGCGCGCGCACCGCGTAGTCGCCGGCGGCGAGGTCGGCGAACAGGAAGCGGCCCGCGGCGTCGGTGCGCGCGCGCCGGGTCGCGGCATAGCCGTCCACCGCCCGGTAGGTCTCGACGGGTGGAACCCCGGTGAGCCGCCAGCGGTCGGCGTTGTGTCCGGCCAGCTCGAGTTCGCGATCCGCCACCGGCTTGCCGTTCTCGTCGGTGACGATCCCGGCGATCGAACCGCCCGGTCCCAGGCGGAGTTCGCCGACGTCGAGCTCGCCGCGGCCCGGGCCGGGCTGCGGCAGCGCCAGCAGCAGGCTGGCCCGCCCAGCACCCACCAGCAACAGTTCGTGCTGCATGTCCGGCCGCAACGCGGCGAGACGGAAGCGGCCGTCGGCGTCGCTGCGCACGCTGCGCCAGTCGGAACGGAACCAGTCGTGTTCGCCCTGGTGATCGGCCGCCGCCGCGGCGACGTACACCGCGGCCAACGGCGCGCCACGTTCGTCGGCGACGCGGCCGGTCACCGCGTGGCCGCGCGCCAGCAGGATCTCGACCTCCTGCTGCGTGTCCTCGGGCGTGCTGCCGCGTCCACGCAGGTGCTTCTCGGTGTCGGCGTAGCCATCGGCGGCGACGCGCACCGACAGGTTGTGGGACGCGGCGAAGCCGACCAGTTCGAACGCCCCGGCGGCGTCGGTGCGCACCGTGCGACCGCCCAGCCCTTCACCCACCTCGGCGCCCGCGATGCCGGCGCGGGTCGCGGCGTCGCGCACCCGGCCGCGGATCGTGAGCCCGGCCACCAGCGTCACGTCGTGGGTCGTGACCGCCCCCGGCAGCAGGCGCACCTCGGCGTCGCGCGGCGCTGCCAGCACCACCGGCTGCACGTCGACGCGGGCGTCGCCCGGTGGCAAGCCCTCGATCCGGTAGAAGCCTCGCCCATCGGTCGACGCTTCGCCCATCGCGGCGCCGGCGCGCACGACGATGCGGGTGCCGGGTACCGCGGCACCCCCGGTGTCACGGACGACGCCGGCCAGCACGGCCGCGAACGCCAGCGTGA
>JBASWX010000170.1:0-1875 GCA_049276695.1 Planctomycetota bacterium
CGGCTGCGAGCTGCCGGCCAGCCCGGCACCGGAGGCGCGATGACCGTCGCCGGCACGATGACCGCCGCAGCCGCGCTGCCAGCGGCGCGTTCGGACGCGGAGCTGCGCGAGATCCTCGCCAGCCGCCACCGGCTCGGCGACCGCGTGGTGCGTTGCGCGCTGCTGGCGCACTTCCTGATCGCGCTCGGCCTCGCGGGCTTCTACGACACCTGGGCGATCACGCTGAGCGTCAGCACCGTCGCGCTGGGCATGTTCCTGGTCGGTGCCTTGCTGCTGCCGGGTTCGTTCCTGACCCGCTGCATCGCCGGCATCTCGTTGCAGACCTTCTGCGCGCTGCACATCTACCAGCTGCACGGGCTGCCGGAGATGCACTTCTTCTTCTTCACCGGCTTCACGTTGATGATCGTGTACGGTGACTGGCGGCCGATGTGGCCGGGCGCGCTGCTGATCATCGCGCAGCACATCGTCTTCGCGATCCTGACCAACTCGGGCATCGACGTCGCGTTCTTCCCCGAGGCCTACGTCAGCGCGACCAAGCTGTCGTTCCACTTCGGCATCGCGCTGGTGCACGTGGTGATCTGCGGCTACTTCGCGCACCTGCAGCGCCAGCACACGCTGGCCGAGGCCGATCGCCGGCAGCACATCAACGCGCTCGCCGCGGTCGCCGAGGAAGCCAACCGCAGCAAGAGTGCGTTCCTCGCCAGCATGAGCCACGAGATCCGGACGCCGCTGGGCGCGATCCTCGGCTACGCCGACCTGCTGCTCGAGCCGGACACCGATGCCGCGGGACGCGAGGACGGCGCGCGGACGATCCAACGCAACGGCCGCCACCTGCTGGCGGTGATCGACGACATCCTCGACCTGTCGAAGATCGAAGCCGGCAAGCTGGAGGTCGAACTGCTGCCGTGTGCGCCGCGGCAGCTCGTCGCCGAGGCCATCGAGGCGCTGCGGGTGCGGGCGGCGGTCAAGGGCCTGCAGCTGCAAGCCGTCTGCACCGGTCCGATCCCGGAACGCATCGCGACCGACCCGACCCGACTGCGCCAGATCCTGCTCAACCTCGGCGGCAACGCGATCAAGTTCACCGAACGCGGCAGCGTCACGTTCGAGGTCTCGTGCCGCGTCGCGAAGGGCGGCGACACCGGCCACCTGGTGGTGGCGGTCGCCGACACCGGAATCGGGCTCGACGCGACGCAGGCCGCGCGGCTGTTCGCGCCGTTCCAGCAGGCGGATGTGTCGACCACGCGGCGTTTCGGCGGCACCGGTCTCGGCCTGGTCATCAGCAAGCGGCTCGCACAGGCGCTCGGCGGCGACATCACGCTGCACGCCGAACGCGGCACCGGCTGCCGCTTCGAGGTCACGATCGGCACCGGACCGCTCGCCGGCGTGCCGTTCGACGATCGCGCGATCGCCATCAGCGCCGCACCGGCGCCGGCCGCGACCGGGCGGTCGATCCGGTTGCGCGGCCGGGTCCTGCTCGCCGAGGACGGCCCGGACAACCAGCGCCTGCTCACGCGACTGCTCGAACGCGCCGGTGCCGCCGTCGAGGTGGCCAACAACGGCCGCGCCGCGGTCGAACTGGCGCAGGCAGCGCGCGCTGCCGGCAAGCCGCACGACCTGATCCTGATGGACATGCAGATGCCCGAGCTGGACGGCTACGAGGCGACGCGGGCGCTGCGCGACGTCGGCCTCACGGTGCCGATCGTCGCGGTGACCGCACACGCGATGAAGGGCGCCCGCGAACGCTGCCTCGCCGTCGGCTGCGACGACTACCTGACCAAGCCGGTCGATCGCGCCGCGATGCTGGCCGTTTGCCAGCGGCTGCTGGCCACGCCCCGCCCGTCCTGACGAACGGGCGTGGCCGCCGCGCCTGCTACC
>JBASWX010000171.1:0-2194 GCA_049276695.1 Planctomycetota bacterium
GGTCGGCGGCGTCGTGGTCCTGCTCGCCGGGGTCGCGATCGCCGCCGCCGCCGCTCCGATCGGCGGTGCACGCGCCAGCGCCCCGGCCGGTGAGATCGGCAGCGTCGGCGACCTGCTGCTCGGCGACTGGTTCGTGCCGTTCTTCGCGGCCGGCGTGCTGCTGACCGTGGCGCTGGTCGCCGCGGTGGTGATCGTGCAGCGCTTCCGGCGGCCAGCCGGCGAGGTGGCCGATGCCTGAGCTGTCGCCCGACCAACTGCCCGGCTACCTCGTGGTCAGCGGTGTGCTGTTCGTCGCCGGCGTGTTCGCGGTGATCGCGCGGCGCAACGCGATCGGCGTGTTGATCGGCATCGAGCTGATGCTGAACGCCGCGGCGCTGCAGTTCGCCGCCTACGGGCGGCTGGCGCGCCACGGTGACCCGGCGACCGGGGCCGCGGATCCGCAGGGCCAGAGCGCCGCGGTGTTCGTGATCGTCGTCGCCGCCGCCGAGGCCGCGGTCGCGCTGGCGGTGCTGTTCGCGGTCTACCGGACCTTCCGCGACGTCGATCTCGACGCGACCCGGGAGAACCGCTCGTGACCGCCGGCACGCTGTCGGTCGTGGTGCTGCTGTTGCCGCTGTTCGCGGCGGTGGTGTGCGCGTGCCTGCGTTCGGCGGCGCGCGCCCACGCGGTGGCGGCAACGGCGATGGCGGTCGCAACGGCGTGCGCGGTGGCGATGGCGATCGAGGTCGTGCCGGCCCACGCCACGATCGCCGGCGCGCACGCGACGTGGCTCGACCTCGGTTCGTTCACGCTGAGCGTCGGCACGATGGTCGATCCGATGGCGGCGGTGATGGCGGTGATCGTCACGCTGCTCGCGACCGCGGTGCTGGTGTTCAACGCCTGGTACATGCACGCGGAGCCGCTCGCGGTCCGCTTCCCGTGGCAGTTCTGCTTCTTCGCCGCCGCGATGCTGGGCGTCGTGCTCAGTGACAACCTGCTGCTGACCTTCGTCTGCTGGGAACTGGTCGGCCTCGGCAGCTACCTGCTGATCGGCTTCTGGTACGACAAGCCGGCGGCGGCCGACGATCCCGACTACCAGGCGAAGAAGGGAGCCGGCGCCCGCGGCGTGCTCGAACAGCTGCTGAGTCCGGCGCACGCCCAGCTCAAGGCGTTCGTGATGAACCGCGTCGGCGACGCCGGCTTCCTGATCGGCATCGGGGCCCTGCTGGTGCTGTCGCTGCAACTCGGCGGCCAAGGCGACGTGCTGTCGTTCGCGCAGCTCGCGACCTTGCCGGAGCGACTGCCGCGCGCCGACTTCGCCCCGAACGGTTGGCTGCTGCTGGGAGCGCTCGGGCTGTTCGCCGGCGCCGTCGGCAAGAGCGCGCAGTTTCCGCTGCACGGCTGGCTGCCCGACGCGATGCAGGGGCCGACCACAGCGTCGTCGATCATCCACGCGGCGACGATGGTCGCCGCCGGCGTGTTCCTGGTCGCACGTTGCTATCCGTTGTTCCCGCCGGAAGCGCTCGCGGTCGTCGGTTGGACCGGCGGCATCACCTGCCTGCTGGCGGCGAGCATCGCCTGCGTGCAGTGGGACCTGAAAGCGGTGCTCGCGTACTCGACGGTGAGCCAGCTCGGGTTGATGTTCGTCGGCCTCGGTGCCGGCGCGGCGAACGGCGGCAAGGACGCGGCGATGGCGCACCTGTTCACGCACGCGTTCGCGAAGTGCCTGCTGTTCCTGTGCGCGGGTGCGGTGATCCACGCCTGCGGCGGTCATCAGGATCTTGCGCGCCTGGGCGGCTTGCGGCGCCGCATGCCGATCGTCGCCGGCGTGTCGTTCGCAGCGCTGCTGGCACTGCTCGGCATGCCGCTGTTCAGCGGCTTCGTCAGCAAGGACGCGGTGCTGGCGGCGGCACTCGGCAATGCGCAACTGGCGGGTGGGCTGGCGTGGGGACCGTTCGGGCTCGCCGCCGCCGGCAGCCTGTTGACCGCTGCCTACATGCTGCGCTGGTGGCTGCGCATCTTCGCCGGTGCTTCGCGCGACGAGGCGGTCACGCACCACGCGCACGACCCGTCGCGCAGTGCGACCATGGCGTTGCTGGTGCTGGCGCCGATGACGCTGTCGCTGCCGTGGACCGGTTGGCTCGAACTGCCGCACGGGGCCGCCGGCGAGACCGCGATGGCGGTGGCGCTGGTGCTGCTGGCCGCCGGTGCGGGC
>JBASWX010000172.1:0-2616 GCA_049276695.1 Planctomycetota bacterium
CCGCGGCGTGCGCGCCGCCGTCGTTGGCGGCCAGCGCGTCGGCGCACGCTTCGGCCTGCTTGTAGAAGCCCGGATCGCTGCTGCGCCGCGCCTTGCCGATGAACAGCGCCGCGAGCCGCTCGAGCCCGAGCACGTCGGCGCGCTTCTGCACCGCCTGCTGCGCGCCGCGGATCTGCTCGTCGATCGGCTGCGTGCCCGTCGGCGGCACCAGCGCGAGGCGCAACGCCGGATGCGTCGCCGCCCCCTCGGAGCGGCCGCCACACGCGGCCAGCAGTGCGGCGCAGGACAAGTGCAAGGCGACGCGGGAGGGTCCGGGCAGCGTTGGTTGCATGGGTCGACGCACCGAGAGGTAGGAGCGCCGCTCGGGATGTCAGCGGTTCGATGCGCCGCCGCCGCGCCGTGCGGTTCCGGGCTGGCGTCGGCCGCAGCCGGGCGTCGTCTCGGGACCGGAAAAGCCTGCCCGGTGCCGACATCCGGAAGCCCGGCCCTACCTTCGGCGCGTAGGCTTCTCCGCCCGATCCATGGATTCGCGCCCCAGCAAACGCCTCGTCGCCGATGCCGCTGCCGGCGACCCGCAGGCCCTCGACCAGTTGTTCGAACGCTGCCTGCCGCGCCTGCGCCGGCTGATCGCGTTGCAAGCGGGTGCGGCGCTGCGCCACGCCGAGCTCGACGACCTGGTGCAGGAGGCCTACCTCGAAGCGACGCGGCAGTTCGGCGACTACACCTACCAGGGGCCGGATTCGTTCTTCCGCTGGCTGGCGACCGTGGCGCTGCACCGGCTCGCCAACCTGCAGCGCATGGCGGCGGCGCAGAAGCGCGATCGCCGGCTGGAACGCCCGCTGCAGGGCGATGGCAGTTCACTGGTGCCCGGCGGCGTGCACCCGGCGGACGCCGGGCCGGGTCCGCGCACCGTCAGCGTCGGCGCCGAGGCGCAGGTCCGCCTGGACCGCGCGCTCGCGACGCTGTCCGACGACGACCGCGAAGTGATCACGCTGGCGCGCGTGCAGGGCCTGTCGCTGCAGGAGATCGCCGAGCGCATCGGCCGCACGCGCAACGCCGTGGCGCTGCTGCTCAGCCGGGCGCTGCGCAAGCTGAAGGCCGCGATGGGCGGGCCCGACGATGGAGCCGACGCGTGACCGACGACGATCGGCTCGACCAGGCGATCGGTGACTGGCTGCTGCGCAAGGAAGCCGAGCCGTCGTTGCTGCCCGGCGAGTTCGCGCACGACCTGCCCGAACCGCTGCGCAGCGTGTTCCTGCGCGAACTCGAGGCCATCGCCGAGGTCGACGGGCTGACGATCGCCGCTCCGTCGCGCGACCTGCCGCGCCGCTTCGGCGACTTCCGCGTGCTCGGCGAACTGGGCCGCGGCGCCATGGGCGCCGTCTACGACGCCGAGCAGGTGTCCACTGGCCGGCGCGTCGCGCTGAAGGTGGTGCATCCGCACGTCGCCCGCGACCTCAGCTCGGCGGCGCGCTTCCAGCGCGAGGCGCGCACCGCGGCGGCGCTGCAGCACCCGGGCATCGTGCCGGTGCTGGGCTTCGGCGAGACCGACGGCGCGGCGTGGCTGGCGATGGCGCGCATCGAGGGACGATCGCTGCAACGGCTGCTCGCGGCGGTCGCGGATCCGCGCGATGTCGACCACGACCGCGCCAAGGACCTGTTCCGCGAGCCGCGCCGTCTGGCGCAGGCGCTCGCCGAGGCCGCCGATGCGCTCGAGTTCGCGCACCGCGACAACGTCGTGCACCGCGACGTCAAGCCCGCCAACCTGATGGTGACCGACGAGGGTCGGGTCGTCGTGCTCGACTTCGGGCTCGCGACCGCGCGTGAACCCGATGCACCGACGTTGACGCGCACCGGCGATTTCCTCGGCACGCCGCTCTACATGGCGCCCGAGCAGGCCGTGGGTGCACAGAACGGCACGCCGGCGAGCGACGTCTACGCGCTCGGCGCCGTGCTCTACGAGTGCCTGTGCGGTGCCACCCCGGTGGCGAGCGGCCCGCTGGCGACGGTCCTCGATGCGATCCTCAACCGCGACCCGGTCGACCCGCGGCGCCGGCGTGCTGGCGTTCCGGACGAACTCGCGCGCATCGCGTTGCAGTGCCTCGAGAAGGAACCGGCGCGGCGCTACGCCTCGGCCGGCGCGCTCGCCGACGACCTGCGGCGTTTCGTCGACGGCTCCGGCGTGCACGCGCGCCACAGCGGCGTGCTCGGCCGCTCGCTGCGCCGGTTGCGCCGGCGGCCGCTGCTCGCGTCGATGATCGCCCTGGTCGCGGTGCTGGCGCCGGCGGTGCTGGTCACGACGCTGTGGGCCCAGGCCCGCGATCGGGCGGCGCAGGCGCTGCAGCGCGACCGCGACCTGCGGCGGCTCGGCGACCTGCTCGGCGTCGCGCCCGAACGGCTGACCGCGTTCGGCGGCGCCTCGCTGCGCTTCTACGCGCGGCTCGGGCTCGGCGAGCACCTGGTCGACGCCGGCGCGCGGTCGGCGCAGGCCGCCGAGGCGGTGCAACTCGCCGAGCAACTCGCGATCAGCTGGCCGGACGACGTCGTGGTGCTGCGGGCGCGCGCGCAGGTCCGCCTCGACGTCGGCGACGACGCGCCGGGCACGCAGGCGGCGAT
>JBASWX010000173.1:0-8020 GCA_049276695.1 Planctomycetota bacterium
CCCGGGGCCTCCCGGTCCGCCGGGTCCGGCGCGGCGTTCCTCGGCCTCGGTCACCCGCAGCTGCCGGGTGCCGAACACCGCGCCGTCCATCGCCGCCATCGCTGCCTTCGCCTGTTCGTCGGTGGCCATCTCGACGAAGGCGAAGCCGCGGGGCCGCTGGGTTTCACGATCGAGCACGATGTGCACCCGTTCCACGGTGCGGCCATCCTGCGAGAACGCCGTGCGCAGGGTCTGCTCATCGGCGTCGTAGGGGAGGTTCCCGACGTACAGTCTCTTGCCCATTGCGGTCTGACTTCCTCGGCGATTCGCGTGAGATGTCTCATGCCCCGGCCGTCGAGGAAGCCGCCTCGTCGAGGTGTCGGTCCGGCCGGTCGCATGCCACCGCGCCGGCAGGGACCGACGCGGACGCGGGGCATGATACTGACGCACTCGGGCGCGGAAAGGACCCGGACCAACT
This sequence comes from Planctomycetota bacterium, assembly GCA_049276695.1. Lineage (GTDB taxonomy): Bacteria > Planctomycetota > UBA1135 > UBA1135 > UBA2386 > UBA2386. Next base: position 458 of record JBASWX010000173.1, read on the forward strand.
TTCCCTTCGGCTCGTAGCATGCGGCGGCATCGCCATGCGGCACCTCCCGACCCTGCTGTTCGTCGCCACGTCGCTCGTCGTCGCCTGCTCCTCACCGGCACCCGAGGGCACTGCGAGCGCGGACGCGCCCCCCGCACCCGCCACCGCTGACTCCCCCACCGCCATGCCCACCCCGACTCCGTCTGCTGCGCCGGCGACCAAGGCCGTCGCGACGTTCGCCAACGGCTGCTTCTGGTGCACCGAGGCCGTGCTCGAGCAGCAACCCGGCGTGCTCGACGTGACCTCGGGCTACATGGGCGGCCACGTCGACAACCCGGGCTACGAGCAGGTGTGCAGCGGGACGACCGGCCACGCCGAGTGCGTGCAGGTCACCTTCGACCCACAGCGCATCGGCTACGACGCCTTGCTCGAGTGGTTCTTCCGTTCCCACGATCCGACGACACTGAACCGGCAAGGCGCCGACGAGGGCACGCAGTACCGCTCGGCGATCTTCTGCCACGACGACGCGCAGAAGGCCGCAGCGCTCGCCGCGATCGCGAAGTACCAGCCGGCGCACCGCGACCCGATCGTCACCGAGGTCACGCCCGCCAGCCGCTTCTGGCCGGCCGAGGACTACCACCAGGACTACTTCAAGAAGCACCCCAACCAGGGTTACTGCCGCGCGGTGATCGCGCCGAAGCTGAAGAAGCTCGGCCTGCGCGACGGCGCGAAGTGACCTTCACTTCCGCGTCCACTCCTGGGTCTGCACCTCGACCAGCTGCTCGCCGACGGTGTCCGACAACCGCGCGGTGACGCGCTGCGCATCGCGCAGGTCGAGCTGCAGCCGGAACGGCCGGCCGGTCGGGTCGCGGGCGTCGACCAGCGTGCCCGCGAGCGCCAGCACCCGCGGTCGTTCCGCCGACACCGGCCCGGTCGCGTCGACCGCCCAGGTCGCCAGTTCGTCGCGCCACGACGAGGTCCACAGCTTGCGCAGCGTGTCGAAACCGAGGATCTGCACCGCCTCGACCGAAGCACCCTGCAGGGTCAACGTGAAGTTCAGCACGCACCAGCGGCCGCCGAGGATCGGCGAGCAGCGCAGACTGCCGCGGTCTTCGGTCGCGGCCTTGCCCGGAGCGTGCGTGCGCACGACGACGTCCCAGTCGCCGGCGAGCGTGCCGAGCAGCGCGTGCTGATCGCCCGGCACCGACAACTGCTGCGCCTTCTGCAACAACCGCGGCTCGGGGACCGGATCCTGGGTCACCAGACCGAGCCCGCTGACGACGACGAACGCGACACCGACGAGACGGAACATGGCGGCAGACGAGCGCGCAGCGCCGCCGCCGGCAAGGGCCCTCGCCCGGCGCGCGACCTTGCGCGGGCTCGCGGGCGCCGTGAGACTGCCGCGATGACGAACCCGCGGACACCGCCGGAGATCCGCAAGCAGATCGAGGACCTCGCGCTGCAGACCTACTTCCGCAGCACCACCAGCCAGTACCTGGCGACCGACCTGGGGCGGTTCCTGCTCGGCCAGCACGTCTGGGAGCGGTACGAACAGGCGCGGTACAACCTCGCGCCGTGGGTCGATCGCGCCGCCGGCCTCGCGGGCCGGCGACTGGTCGAGATCGGCTGCGGCACCGGCTCGAGCACGGCGGGCTTCGCGTCCCTGGCCGCGCGCGTGGATGGCTACGAGATCAGCCAGGTCTCGGTGGCGATGGCGCAGGGGCGGCTGCAGGTGCTCGGCATCGGCAACGCGGCGGTGCACCAGATCGACGCCGAGTCGCTGATGCGCGCGGCCTGCGAACGGCACCGCGGCGCCGTCGACGGCTTCCTGCTGTTCGCGGTGCTCGAGCACATGACGATCCCGGAGCGCATCCTGGCGCTGCGCATGGCCTGGGCCGAACTGCCGCCCGGCGGACTGTTGATCGTCATCGAGACCCCGAACCGGCTCACCTACACCGACCTGCACACGGCGCAGATGCCGTTCTTCCACATGCTGCCGCTCGAACTCGCGGTGCAGTACTACCAGCACAGCAAGCGCCCGGACTTCACCGCCAGCCTCGATGCCGTGCCCGCGGCCAGCCGCGAGCTGGCGCTCGCGCGCTGGGGCAACGGCGTCAGCTTCCACGAGTTCGACGTCGCGCTCGGTGCGGGCGTCGACGGTTGCATCGTCGCCGACGGCTTCGAACCCGAGGTCAAGTGGCTGCAGCCGCCGCGACTCGACGACGAACTGCTGCTGCGGTACTTCGAAGCCCATCCCGTCGGGCGGCACCGCGCGTTCACTCGCAACCACCTCAACTTCGTGCTGCGCAAACCCTGAACGGGGAACTCAGCGGCCAGGCTCACCGCCGGCGACGCGCCCGGTCTTCGGATCGACCTGCAGCCCGAGCCGTTCGTGCTGCGCGACCCAGAAGGTGAACAGGTACATCATCTCGTCGGTGGTCTCGAGGCCGAACTTCACGGTCTGCGCCGGGTCGGGGTTGAACGGGTTCCACGCCGAGTTGTCGAAGTGCGCGAGCGCTTCGATGCGCGTGCCCTTCGGGAACGTCTTCTCGCCCGGCGCCCACCGGTACGACTGCTGCCAGTCGAAGTTGTAGTTCGGCACCACCAGCATCGTCTGCGCGCTGCCGTCGGGCAGCCTCGCCACCGCCGTCATGTCGCGGCCGCGCAGGTGCATGTGCACGAACATGCCGATGCCGATCGCGTCCTCGCGCAGCGTGCGGCCCGCCTTGACCGGGTGCGCCATCGCCCCCGGCGGGATCTGGAAGCGGAAGTCGGCGGCGATCGCGACCTGCATCTCCTGCTCGACGCGCACCCGCGGGAAACGCAGCCCCACGCGCAGCCGGTCGGACTCCGGCTCGCCGGTGGCGACGTAGTGCGCCTGCAGCGCCAGCACGTTGCCGGCCGGGATGCGCACCGCGATGCCGGGATCCATCACCATCGGATCGCCGCCCGGCACGTAGCCGGTCACGAAGCCGTCCTGCGAGAACTTCTCGCCGAACTTCACCCGCGCCAGGTTGCAGTGGTGCAGCGAGCGGCCGTTCTCGGGCCGGATCTCGATCGCCTCGACCCAGGTGTCGTGTTCGAAGCGGAACGGCAGCACGAAGTAGCGGTACGGGATCGGCCCCTCGGCCGGCAGGTGGATCGCGCCCTTGACCTCGATCACCTGGTCGGGCTCGCCGATGCGCCAGCCGCCAGCGACGGCGTGCGGCACGGTCGCGGTGGCCTTCGCGTCGCCGCCCGGCATGCCGGCGTCGACCCACGCCGCGAGCGTGCGGCGTTCGTCCGCCGACAGGCCGCGGTGGTTCACGAAGCTGTCGTGGCGGCTGGTCCCGTACCACGGCGGCATGCGACCCTGGGTCGCGACCTCGGCGATCATCGCGCCGTGCTTCTTCGCGTCGTTCTCGTCGAGCAGCGGAAACGGCGCCTGGCCCGCTGGGCGGTGGCACTCGACGCAGTGGCGCTGCAGGATCGGCAGCACGTCGCTGGCGAAGCTCGGCGCGCGGCCGTTCGGCGTCGCTGCTGGCGGCGTGATCTTGCAACCGCTGACCGCGGTCTCGGGCACGCTGACGGCGTTGCCGGCGAGCAGTTCGTCGAGTGCGGTGCGCAGGTCGTCGCGGGTCGGCGCCTGGCGCGACGACGAGTAGCCGTGCTGGTCGTCGATGCGGCCGCGGTAGACGAGGCGGCGTTCGCGGTCGAGCACCACCGCACAGGCGGTGCGGTCGACGCCGCACGCGCGCGCCAGCGCCAGATCGAAATCCTTGGCGAACACGGCGGCGGGCGCCTTGCCGGTCACCTCGCCGGCGGCGTCGACGAAGTCGTCGCCGGGGCCGACGTTGACCACCACCGTCACCACGCCGCGCGCGGTGTAGTCCTTCGCGAGCTGCTGCAACCGCGGCAGGTAGCGCTGCACCAGCGGGCACTCGATCGTGGCGAAGAACAGCACGGTCGCGTTGCCGGCGCCGAGTTCGGGCAACTTGCGCACCTGCCAGCGCAGGTCGACGAACGACGCCTCGACCACCGTGCCGAGCGGCACCTGGCTCCGCACCGGTGCTGTGGCCATCAGCAGCAGGAGCGCAGCGGCGAAGGGGCGCGGCATCGGCATGGCGGCAGCGTCGCGGCTGGCGCCATTGTCGTCCAGGGGCGACGCGCCCGAACTCGGCGGCACCTTCACGCCGGATAGCCGAACCGCTGCAGCTGCTCGCGGAGCACCGTGTTCGCGAGTGCCTGCTGCGGGGCGGTGAGGTCGCGCCGCCAGCGCCCGATGCTCGCCGCTGCCGTGTCACTGGTGCCGTGCCGCGCGAACAGTTCCGCCGCCGCCCCGCGCCGGAACGCATCGACCTCCGGAGTCAGGTCGAGCCCAAGGAACGCCAGCATCGCGCGCAGCCGCCCCGGCACGTCCGCGACCAGATCCTCGTAGCGCACGACGAAGTGCTCGCGGCCCTGCAGCCGCGCGCCGGCCTCTCGCAGGAAGCGTTCCATGAACCCGACCCGCACGTCGAACGAGGCCCCGTCCCACGGCATCGGCTGCTTGCTGGCGAACGCGTAGGCCGAAGCGATTGCGTCGCGCGGGTCGCGCACCAGGTGCACGAACGCCGCCTCCGGGAACTGTTCGAGCGCGAACGCAAGGTCGGCCACCGACACGAGCTTGTCGCCGAAGAACGCGCTGCCCGCGCCGTCGCCGGCGATGCGGCGGTAGAGGTCATCGACGAACGGCCGCACGCCCGCCTGCCACGACCGGGCGAAGCTCTCGGCGTGGCGCTCGGTGAGGATGCCCGGCGTGCGGAAGCCTTCGCCGTCGTCGATCCACCGACCGGCCGGCGTGCTGGCGAGCAGGCAGGTGCGGCGCAGGAACGGCACCCAGCCCAGCTCATTGACCATCCGGATCTGCGGATGGCTGCCGAGCAGCGCGACGACCCAGGTCGAACCCGACCGCGGCGCGCTGACGACGAACAGGGGCCTCGCCATGGCAATGCGCACCGTAGCGCCGCGCCGCGGACCGTCGAGCGCCGAGAAACCTCTCTGGCAGCGACGGGCGTTGCCGCATCCTCTCGCCTTGATCCCACGGCGCGCACCGCGCCTCGAATGCCAATCCCGACTCCACCACCAACCCCGATCGCCGCGGACTCGCCGCTGTGGCCGCAGCTGTGCGCGAGCCTGCGCGGTGCCGCCGACGACTGGGTCGCGGCGAGTGCGGCGAGCAAGGGTTGGCGCCACCTGCCGGGGGTGCTCGCCGAGGAATGGGCCAGCGGCCCGCTGCCGGTCGCCCGCTTCCTGGCCTGCCTGCACGCACGGCTCGCCCGTCGCGAACCCGCCCTCGGTCCCGCCGAACCCGTGCCCGGCGCACCCGACCTGGTGCGCCACCGCGTACTGCCGCTGCGCGCGATCCACGACCCGCTGCTGCTGCACAACCACGGCGCCGAAATCCACGTGCGCCGCGACGCCTCGCCGCACCGACCCGCCGGCGCGAACGGCCAGCACGCGCTGGTGCTCGGCGCCGGCAACGTCACCGCGACGCCGATCCTGGATGCGCTCGAGTACGTGTTCGTCCGGAGCGCCCACGTCACGCTCAAGCTGAGCCCGCTGCACGGCGCCTTGCTGCCGGTCTTCACCCGCGCGCTGCAACCGCTGCTCGCCTCCGGCCACCTGACGTTCGCGACCGGCGACGCCAGCGCCGGGGCCGCGCTCGCTCGCCGTCCCGAGTTCACCGCCGTGCACCTGACGGGTTCCGCCGCGACGTGGGCCGCACTGCGCGGCGATCCCGACGTCGCGCGCAAGGAACTGCACGGCGAGGTCGGCTGCTGCACACCGGTGTTCGTGGTGCCGGGGCGCTGGCGCGAACACGAACTCGACCACGCCGCACGCCAGCTCGCCGCGTTCGTCGCAACCAACGGTGGCGCCACCTGCCTCGCCCCCCGCCTGCTGCTCACCGCGCAGGCGTGGCCGCAGCGGGCCACGTTCCTCGCCCGCATCGATGCAGCGATGGCCGCGCTGCCGGCGCGCGTGCCGTTCCATCCAGGCACTCGCAGCCACTACGAACACGCCACCGGCCGCAGTGCGCCGCCCGACGCGCTGCCGCCGGTGCTGTGCCGCGACCGTTCGCGCGCCGAAGCAGCTGGCCTCGCGGCGGCCGAGCGCTTCGCGCCGGTGCTCAACGAACTGGCGCTGCCCGGCGACGGCGCCGCCGCGTTCCTCGCCGCAGCGACCGCGTTCGTCGGCGAGGCCTGGTTCGGGGCCCTCTCGGCGTACGTGTTCTCCCCGCCCGCGATGCTGCGCGCCGAGCACGCCGCGATCGACGCCGCGATCGCGCGCCTCCGCCACGGCACGATCGCGATCAACACCTGGACCGGGCTCGGCTATGGGCTCGGCACCACGCCGTGGGGCGTTCCTCCTGGTTCGCCGATCGAGTGCGGCTCCGGCCAGGTCCGCAACCTGACCGGGACCGCCGTCCAGCGCGTCGTCGTGCGCGCGCCGTTCCGACCATTCCCGCTGCCGCCCTGGCTGCCGCACCACCGCCGCGGCGAGCAAGCGTTGCGCGCCTTGACCTTGCACACGCTGCGCCCAACGCTTGCCGGGATGCTGACCGTCGCGCTCCATGCCGTCCGCTCCTGAGTCAGCGCCCGCGCGCGGCCTGCTGGTGCCGGCACTGATCGCGCTGCTGTGTGCGATCTGGGGCAGCACCTGGTGGGCGATCCGCGTCTGCCTCGAGCACGACAACCAGCCGCCGCTGTCGTCGGCGGCGCTGCGCTTCCTGCTGGCCGGTGCTTCGATGGCACTGGTCGCGCCGCGGCTGCTGCGCCTCGACCCGAAGCCGCCGCCGCCGGCGTGGCTGTGGCTGACGACCGGCGCCACCAGCTTCGCCGGCTCGTACGGCGTGCTCTACGTCGCCGAACAGGTCGTGCCGTCCGGCATCGCCGCAGTGCTGTGGGCGATCTTCCCGCTGCTGATGGCGGGCAGCGGCGTGCTGGTGCTCGACGAACGGCTGCGCGCGCGGCAGTGGCTCGGCTTCCTGATCTCGTTCGGCGGCATCGTGCTGGTGTTCTCCGGCGACCTCGGCGGCGGCGAGCAGGCACCCGCGGGCCTGCTCGGTTCGGCGCTGCTGCTGCTGCTGAGTCCGGTGATCTCCGCGGCCGGCACCACGCTGGTCAAGAAGTACGGGCACGGCACCAGCTCGGTGCTGCTGAACCGGAACGGCATGCTGTTCGGTGCCCTGCTGCTCGGTGTCGCCGCGTTCGCGTGCGAATCGCCGCTGGCGATGCGGTGGACGACCGGGACCACGATCGCGACGCTCTACCTGGCGCTCGGCGGCACCGCGCTGACGTTCGGCGTCTACTTCTGGCTGCTGCAGCGCGTGCCCGCGTCGCGGCTGTCGCTGATCTCGTACGTGACACCGGTGCTGGCCGTGCTGCTCGGGGTCGCCGTCGGCGACGGCACTGCCGACCGCTATCTGTGGCTCGGCACCGGCTTCGTCGTCGGCGGCGTCGCGCTGGTCGTGCAGAGGTCGAAGCGATGACCTGGCGGCGGCCGTCGTGGCGCTGGCCGCGCGCCCGCACCCGCCGCGGTCGGCGGTTGCAGGCAGGGGTCGCC
>JBASWX010000174.1:0-1541 GCA_049276695.1 Planctomycetota bacterium
GGCGTCGCCTGCGCGGCGAGTGCGGCGGCGCAGGCGAACAGGGCGGCGGCCAGGCGCGACATGGCCGCCATCAACGACGACGTGCGGCCGGGGTTCAAGCCCTGCACCGCGCGTTCGTTCGCACCGGCACCTGCCGCCGCACTACTCGGGCAGTTCGTCGCGCTTCTTGACGACCTTGGCGACCAGCCCGTACTCGAGCGCCTGGCCGGCATCGAGCCAGAAGTCGCGGCGCGCCGACTCGGTGACCTCTTCCGGCTTCTTGCCGCAGGCCTCGGCGATGATCCGGTTGTAGCGGTCGCGCAGCTTGAGGATCTCCTTGGCGGTGATGTCGAGATCGGACGCGGTGCCGCGGCCCATCGTCGAGGGCTGGTGGATCATGAACCGGCTCTCGCCCATGCAGAAGCGGCGCTTCTTGTCGGCGGCGAGGTGGATCAGGATGCCGGCCGAGGCGCACAGGCCGTTGACGATCGTGATCACCGGCGGCTTGACGAAGCGCAGCAGATCGTAGATCGCGAAGCCGGCGTCGGCGCTGCCGCCCGGCGAGTTGATGAAGACCTTGATCGGAGTCTTGTTGTCCTTCTGCTCCATCGCCAGCACGCGCACGGTGGCGTCGCGCAGCATCTTGTCGTCGACCGCGCCGCTGACCAGCAGCGTGCGGGCCTCGAACAGCGCCTTCTCGTAGGGGTTGGGGATGCCGCCGTGCTTGTCGCCGCCGTGGTGCGGGCAGTCCTGCTCGTCATCATCGTCCTCGTCGAGACGGCGGGGGCGGGGATCGAAGTCGCTGTTGGTTGCCATCGTGCGGTTCCGTTGGCGCGGCGGGGGCCGCTGCCGCTGGTGTTTTCGGAGCGCGCCGGCGGGGAAGTTGAGACCGAACCGCCGATCGCAGTGGGCGCGTGGATAATGCTGGGCGCGCGCGTTCGCAACAGCCGGACCGGCGCTCGCTGCGGGTGGGGCCGCAGGAATTGGCACTGCTGCCTTGCGCCCGCTGGCGGCGGCCGATAGCGTCCGGTCTCGTTGGCGGGTTTGCTGTGGAGCAGCGACCCGACGACACTCGCTGCCGGCTGGTGAGTGCCGCGCCTCGCGGAAGAGGCACAGTGCACCAGCTCGAGCCCGCGCCCGCGGTCAGGTTGCCGACGTGCGCACAGGTTCCGGTCCATGCTGGTACCGGAACTGGGTTGTCCGAGACTGGCTGTCCAGGAGACTGGTTGTCCAGGGCTGGGCCGGCGAGGTGGGAGACTCCGGTTGCTGCGGCGCGGGTCACGGCTCGCGGCGCGACACCGGTTCCTGTTCGCCACCGGGTGCCCGGTGACGAAGTCCGTGCGCGCAACCTCGGGCCATTGCCGGCCCGGCGAGCGGACGATCGAGGCGGCGAAACGCGATGCGCTGCGGGTTCCGCGGACGGAAGCTGCGGCGGATTGGCTGTCGCCACACCACGGCGGCGTGCCCGGCACGCCGGCGGAATGACTGCTGCCCCTTTCGGTGGGCGGCCTTCAGGCATGAGCATTTCGGAGAACGACTTCCCCGGCGGAATGGAACACGCC
>JBASWX010000175.1:0-2384 GCA_049276695.1 Planctomycetota bacterium
GCCCAGGCGGCGGCCGGGCGCCGTCGACCGGCCAGCGCGGCATGCCGCCAGTCGACGACTTCACCACCTGGGACTACTGGTGGGAGTTCAACAAGGACCCGTTCCTGCGGCTGAAGGACGCGGTGCACCAGGGTGGACCGCAGACCGGCAGCGACGACCACTGGCTCGGCCCGACCCGCCGCACCGAGACCCGGGACACGCTCAGGCCGAGCCGCGAGGAGATCCTCGACGATGTGCTGCCGGCGTTGAAGAAGGCGATCGACGCGACTGACCAGCGCGACATCGCGTCGTCGTGCATGGTCGCGATGGCGAAGGTCGGCGAGAACCACCCCGACTTCGACCTGATCGACGTGTTCCGGCCGCGGCTGAAGAAGCACGACCAGGAGATCCGCGAGACCGCCGCACTCGCGCTCGGCATCGCCGCGCTCGGCGACGCCGGCAGCGTTGCCCTGCTGGCCGGACTGGCGCTGGACAACGCTGAAGGCCGTGCCGCGTCCGGCGGCGCGGTCGACGACCGCACCCGCTCGTTCGCGACCTACGGCCTTGGCCTCACCGCCCACCGGACCACGAACCTGGAACTGAAGCGCCGCGCGTTCGAGGTGATGCGGACACTGCTGGCCGACGACCGGGCTGCCAGCCGCAACTTGAAGGTCGCCGCGATCTCGGCAATGAGCCTGCTCGACATCGCGATCGACACGCCGGCCGGCAATGCCCTGCTCGACGAGGTGCTCGCAGCACTCGACGCCTACTACCAGAAGGACCTCGGCGTCGGCGAGCAGTTGATGCAGGCCCACTGCCCCACCGCGATCGCCAAGCTGATCGGCCGCAACCACGAGCGCAGCGGCCGCTACCGCGACCGCTTCGCCGCGGACCTGCAGGACCAGGGCCCGGTCAGGCGCTCGAACCTGTGCATCGCGCAGTCGTGCGCACTGGCCCTCGGCGGGCTGGTGCGGCCGTTCGACCACGCCGACGAGAAGGTGTGCCCGGACGGCCGCCACAGCCGCGTGCTGCTGGACACCTGGCGCACCCACAAGGACGTGCAGACCCGTTGCTTCGCCTTGATCAGCCTCGGGCGCATCGGTGGCGAGCACAACTTCTCGGCGCTGGTGGACGCGTTCGACGGCGCGCGCAAGGACCACGAGAAGCCGTGGTGCGCGCTCGCCCTCGGTCTGTGGTCGTTCCTGGCGCAGCAGGGACCGCTCGGCGAGGACACCGAGCGCCGCCTGGCGCTGGCCGCCAGCACCTTGACCGACGCGCTGAAGGCGAGCCGCACGCCGGCGCTGACCGGCGCCCTGGCGATCGCGCTCGGACTGGCGAAGGTGACCACTGCCGCCGACGAGATGCGGGCCCGGATGCTCGCCAGCGTCGCCCGGGAAGACGTGGCGGGCAATCTGTGCATCGGGCTGGCGTTGATGAACGACGGGGAGTCGAAGGAGGCCATCCGCGGCGTGGTCAAGCAGGCGGCGCGCCGCACCGACCTGCTGCGGCAGGCGGCGGTGGCGCTGGGCAAGCTCGGCGACAAGCGCGTTGCCGACGACCTGCTGGCGCTGCTCGACGACGGCGAGCGCAACCTCGCGAAGCTCGGCGCCGTCGCCTCGGCGCTGGGCTTCATCGGCGACCGCCGCACGATCGCGCCGCTGCAGAAGCTGCTGTTCGACGACCGGCTCGGTGACCTGTCGCGCGCGTTCGCCGCGGTGGCGCTGGGCGGCGTCGCCGACAAGGAACCGCTGCCGTGGAACAGCAAGCTCGGCGTGCACGTGAACTACCGGGCGACGGTCGAGACGCTGACCAACCAGCAGACCGGGATCCTCGACATCCTGTAGCCGCCCTCGCGGCGGCGGCGCGGTCTTGCGCGCCCGGATGGACATGGCACCATCCGGGCCCGATGACCGCGCGAACTCCCGTTCCGGCCGTGGTGCGAGCCCTGCGCGCGCCGGTCCGTGCACTGGTGCAGGCGGTCGCCGCTGCGGTGGTGCGGGCGCAGCGACGGCTGCGCCCGGGTGCCGTGACCCGCAAGGGCTTCGGCGACTTCGTGACCGCGGTCGACGTCGCGGCCGAACGTCGCCTGCGCGCGGGGTTGCAGCGGCTGCTGCCGGACGCCGGCTTCCTCGGCGAAGAGACCCCGCCGCGCGACCTCGATCGCAGCTGGCTCTGGGTCGTCGATCCGATCGACGGCACCAGCAACTACGCGCGCGGCCTGCCCTGCTTTTCGGTCGCGGTGGCGCTGCTGCACGAACGTTCGCCGGTGCTCGCCTGCGTGCACTGCCAACCAGAAGCAGCGCTCTACGAGGCGGTGCGCCGCGGGGGCGCGTTCCGGAACGGCCGGCGCCTCCGCCAACCGGCCGGCCGGCTCGACGACGGGGCGCTGCTCGGCTGCCAGTGGT